>NZ_JBEOUD010000150.1:0-1012 GCF_040303865.1 Streptomyces sp. NPDC094034 | reverse complement strand
GCCCTGCCCCTACACCCCCGCCCAGCTGCGCCACGCCTACGGCGCGGGCGGCAGGGGCAGCGCCACCGGCCGCGGCGCCACCATCGCCGTCGTCGACGCCTACGGATCGCCGGACATGGCTGCCGACACGGCCCGCTACGCCCGCGCCACCGGCGACCGTCCTTTCCGGCCGGGCCAGTACCGCGAGCAGGTCACCCCCTCCCAGTGGCAGATCGGCGACGCGTGCGCGCCTCCGCGCACCTGGGCCGGCGAACAGGCTCTCGACATCGACCTCGCCCACGGACTCGCCCCGGACGCGAACGTCCTCTACGTCGGCGCGAACTCCTGCCTCGACAACGACCTGATGAACGCCGAGTCGTACGTCATCGACGGCCGCCGGGCGGACGTCATCTCGAACTCCTGGGCCGAGATCATCCACTCCGATCCGGGGCACATCACCCCTGCCCTGGTCGCCGCGTGGAACCTGCTGTTCCAACAGGCCGCCGCCGAAGGCATCGGGGTCTACTTCGCGGCGGGTGACTGCGGCGACTCCTCGCCCCAGGCAGCTCAGACCGGCGTCAACTGCGACCCGAAGACCACCCGTGCCCAGGCCGACTTCCCCAGCGGCTCCCCGTGGGTCACCTCGGTCGGCGGCACCACCCTCGCCCTGGACCGGCACGGCGACTACGCCTGGGAGACCAGCATGGGCGACGAGGTGTCCATCCGCACCGACAACGGCAAGGGGCCCTGGGGACCCGTCCCCGGCGTCTTCGCCTTCGGCGGCGGAGGAGGCGCGAGCGACTTCCCGCAGCCCTGGTACCAGCGCGACCGCGACACCGGCGACACCAGGCACCGCACGACTCCCGACGTCGCGATGGAGGGTGACGGGGCACTGCCCGTACTGGTCGGCTTCACCGACGCCGGAACCTTCCACCTCATCGGATTCGGCGGCACATCGGCGGCGACCCCCGCCTTCGCCGCCTTGCAGGCCGACGCGGAACAAGCCTCCGGGCACCGGATCGGCTTCGCCAAC
>NZ_JBEOUD010000149.1:0-1017 GCF_040303865.1 Streptomyces sp. NPDC094034 | reverse complement strand
GGATGTGCGAGCGGTTGAACTCGGCCGGGCGGTGCAGCGCCATGTTGGACCACACCGGCTCCAGCGCGCGGCCCAGCCTGGTGCGGCGGAAGAGGCTGTACGCCTCCTGGAGCTGGTCGCTGGTCTCCGCGTGCCACCAGATCATCACATCGGCGTCGGCCCGCATGCCGGAGAGGTCGTACGTGCCGCGGATCGTCACGTCCTTGGCGGCGAGCTGGTCGAACAGCTCCTGGACCTCGTCGGCGTAGCCCGCGCGGTCGGCCGGCAGCACGTCCTTCAGCTTGAAGACCGACCACAGGGTGTAGCGGATGACATCGTTCAGGTCCTTGGCCAGCTTGCCCTTGTTGGGGATGCGGCCGGACTCGGTGATGGGGGCGTCGTCACTCATGGTTCCTATTCTCCTGCTCCGCCGTGGCGGCTCTGCACCGGGTGGGCCGTGAGTTCCTCGGCCCCGCGCGGATCACCGGACAGCTGGTCGACGGCCGCGTTCGCGCTCGCGACACAGGCGGGGATGCCCACCCCGTCGTACGGCGCGCCGCAGACCGCGAGGCCCGGCAGCTTGGCGATGTGCTCGCGGACGCGGGCCACGCGCGCGTGATGTCCCACCGGGTACTGGGGCAGCCCGTCGGTCCAGCGGGTGACCCGGGTCGCGACCGGCGCGGCGTCGACGCCGGCGGCCTCGCGGAGGTCGTGCCGGGACACCTCCACCAGGTCGGCGTCGTCCCGGCCGAGGACCGCCGTCTCGCCGTACCGCCCGACCGAGGTGCGCAGCACGACCGTGTCCGGGTCCTGCTCGGCGATCCATCCCCACTTCTGGGAGGCGAACGTGGCGGCCTTGATGGTGCGTCCGTCGACCGGCGGCACCAGGAAGCCGCTGCCCTCGGGCAGGGACAGATCGGCGCGCCGGTAGGCGAGGGTGATCAGGGCCATCGAGGCGTACTCGACGGCGGCCAGCTCGGCGGCGGCCGCCGGGGACTCGGGGCGCAGCAGCCGGGCCGCGGCGGGGGCGGGTACGGC
>NZ_JBEOUD010000148.1:0-1019 GCF_040303865.1 Streptomyces sp. NPDC094034 | reverse complement strand
ATCCGCTCGGGCAGCAGTGCGACCGTCGTTAATCTCCACCCGTGCACCTCAGGCAACGGCCAGCACGTAGCCGATCCCGCGGGACTCCAACAGGGCACACAGGCCCGGGTCCTGGCCGTATGCCTCGTCGCCGGTCGCCCACGAGGCGGTGACCCCGGCATCCAGCGCTGCCGCGATCATCCGTCCGGCCAGAGTGGGCTT
The DNA here is from genome assembly GCF_040303865.1 of Streptomyces sp. NPDC094034. NCBI lineage: Bacteria > Bacillati > Actinomycetota > Actinomycetes > Kitasatosporales > Streptomycetaceae > Streptomyces > Streptomyces sp. NPDC094034. The sequence goes on along the minus strand of NZ_JBEOUD010000148.1, from coordinate 818 downwards.
GGTCGCGAACTTTGCCTGGTCGGGGACGCCCGCGCGGATGCGACGCTCGGCGTCCTCGCACCAGGCTTGCTCGGGAAGGTAGAGCCGACGGTCGATCAAGGCCCGCCCGTGACGCGAGGCGTAGGCGAGGAACACGCCGACCTGGCTGTTCTCGATCCGCCCGGCCGTGCCGGTGTACTGCCGCTGCACACCCGCCGAACCGCGGCCCTTCTTCAAGAACCCGGTAGCGTCCACGACCAGCACGCCATCGTCGGCGCCGAGATGCTCGACGACGTAGGCACGGACATCATCGCGGACGTCATCGGCGCTCCAGCGTGCGGTTCGTAGTAGCCGCTGCATCGGCCCGGGACGGGCGTGGCCGGCCTGCTCGGCCAGCTGCCAGCAGTTCTTCCGCTCGACGCCGGACAGCAGTCCGAACAGGTAAGCACGGGCCGTCGCCCGAGGCTCGACCCGGCGGAACCGGCCCGCGATCCGGGCCACGGCCTAATCGATCGCCCGCCATCGGGCGGCGTCTATGCTGTGGTGCGCGGCTACCGCACGATCATCATGAGTCCACACACAACCCTTGATGATCACGCGGTGGCCGTTGTCGTTCCCGCAATCGACCAGCACCTCAACCCCGCCATCTGTCACGGACCAACCAGAGCAATCGCTGGCCGGCGTGGTAGCGCCAAAGCCACCACGGCAGCAACCGGTGATCTACAAAGGACCACAGGTCATCGTCGGCTTCGTTGCCGCGAGGGAAGGCCCGCAGCAGATCGGCACATCGCTGATCCACCGATCGGTGCAGCCGGGCGACATGCGCCAGGGCGACAACG
>NZ_JBEOUD010000147.1:0-1024 GCF_040303865.1 Streptomyces sp. NPDC094034 | reverse complement strand
CGGTGCCGTCGTCATCCTGTTCCTGCTGAGCATCGTCACGTTCGTGCTGTTCTTCGGGGTGCCCCGGGACCCGGCGCTGCTGATGTGCGGCAAGACCTGCAACCCGGACAGCATCGCGAACATCCACCATGTGCTCGGCCTGGACAAGCCCCTCACCGAGCAGTACTGGATCTTCCTGCACAACCTCGTCGCGGGCAGCAGCCAGTTCGCCCAAGGGCCCTGCCCCGCACCCTGTTTCGGCTACTCGTACCACACCAACGACCCGGTCTGGTCGACCCTGATGGACCGGCTGCCCACCACCGTCTCGCTCACCCTGGGCGCGGCCGTCTGCTTCCTGATCGTCGGCCTCGGCACCGGCCTGCTCGCGGCCTGGCGGCGCGGCACGCTGGTCGACAAGACGGCCACCGCCGGGGCCATGGTGATCAGCTCGCTCCAGATCTACTTCCTCGGCCCGCTCGCCCTCGCGATCCTCGTCTACCAGACCCACTGGTTCGACAAACCGGCCTACAACGACTTCACCGGCGACCCGCTGAGCTGGTTCACCGGGCTGATCATTCCCTGGGTGGTGCTGTCCACGATCTTCGCCGCGCAGTACACCCGTATGGCGCGCTCCGCGATGATCGAGCAGCTCCAGGAGGAACACGTACGCACCGCCCGTGCCAAGGGCATGTCCCGGCGCTACGTCTTCTTCCGCTACGCCTGGCGCGGCTCGCTGATCCCGATCGTCACCATCTTCGGCATCGACCTCGGCTCCCTGCTCGGCGGCGCCATCATCACCGAGTACACCTTCGGACTGCCGGGCCTCGGCCAACTCGCCGTGCAGTCCGTGTTCTTCAGCGATCTGCCGCTGCTGCTCGGGGTGATGCTGTTCGCCGCCACCATGATCCTGGTCTTCAACATCGTCGTCGACGCCACCTACGCCTTCATCGATCCGCGCGTGCGGCTGGCCTAGAGGAGAGACATCCATGAGCACCCCTCTCCTGTCCGTGCGGGACCTGCATGTCAGCTTCAAGACCGAGGACGG
>NZ_JBEOUD010000146.1:0-1035 GCF_040303865.1 Streptomyces sp. NPDC094034 | reverse complement strand
CGATGATCGCGGTGGGCGGCTTCCTCACCCCCGAGGGCGCGGCGGACTTCGGCTGGTTCGCCTACTCCCCGCTGTCGGACGCGGTCCGCTCGCCGGGCGCCGGCGCCGACATGTGGATCATGGGTCTGGCCATGTCCGGCTTCGGCACCATCCTCGGCTCGGTCAACTTCATCACCACGATCATCTGCATGCGCGCTCCGGGCATGACGATGTTCCGCATGCCGATCTTCGTGTGGAACGTGCTGCTGACCGGTGTGCTGGTCCTGCTGGCCTTCCCGGTGCTGGCCGCCGCGCTGTTCGCCCTGGAGGCGGACCGTAAATTCGGTGCGCATGTCTTCGACGCGGCAAATGGCGGCGCGTTGCTGTGGCAACACCTCTTCTGGTTCTTCGGCCATCCAGAGGTGTACATCATCGCGCTGCCGTTCTTCGGCATCATCTCCGAGGTCATCCCGGTCTTCTCCCGCAAGCCGATGTTCGGCTACATGGGCCTGATCGCCGCGACGATCTCCATCGCGGGCCTGTCGGTCACGGTGTGGGCCCACCACATGTACGTCACGGGCGGCGTGCTGCTGCCGTTCTTCTCCTTCATGACCTTCCTGATCGCGGTGCCGACCGGTGTGAAGTTCTTCAACTGGATCGGCACCATGTGGAAGGGCTCGCTGTCCTTCGAGACGCCGATGCTCTGGGCGACCGGCTTCCTGATCACCTTCACGTTCGGTGGTCTGACCGGTGTCATCCTGGCGGCGCCTCCGATGGACTTCCACGTCTCCGACTCGTACTTCGTGGTGGCCCACTTCCACTACGTGGTCTTCGGTACGGTCGTGTTCGCGATGTTCGCCGGCTTCCACTTCTGGTGGCCGAAGTTCACCGGCAAGATGCTGGACGAACGCCTCGGCAAGATCACCTTCTGGACGCTGTTCATCGGCTTCCACACCACCTTCCTCGTCCAGCACTGGCTGGGCGCCGAGGGTATGCCGCGCCGGTACGCCGACTACCTGGCCGCCGACGGCTTCACCGCGCTGAACACGGTGTCCA
>NZ_JBEOUD010000145.1:0-1045 GCF_040303865.1 Streptomyces sp. NPDC094034 | reverse complement strand
CGTGCGAGGGCCTCGCCGAACCCGGGGCCGGGCGCGCGATCGACGAGCAGGTGCGCCAGGCCGTGCGCGCCGGCCTCCACGGCGTCGAGGCCGGCCTGCACGGTACCGGTGTGGACAAGGGTGAGCATGCCGCGCTCACGGGCCGCGGCGATGACCGCCGCCATGGTCTCCTTCCGGATCACCGGAAGCGTGCTGTCGTCCATGTGGCCCGAGACCTGGCCGTCGTCGTAGTGGACCTTGATGTAGTCCGATCCTTCGGAGATCCGGGCGTCGACGAAGCCGGCGGCCTCCTCGGGCTCGGTCAGGGTCGGGATCTCCGGGAAGCGCGCCGAGCCGTGCCCGCCAGGGACGGTGGCGGCGCAGCAGGCCGAGCGCAGGTCGGCGAGGGACGAACCGAGCGGGCCGTCCTGCTCCTTCTTCGCCGCGGCCATCTTGTCCGGGAAGTTCGCCATGTCCAGCTCGGTGGTGACCCCCCACACCAGGGCCTGGCGCAGCGCGGCGCCGACGATGTGGGTGTGCGCGTCGATGAGCCCGGGAAGCAGGGTGCACCCCCTGCCCTCCACCACCTCGGCGCTGGCTGGCACAGCGAGTCCGCGGCCGATCGCAGCGATGCGACCGTCCTCGACAACGACGGTGTCGTCGGTGCGGACGTGATGTCCGTCGAAGATCCTTACCTCGCGAAAGACCGTGCGGACCATGAGGCTCCTCCTGGGTGTCCGGTGCTGCCATCGGGCGTCCACCGTGCGTCCAGCGCGCATGGTGAAGCTGGGGGCGGTTCCGGGGGCTCTGCGCCCATGGAGGGGCTGCATCAGGAGGTAGACGACGGGGCCGTGGGAAGTCGGCCGCAGTCCACCGTAGGCGAAGAGGAGAGCGACTGTCCACGGGATGCGGAGCCATCCCGCGGCGTCAAGCCCCCACCCAGGTGACGGTCGTTCGGACAAGCGGAAAGTGAGGGCCATGGCATCGGAAACCGAGGTTGTGGTGGTGGGCGCCGGGCCCGTGGGCTTGACCTTGGCAATCGAGCTCGCCCGACGGCGGGTGGACT
>NZ_JBEOUD010000144.1:0-1051 GCF_040303865.1 Streptomyces sp. NPDC094034 | reverse complement strand
GTAGTCCTGGGCGAAGGACGGCAGTCCTGTGATGCCGGAGCCGCCGGGGCCACCGAAGAAGGGACAGCAGCACGGTCTTGCGGCCGCTGCTCGCGCCCTCCGTGTCGGTGAGCATGTAGCCGAGGACGAAGACGATCAGCGCGGCCGCGGCCCAGGTCAGGTAGGGGTACAGCCACATCTTCACGACGAGCTTCTCCGGCGCCTCGCGCTGGATGATCCGGCGCATCCGCAGCTGCGAGAAGCAGATGGCCAGCCACACGAACAGGGCGACCGCGCCACTGGAGTTCAGCAGGAACAGGAAGACGGTGTCCGGGAACTTGTAGTTGAAGAACACGGCCACGAAGCCGAAGACGACCGACGCGAGGATCGCCGCCATCGGCACACCGCGGGAGGTGGTGCGGGCGAACGCCTTGGGCGCGTCACCGCGCTGGCCGAGCGAGAAGGCCATCCGGGAGGCCGTGTAGAGGCCGGAGTTCAGACAGGACAGCACCGCGGTCAGCACGATGACGTTCATGATCTCGCCGGCGTGCGCGATGCCGAGGGAGTTCAGCGCGGCGACGTACGAACCCTGCTTCGCCAGCGACGCGTCGTTCCACGGCACCAGCGTGACCACGACGAGGATCGAGCCGAGGTAGAAGACACCGATACGCCAGATGATGCTGTTGGTGGCCTTGGTGACCGCGCGCTGCGGGTCCTCCGACTCACCGGCCGCCAGGGTGGCGATCTCGCTGCCCATGAAGGAGAAGACGACCAGCAGGACACCGGTGAGGATCGAGCCCGGACCGTGCGGCAGGAATCCGCCGTGACTGGTGAGGTTGGAGAAGGACGCGTTGTCGGTGTGCGCGCCCGGCAGCACACCGAAGATCGCGAGCAGGCCGACGACGATGAACGCGCCGATCGCCACGACCTTGATACCGGCGAACCAGAACTCGAACTCGCCGTAGGAACCGACCGAGACGAGGTTCGACGCGGTCAGCACCAGCATCACGATGAGGGCCCAGCCCCACTGCGGCACCGCCGGCACCCAGCCCTCGAGGATCTTCGCGCCGGC
>NZ_JBEOUD010000143.1:0-1051 GCF_040303865.1 Streptomyces sp. NPDC094034 | reverse complement strand
GACCATGCCGACAGGTTCTCTTTCCACACCTTACGGACGCGGTAGCCGTTCTCTTCGGCCCACGCACGGCCCCGCTCCTCCTGTGCGCGGATGGAGAGAGCACGCTCCCCCTCGCGAACGACCTTGGACTTACGCAGCAACAAGTCAACTTCGGGGCGGCTGTCGAGTGCAGCAGGGACAGGGGCTGTGCCCCGGTCGGTGGTCTTCTTCATGGTCTCTCTGGAGACCAGAGGTTTCCTGCGCGCCTTGACCTGAGTGCCTGTCGCCATGGGGTACCCCTTGTGACCTGCGGAAACGTCCCGCTACCCGAGCAAGTCCCAGAGTGTTGGACCTACTGGGGGAGGGGTCCCCGGGGAAGCTCCCATGTGCTGAGGGCCGGATCCCGGCCTGCGGGCCGGTGGACCCTGCGGGGCTGCGCGAGAGTGGAGTGGGGCGGCCCGGCACCGGCAAAGCGACTGACGGTCGGGAAGTGGTCGGGACTCATGCCCCGCTGTGCGGGCCCGTTGTCGGGTGACACCTGTGCCCTGGGGCGGACGGGCCCGCCACCTGCCCCGTATGTACCAGTTTGGCGAGCCATTCCGGGGTCCTCGGGCAGGTCATGCGTCCTAGGTTCGGTTAAGTCGTTCCCACGGCACATCGCTCACGTACCCCGGGGCGGCGGGGGCGGGTGTGACTGGTGAGGCGCCGAGTGGGCCGGTCGGAGGGGGGATGCGCCATGAGGCCCGGTTAACCGAACCCAGGACGCATGACCTGCCGGAGCACTTCCCAAAGCCCCTTCCAAAATGGGACATTGGGGGCGGGTGGCGGGCCCGTCCGCCCCAGGGCACAGGTGTCACCCACAACGGACTGTCACCAGCGGGGCATGAGTCCCGACCACTTCCCGACCGTCAGTCGCTTTGCCGGTGTCGGGCCGCCCCACTCCACTGCCGCGCAGCCCCGCAGGGCCCACCCACCCGAGGCCGGGATCCGGCCCTCAGCACATGGGAGCTTCCCCGGGGACCCCTCCCAATGCCAGGAACTTAGGGGGTTCATTGTCGGTGTTGTCCCTGAT
>NZ_JBEOUD010000142.1:0-1053 GCF_040303865.1 Streptomyces sp. NPDC094034 | reverse complement strand
TGTATTGATCCGCAGCGTTGTTTACGCGGCTGATCGGGGGCTGGCCTGCGAGTGCGGTGTGGCTGCGGTGGTGGTTGTAGGTGTGGAGGAAGTCTGTCAGGGCTGCGGTCCGCTCGGTGTTGGTGGTGTATGGCCGCAGGTAGGCCCATTCGTCGAGCAGGGTGCGGTTGAAGCGTTCGACTTTGCCGTTGGTCTGGGGGCGGTAGGCGCGGGTGAGTTTGCCGGTCGCGCCGAGGTCGGCCAGGGCTTGTTTCCACAGGGTGCTTTTGCGGTAGGACCAGGCGTTGTCGGTCAGGACGCGTTCGATCCGGGTGATGCCCAGGGTGGCGAAGTGGGCTGCCGCTCTGCGCAGGAAGGCGGCGCAGGTGGCGGCTTTCTCGTCGGAGTGGACTTCGCTGTAGGCCAGGCGGGTGTGGTCGTCGACGGCGGAGTGCACGCAGTCGTAGCCGACGCCCTGCCGGGTGGCCCGGGCCGCCTGGCGTCCGTGGACGCGCCAGCCGCCGCCGTCGGGGATCCGGCCGAGTTTCTTGACGTCGACGTGGATCAGTTCGCCGGGGCGGTCGCGTTCGTAGCGGCGGATCACGGTGCCGGTGGGCCGGTCCATGAATGCCAGTCGGTTCAGTCCGTGCCGGGTCAGGACCCGGTGGACGGTCGAGGCGGGCATACCGAGGATGGGGCCGATCCGGGCCGGGCCGAGTTTGCGGGCCGTGCGCAGTTCACAGATCCGGGCCTCAAGGCCGGCCGCGGTGCGGTGCGGTGTTGACAGAGGCCGGCTGGGGCGGTCGTGCAGACCTGTCTCACCCTCTTCGGCGAAGCGGCGGACCCACTTGTGGGCCGTGGTCCGCGAGATACCCATCTCAGCAGCGACATGCGCAACCGGGCGGCCTGCGTGGACACGCTCGATGAGGATCCGTCTGCCGTGAACGGTCAGCCGGGCATTACGGTGGGACACGAAGACCTCCGTGCGGTGCAGTCCTAGACAGCTCCACCACACCGGAGGTCTTCGCCATGATCAAGCACCGGCACGTGTCAACAACGCTCGTGATCAATACA
>NZ_JBEOUD010000141.1:0-1067 GCF_040303865.1 Streptomyces sp. NPDC094034 | reverse complement strand
CGGGTCCGGGCCCGGCTCGGCGACCTCCTGGAGGGTGCCGGTCAGGACGTAGGCGCGCCGCCCGGTGTCGTACGACGGTTTCGAACGGCTGCGTACGACGCGCAGGACGGTGCCCTCCTCGTCCGTGATCCGCACCCGCACCTCGGCGAGCGTGCCCTCGGCGACCGCGAGCTGCACCACCGCGGTGATCTCGTTCCAGTCGGCCGGATGCAGCCGGGCCCGGGTCTGGGCCTCGGTGAGGGTGGCCGGCGCCGCGGGCAGCCCGAGCAGCCGCGCCGCCTCCGCGTCCACGGTGACCAGCTTGTCCGCGGTGTCCCAGTGCCACAGCCCGGTCGCGAGGGCGGCGAGGACGTCTCCGACGGCCGGGAGCGGCTCACCTGTACGCATTGTCCCCATTTAAGAAGATGCGCTCGATGCGTGCCACCGTAGGGCCGCGGGCCGTAAATCTGTGGGGAGCCGATCTTGGGGTGGCCGGTACCCTTGGATCAGCCGGGGCCGGCAACCCGGGCGATCACCAACTCGAAGCTCCCACGAAGGACGATGAACGACGATGCATCGGTACAGGTCCCACACCTGCGGCCAGCTCCGCGCCTCTGACGTCGGCACCGACGTCCGGCTCAGTGGCTGGCTGCACAATCGGCGCGACCTGGGCGGCATCCTCTTCATCGATCTGCGCGACCACTACGGCATCACGCAGCTGGTCGCCCGCCCCGGCACCCCCGCCTACGAGGCCCTGGACAAGCTCTCCAAGGAGTCCACGGTCCGCGTCGACGGCTCCGTCGTCTCGCGTGGAACCGAGAACGTGAACGCGGACCTGCCGACCGGCGAGATCGAGGTCGAGGTGAGCGAGGTCGAGCTGCTCGGCGCGGCCCAGCCCCTCCCCTTCACCATCAACGCCGAGGACGGGGTCAACGAGGAGCGGCGCCTGGAGTACCGCTTCCTCGACCTGCGCCGCGAGCGCATGCACCGCAACATCATGCTGCGGACGGCGGTCATCTCCGCGATCCGCCACAAGATGACCGCGCTCGGCTTCAACGAGATGGCGACGCCGATCCTGTCCGCGACCT
>NZ_JBEOUD010000140.1:0-1078 GCF_040303865.1 Streptomyces sp. NPDC094034 | reverse complement strand
GCCGTGAACGCACCCCACCTCGTCGCCCTCGTCCGTGCCGGAGCCCGCTTCGAACGCGGCCAACTGGTCGAGCACCCCGCCACCGCTGCGGCATAGGGTCTGGTGCACCATGACCGACCACCACACCTACGGCACCAGCACCCACACCGCCGGCGGGCTAATCCGGCTCGTCAGTGACCGCCTCGGCCTGGTCTTCACCGAGCGCGACAGCGACTACCGGGGCCTCTACCACCTCGCCGACATCCCCAACGGGCGGATCGAGATCCAGCCCAACCCGATCCCCGGCGACGACGATGAAGACGACCTCTACGCCCCGGAACACCCAGCGGCCCAGGTGCTGTTGCTCGCCACCACACCGACCCCGGACCGCGCCCTGCAGGCAAGCCTGGACTCCATCGAAGGGCTCACCCGCCTGAACCACGAGACAGCGTGAACAGCTACTGATCCACAGCTTTTGACAATTGCTCGCTCACACGACAGACCAGACCCAGTACTTCAACAACACCTGGGCCGACGAGCTCGCCCTCGGCAAGCTCGTCCGAACGCAAGCGTGGGGGCTCATCACCGAACGACGCTATGCCACGACCTCAGGTTTGGAAGTTGAGATCGGCATCGGGTCTCCGGAGTGGGCACAGACGGACCCCGTCGACCCTGGCACACGTCGTGTCGTTACCGATGGCGCCCACCCTCTGCATGACCCGGCAGGAGTCCTTGCCTCTCTGATCCAGACATGCGGATCATGACCATCCCATCAGGGCATTCGGGCGGTTCCAATACCCGACTCCACTATTATCGATCTACCCCGAGGACGTCATCAGCCACCACCGGCCCTTCATCGCCCGCCGCCGATCGTTGCGGCCCAGCGACGAGTACCGCGAGCCCACCGCGCAGGAGTGGCAGGACTTCCTGGCCCACTTCGAGCTGCGCAAGGTGGCGTTGGGCGTCTGCGCACGCGACTTCGGAACTCCCTGTGCCCATGAGCACGCTTGCATCAGATGCCCCGTCCTACGACCAGATCCCGAGCAGAGACCCCGCCTGGAGGAGATCCACGTGAACCTGCTCGACCGGCTCCAGGAGG
>NZ_JBEOUD010000139.1:0-1115 GCF_040303865.1 Streptomyces sp. NPDC094034 | reverse complement strand
CCGCACCCGCGACCGCAACGCCGACGGCACGCTCGGCCGAGCGCTGTACCTCATCACCGACCAGCCCGACCCGCAAAACCCAGCACACAACCAGAGTCGGGATCTCCAGGACTGGCTGAGCCCACGCCGGCTGATCCCGGCACTAAGAACACCAAGGGAAAGAAGACCACCCAGCAGAACACCAGACCCCTCCGTCCCCGCAGCCCCCACACCAGGCGCCCACCTGTACGGACAAACCAGCCAGGCACACCGACGATCCCGCGGCCCGTGCCCGCAGCGGACGAGATGCATCCGGGGATCCTCATGCTGCTCGAACTCGGAGCGGCTCGCCCCGAACTGCTGCTGACCGGCCAGGCGCTGACCGACCAAGGCCGCGCCGTGACCGTCATGCTGGAAGCCGGCTGGAGCCGCGAGCAGCTACAACACGTCATCGCTGCCCGGCCGCTGCCACACCCGGTCCGCGCCACAGTCGGCGCGATCATCGCCGCCCGCCTCCGCACCGCCCAGGCATACCCACCACCCGCCCTCGCGGCCGCCAACCGCGACGGCCATCCCCCGTGGGACACCCCGCCACCACAGCCAACCACCCCTGCAGCCGCGCGCACGGTGAGCGAGGCCCTGGCCCACCGGGCCCTCGTCGAATGCACCGGCTGCGGCGTCCCCCGAACTGCCCCCGGCGAAGACCTCTGCCCCGCCTGCCTCCACTGGCCGCTCTGCCGCACATGCCCCGGCCCCACACCCCGGCGCGCCCGCCCCAAACAGTGACGGCCGCTGCACCACGTGCGCCTCCGTTTTGATCGACGAACTGGAAGGAATCGGCTCGTGACAGCCACGTCCCACACTCCTTCCCGGCCGAGCGGACGAGCGGCCCTGTTCGGGACCGTGCTGCTGCCAGAGTCTGAGGCCGCAGCTTCCAGCACAGCAGCCCGGCATCCAGCCGGAGCCCTGCTGGAGAAGCCGCATGGCTACAGGAGAACCCTGAGAGATCCATGGACCCAAGGCCGTCTCCGCTCGTGCACGGATGAACACCTAGGCGGCCGGACGATGCAGCGGAGTCCCGGCCCCCGAATTACGATGCTTGCCTGCTGCCACGACATGAGGAGATAGGAGATATG
>NZ_JBEOUD010000138.1:0-1126 GCF_040303865.1 Streptomyces sp. NPDC094034 | reverse complement strand
CCCGAGACGCCCTACGACCCGCGCCGCGAGCGGATCGAGCAGCGGCGCCGTACGCAGGCGCAGGCCAAGGTCGCGCAGGAAGAGGAGCAGAGCAAGTGAGCACGCCTGTGCGGGTGGCCGTCATGGGCACCGGTTCCTGGGGCACTGCCTTCGGCATGGTGCTCGCCGACGCCGGCTGCGACGTGACCCTGTGGGCCCGGCGGCCCGAGCTGGCCGAGACGGTCAACTCCACCCGGATCAACCCCGACTACCTGGCCGGTGTGGAGCTCCCGGAGAACCTGCGGGCCACCGCGGACGCCGCCGAGGCGCTGCGCGACGCGGAGTTCACCGTCCTCGCCATCCCCTCCCAGACCCTGCGCCAGAACCTCGCCGAGTGGCTTCCGCTGCTCGCCCCGGACACCGTGCTCGTCTCCCTGATGAAGGGCGTCGAACTCGGCTCCGCGATGCGGATGAGCGAGGTCATCGAGGACGTCGCCAAGGTCGGCCCGGAGCGCGTCGCCGTCGTCACCGGGCCCAACCTGGCCCGCGAGGTCGCCGCCCGGATGCCCGCCGCCGCCGTGGTGGCCTGCGCCGACGAGGCCGTGGCCCGGCGGCTCCAGGCGGCCTGCCACACGCCGTACTTCCGGCCGTACACCGAGACCGACGTGGTCGGCTGCGAGCTGGGCGGCGCGGTGAAGAACGTCATCGGGCTCGCCGTCGGCATCGCGGACGGCATGGGGCTCGGCGACAACGCCAAGGGCTCGCTGATCACCCGGGGCCTCGCGGAGACCGCGCGGCTCGGGGTCGTCCTCGGCGCCGACCCGCTGACCTTCGCCGGTCTCGCCGGTCTCGGTGACCTGGTCGCCACCTGCTCCTCGCCGCTGTCGCGCAATCACACCTTCGGCACCAACCTCGGCAAGGGCATGACCCTGGAGGAGACCATCGCGGTCACCCGGCAGACCGCCGAGGGCGTCAAGTCCTGCGAGTCCGTGCTGGATCTGGCTCGCAGGCACGGCGTCGACATGCCGATCGCCGAGACGGTCGTCGGCATCGTGCACGAGGGCAAGCCGCCGGTCGTCGCGCTCAGGGAGCTGATGTCGCGCAGCGCGAAGCCTGAACGACGCTGAGCGAAGCCGCCCGTTTTTGT
>NZ_JBEOUD010000137.1:0-1140 GCF_040303865.1 Streptomyces sp. NPDC094034 | reverse complement strand
GTCCCCGAAGGTGTGCCAGTTCCAGGGCGCGCCCTGCTCCAGCGCGACCAGGGACATGCCCTCCACCCTGGACAGCATCCGCCGGGTGTAGTCGGCGTCCTCGGGGCGGCCGGGGTGCAGCGGCGCGAGCGTGAACCCGCAGTTCCCGGCGGCCACGGTCGTCACCCCGTGGCTGAGGGAGGGCGTGGCGTACGGATCCCAGAACAGCTGGGCGTCGTAGTGGGTGTGCGGATCGACGAACCCCGGGGTGAGTACGAGCCCCCGGGCGTCCTCGCCGGTGCGGGCCTCGGCGTCGATCCGGCCGAGGGCGGCGATCCGGCCGTCGCGGATGCCGACGTCGGCCACGTAGGCGGGGCCGCCGGTGCCGTCGACGACGGTGACGTCCTTGATGAGGTGATCGAGCATGCTTCCGGGCCCCCTCAGACCGCCTGCCGGAACCGCGACGTCCGGTGCACCGGGTCCGTGTCGATCTCCGGGATCACGTGCTCGCCGATCAGCCTGATCGTCTGGAGCGTCTCCTCCTTCGGCACCCCCACCGGCAGCCCGAAGCTGAGCTGGTCCGCGCCCGCCTGCCGCCACCGCTCGCACTGCCGCCGCACCTCCGAGGGGTCGCCGCAGATCAGCAGCTCCTCCTCGATCAGCAGCTCCACGAACTCCGGGGTGTACGGGGGCAGCGTCTCGGGCCACACGGGGAAGCCCTCGGGGCGCGGGAACGTGTCGTGGTAGCGGAAGACCAGCGAGGGCAGATAGTGCAGCCCGCCGTTCACCGCGATCCCGATGGCCTCCGCGTGGGTCGGCGCGCAGATCGCCGTCGTCGTCACCATCACGTTGTCGTTGACGAACTCCCCCACCGGCTCGGCGTCCGCGACCGCCGTCTTGTACTGCTCCAGCACCCACTCCATGTCGGCGACCTTCTGGATGCTGAAGCCGAGCACGCCGAGCCCCTTCTTCGCGGCCATGGCGTACGACGCCGGGGACCCGGCCGCGTACCACATCGCCGGGTGCGACGTCCCGTACGGCTTCGGCAGGATCTTGCGCGGCGGGAGCTGCCAGTGCTTGCCCTGGAAGCCCTCGTACTCGTCCTGGAGCCACATCTTCGGGAACTCGGCGATCGTCTCCTCCCAGATCTCCTTGGTGTGG
>NZ_JBEOUD010000136.1:0-1143 GCF_040303865.1 Streptomyces sp. NPDC094034 | reverse complement strand
GGCGGGGGGGGGGAGGTCGTTCGGTGGGGGGGCGGGGCATTTGGTGCGGTCGGCGGTGGTGGGTGCCGCGACGCGGCCGGCGAGTTCCCGGGCCCACGCACCGGTGGGGAAAGGCGGAATTTCCATCGAACTCTCCACTCCCATCTGCTGGAAACAGGCTCGGTCACCGTAGCCAACCATTCGAACAATTCCAGGCGCGGAATGCAGATTTTTCGACCAGCCCCCGGAGAATTCACAGAACTGACCCCCGCTGACTTTCCCTCACAGTCCTTGACAATGCTCTGACATCGGAGTCGTTGTCCCCTCACATCGCCCCGACCATCATGGTTGGCGGCCCTGCAAAAGGAGGAGAACGCAATGGCAGGAGAAGAGCACGGGGGCAGCCCTGTGGCACCGCCCCGGCTGTCCGACGCGACCCTGCGGGACTCCGCGCACATGGCCGGCGTCGAGTTCGGCCCCAAGGACGCCGCGGTCATCGCGGACCTGCTGGTGAAGACCGGGATCGAGCTCGTCGAGGTCGGCATGGTGTCCGGCCCGGGCGCCAAGGACGCCGATCTCGTCCTCGCCACCCACGAGGCCGTCGGCCCCGAGCGCAGCATGACGCTCGTCGTGGTGCGCGACCGGCAGCAGGTCGCGAGGGCGCTCGACGAGGCCGAGCGCCTGGGCGTGCGGCACATCATGTACTCCATCCCGACCTCCGAGCAGCACGCGCAGCTCAAGCTCGGTTCGCCCAGCGCCAAGTTCCTGCACACGCTGGCCCGTTCGGCGATCTCACAGGCCAAGGAGCGCGGCTTCCACGTCACCTTCAGCGGCGAGGACGGCGCCCGCACGCCCAAGGAGCGGCTCGTCCCCTACGTCGCCGCCGGGTTCGAGGCGGGTGCCGACCGGTTCCGGCTGGCCGAGACCGTCGCGTACCTCTCGCCCTGGCGGATGGAGGAGGTCATCGGGAACCTCACCGCGATCGACGGCTCCGAGATCGAGATCCACTCGCACAACATGCTCGGCATGGCCGTCGCCAACTCCCTCGCCGCCGTCCGCGCGGGCGCGCGGTGGATCTCGGCGACCGTCGGCGGCATCGGGGAACGCGGCGGCAACGCCCCGCTCGCCGAACTGCTCACCTCCCTGCGCGTCATCCACGGCGAC
>NZ_JBEOUD010000135.1:0-1148 GCF_040303865.1 Streptomyces sp. NPDC094034 | reverse complement strand
GCCAGTACCCCGCGACGCGGTGGTCGAGATCACCGTCGACAGCGAAGCGGAGCCAGTACCAGTACGACTGGGAGTATGGCTATCGAACAGTCGCGCCAGACGCGACAAGCTCACGGGCGAGCAGCGCGCCGCCCTCGCCAAGCTGGGCATCCAGTGGGCCTGAGGGTGCTGACGGGGACGCCGGGGTAGCGGCGACGGTCCGGGCCATCGACTGCCACAGGCGGCCCGCGCCAGGCACCGGGCCGAGACCGCTATCGATCCCGTACGCCGTGTAGGCCCCTACGATGAGCCGGTGCCCGAGACGCTGCCTCCCGTGGGTGTTGACCTCTTTGACGTTCGTCGGCTCCTACTCGTAGAAGTCGAGGAGCCGCTGCTGCCGTCCGGGCACAGGGAGGCCCGCGACCGCGTGTGGGACAGGGCAGTCCAGGCCAACCCAGCGCTCTTCGACGGCCCCGTGGCGGCGTGCGCCCCAGCTGACAGGCACGGAGTCGGACGTTATTCGCCTGTCCTGGGTGCGGGTTACCTACCGGCACTACGCCCTGCGTCGCGTTCCCGGAGCCTCCGCACTGCCCTCGCTGTTCGTGAACGTGGTCCAGCCGACCACCGAGGGCCGTGTGCTGGCCGCCCGGATGTCGCCCTCCACGGCCGCGCCCGGCCGCTGGCAGCTGCCGGGGGGTTCCGTCGAACCGCCCCCAATCGGCGAGGCCCTGGACGAAGCCGGCCTGGCCGGCCAAGCCGCGCGGGAGCTGGCCGAGGAGCTCGGCCTCACCACGCCTGCTTCAGCGCTCAAACTGTGGGCTGTCACCCGCGGGGAGAACGGCAGCGTGGGCGTGACCTACCACGCTCCCGCTCTTACCGAGACCGCGGTACGGGCAGCGTTCGCCGCGGTGACGGCGGACGAACGCGCCCAGGGACGCGAGCCCGAACTCGACGACATCGCCCTGATCAGATCGCCACAGGAGCTGCTTGGTCTGCCCGGACCACACGCGGACTACCTGGAACCGATCATCCGGCGCTACTTCGACACCCGATGAAGCCGCCAGGAGGGCCGAGATGCCGTCGAGGAACGCGCGGCCGCGGTCGTCGAGTCGGTCACGCACCGCAGACCGTAGGCCCCTGGGCAGCCTGGGTCGCCGCGCATCCGTCAG
>NZ_JBEOUD010000134.1:0-1149 GCF_040303865.1 Streptomyces sp. NPDC094034 | reverse complement strand
CGGACACCCGCCATTCGGAGAGTGAGACTCCGATTACGCCACCGCGGGGTCGAGCACGGGCTGGTGCCGGGGGGCGGCGGGGGTGTCCGCCGGGGCGGGCACGGGGGTGTAGTGCGAGGCGTCGCCCTCGATGGCGTAGCTCTCCTTGCCCTCGACGCCGGCCGGGACGTCACCGGCGACGGTCACCCGGTGCAGCCGGCGCGGCAGGCCGTCGTAGTTGTCGACGGCGTAGTGCTGGGTGATCCGGTTGTCGAACAGGACCAGCTCCCGCTCCGCCCAGCGGTGGCGCAGGATGTTCTCGGGCCGGGTCACGTACGACTGGAGCAGGTCCAGGATCTTCCGGGACTCGCCGGTCGACAGGCCCGCGATCCGCTGGGCGAACCCGCCGATGAACAGCCCGCGCTCCCCGGTCAGCGGGTGGACGCGCACCACCGGGTGGGCGGTGCGGTAGGTGATCGAGGTGAACTGGGCGCGGTGGGCGGCTTTCTCCGCGTCGATCTCCTCGTCCGGTACGGCGTAGTCGTAGTCGTTGGTGTGCTCGGCCCACAGCGTGTCGGCGAACCGGCGCAGCGGTTCGGGCAGGTCGCGGTAGGCGGCGCCCGCGTCGGCGATCAGGGTCTCGCCGCCGTACGGCGGGATGGTGATCGAGCGCAGGGTGCTGGCCTGGGGCGGGTTGAGGACGAAGGTGACGTCCGTGTGCCAGTGGTTGGCGCGGCCCCGCTCGCTGTCCACGGGCAGTACGTGCGGGGCGCCCTCGACGGCGCCGACCGTCGGATGGGCGGTGGTCAGCGCGCCGAAGTGCCGGGCGAACGCCTGCTGGCCCGCGTCGTCCAGGCCCTCGGCGGCGAAGACCAGCGCCTTGTGCGCGTTCAGCGCCTCGCGGATGCCGGTCACCTCCGCCTCGGTGAGCGGCCGGGTGAGGTCGACGCCCGAGACGCGGGCGCCGATGCGCGCGGTGACCTTGGTGATCTCCAGGGACATGGGAGTTCCTTTCCGGAAGGGGAATGTCAGGCGAAGGCGGGGGACAGGTGCTGGTTCGCGGGGCGCGGCAGGCCGTAGCGCTCGCGCAGGGTCCGCCGCGGGCCGTACTCGGTGCGGAACAGGCCGCGGGCGCGCAGGATCGGTACGACGTGGTCCACGAAGGCGTCC
>NZ_JBEOUD010000133.1:0-1152 GCF_040303865.1 Streptomyces sp. NPDC094034 | reverse complement strand
GTCGGCGAGGCGGCGGGCCTGGGCGGCCAGCGCGGCGTCCGTACGCGCCGACAGCACCAGCGGCACCACACCCGCCGCCCCCAGCACACCCACCGGCCCCGCCTCCCGCGACAGGGGCGGTACCTCCTCCACCGACCCCGCCTCCCGCGGCGAGGACGGCGCCTCCTCCACGATCAGATGCGCGTTCGTCCCACTCACCCCGAACGCCGACACCCCAGCCCGCCGCACACGACCCTCACCCGGCCACGCACGCGCCTCCCCCAGCACCCGCACCCCACCCGAGGACCAATCCACATGCGACGACGGCACCCCCACGTGCAACGACCCCGGCAACACCCCCCGCCCCAACGCCAACACCATCTTGATCACACCCGCAGCACCCGCCGCCGCCTGCGCATGCCCGATATTCGACTTCAACGACCCCAGCCACAACGGCTCCCCCGCACCACGATCCCGCCCATACGTCGCCAGCAACGCCTGCGCCTCGATCGGATCACCCAGCACCGTCCCCGTCCCATGCCCCTCCACCACATCGACCTGATCCGGCGTCAGACGGGCGGCGGCGAGCGCCTGACGGATCACCCGCTGCTGCGCGGGGCCGCTCGGGGCCGCGAGCCCATTGCTGGCACCGTCCTGGTTGACCGCGCTGCCGCGCAGCACAGCCAGCACCCGGCGGCCTTCCCGCTGGGCCGTGGACAGCCGCTCCAGCACCAGCAGGGCCACACCCTCGCCCATGCCGAAGCCGTCGGCGTCGTCGGAGTACGCCTTGCAGCGCCCGTCCGCCGCCAGCGCCCCCTGCCGCGAGAACTCCGTGAAAACCTCCGGCCCCGCCATCACCGACACCCCGCCGGCCACCGCCAACGAACACTCACCGTCCCGCAACGACCGCGCCGCCAGATGCAACGCCACCAACGACGACGAACACGCCGTGTCCACCGTCAACGCCGGCCCCTCCAACCCCAGCGTGTACGCCACCCGGCCCGACGCGACGCTGGCGGTGTTGCCGGTGAGCAGATAGCCCTCGACCTCGTCCCGGCCCTCCACCGGTCCCGCCGCGTACCCCTGGTGGGACATGCCGACGAACACGCCGGTGTCGCTGCCGCGCAGTGTTCCGGGCCTGATGCCCGCCCGTTCGAGCGCCTCCCAGGTGAC
>NZ_JBEOUD010000132.1:0-1176 GCF_040303865.1 Streptomyces sp. NPDC094034 | reverse complement strand
ACGAGCGACGTAGCGTCGACTGGATCGTCATCTTCGACGACCTGGTCCTGCTTGTCGAAGTGAAGTCCACGCGCCCGACCCAACAGCTACGTCTCGGCGTGCTGGATCGCACCAGCGCCGCCCTACGCCAGATCAAGCACGCCTACCAACAACTGGAGACCACCGCAGCGCTGATCACCGACAGAAACCCCAGCTTCAGGCACATCCCCGCAGACCGTCCTATACATGGTCTGGTTGTGACGATGGAACCTTTCCACACGGCCAACGCGCCGTTCCAGAAGGAAGTACGGCCGAACACAGACATGCCTGTCACCGTCTGCAGTGCCACAGAAGTCGAGCACCTTGTCACGCTGAGGGACACCTCGGCAAGCCAAGTTCTCCTCGAACGACACGGAGACCCCCTGACGTCGACATATTCCCTCAATACTTCTCTCGTTGGCAGGAGCGTCGGCCGCAACGCGATTTTGGATGCCGGCTGGGACAGCTACCCGTGGAAGCGGCACGCTGATCTTGAAGGCCAGGCCTCTGCGGAGAGGTGAGCGCAAGCCCGCCTGTCTGGCGGTATATGCACTCGCCTGGCGCTTACCCGGTCTCTCCTACGTCCACCGCATGCCGATGGCGGACAGCAGCTCCATCCGCTCCGGTGTCAGTGTCGCCGCCCGGGAGCGCTGGTTCCCGATCCAGGCCCCCAGCTTGTGCTCGCGCTCCTCCTGGTCCTCGCCGACGATCCGTTCAACCCACTTCCTGGGGACGAGGAGGTGCCCCTCGCGCTCGTAGAACTGTTTGGCGGCCTCGTAGTTCATCGCCCACTTGTCGGCCTGCGTACGGCGCTTGGGCTTCTCGTCCTCGGCTGCGGGCTCGATACCGAGGACCTGCTCGCACATCCACTGCTGCACGGCTGTGAGCTCGTCCCAGCCGAGCCGGACCGACTGCACCCACCGCCCGAGGTCCTCGCCCTGGCGCACGACGTCGCCCGTCTCGGTGGGCAGCGCCTCACCGGCGTCCAGGTGCATCCGGACCAGGTGGAAGCACCGCTGCCAGGTCACCGGCCAGCTCGGGCACCAGGACGCGTCGATCTCCTCCAGCTGCTCGCGCCGCTCGGCCTCGGGCTGTTCTTCGCGGGCGCGGGCGTCACCGTCTATGAGGGGTACGGACTCACCGAATCCTGCGCGGCGG
>NZ_JBEOUD010000131.1:0-1180 GCF_040303865.1 Streptomyces sp. NPDC094034 | reverse complement strand
GGCAGAGGATCTTCAGTGCGCGCATCACCGTGCGGTCGGCCGACTCGGGGGCGGCGGCGATAATGCGGGTCTGCCCGGGCATTCGTCGCCCAGGCCGACGAC
This sequence comes from Streptomyces sp. NPDC094034, assembly GCF_040303865.1. Classification (NCBI taxonomy): domain Bacteria; kingdom Bacillati; phylum Actinomycetota; class Actinomycetes; order Kitasatosporales; family Streptomycetaceae; genus Streptomyces; species Streptomyces sp. NPDC094034. The sequence continues at coordinate 1,078 of NZ_JBEOUD010000131.1, read as the reverse complement.
TCCGGGCACACGGTCAGCTGGCCGGAGGCGGCGTCGCATGACCCAGCGGCGACGTGGCCGGCGAGCTCGGAGGCGATGGCCGCCCACCGCTCGCGTAGCGTCGTGCCGGCGACCGGGAGCCCTTATGCGTGCTCGGTGACCAGCGCGCCGATCGCGGCCCCCAGGGCCCAGCGGGTGCGCCAGTCGACGTCAGAGGTGCAGGGCCTGGTCCAGGGTGGGGTGGCAGTCGATGACCGTGTCCAGGCCGACGATCTGCACCGTGCGCAAGACGGGTGCCGACAGTGCTGCCAGGCGGAGCCAGCCGCCTGCCCCGGTGAGAGCACGGTGGGCACTGATCAGGATGTTGATGCCGCTGGAGTCCATGAACGAGACCCGGTGGAGGTCCGCCACGACCCGCGGTGGGTCGGTCGTGCAGGCTCCCAGGGCCTCGCGCAGTGTGTCACCGGTGTGGTGGTCGATCTCGCCGCTCACGCTCAGGACGCGCACGCCCCCGGTCATGGAGGAGGCCACCAGCAACGGGCCGGCTGCCGCGCCTTCTTGCGTCCCCGCCTTCGCTCCTTCAGTCACATGGACGATACTGGCACATCGAACCTGGCGTCCGGAATGGTGCCAGGGACTGCGGGGCTGACGTGACGTCAGGGGACTGACCTGCTTTCCCGCGGGGTAAGCGCGCGAAGCCAGGCCATGGCGCGGCGCGGCGTCGTAGGGTCTGCATATGACGGGGGAGGCGGCGGTGGCCGACGGCGGGCAGCCTTTCCAGATGACGATCGAGCTGGACGGGAGCGGCGGCTGCATCGCCCAGGCGCGGCACCTGGCCCTCGCCTTCCTCGCCCGGATGCGTACCGAACACCGGCTGGACGTCTCCCAGCGCGCCGTGGACTTGTGTCAGTTGGTGGTCAGTGAGCTGGTCACCAATGCCGGCAAGTACGCGCCGGGCCCGGTGCTGATGGACCTGCGGATTGAAAGCGGCATGATCGAGATCGCGGTGTGGGACTCCGACCCGGTGCTCCCGGAGGCCAAGGCGGCCGACGCGGGCCGGGTCGGGCAGCACGGCCTGGAGATCGTCAAGGCCGTCACC
>NZ_JBEOUD010000130.1:0-1182 GCF_040303865.1 Streptomyces sp. NPDC094034 | reverse complement strand
GGCCAGCATCCTGTTGGCAGTCGCCATGAGCTGCTCGAAGACCTCTCGTTCGGCGAGGTGTGTGCAGTAGCCAGCGCCGTTGTCCAGGGTGTCGGAGAGGAAGGCGAAGGTGCGTGCCTTGCTGCTGCCGGAGCCTGCGCCGTGGATGCCGGATGCGATTTCGTTGGGCTGCACCTGCAGGAGCGAGCCAGCGGCGATGCGCAGCAGGGCGGCCAGCGAGTACCAGGCCGCCCGCCGCCCCGAGCGGTCGTCGGGGAAGCCGGTACTCTGTGGCACTGAGGTGAGGTTCAGGCGCAGACCGAGCGCTGGGATCTCGCTTGCCTGGGGGCCGAGCAGGAACAGGTCCGTGTGCTGGGTGGCGCCGATGGCGGTGGTGAGCGGTTCCTCGTCGGCGGCGATGTCCTTTGCAAGCCATGGGAACAAATCGGCCGCCCCGGCTTCCAGATAGGCGCCGGACCAGCGTGTGGTCGGGCTTACTTTTGAGAACTGGAACAGTCGGCCGCCGTTGTCGTTGACTGCGTACCGCTCGCCCTTGCCGGCGTGGACCACCATGCCAGGTGCCTCGATCTTCAGCGGTGCGCCGTGCTCAAGGTCGGCGGCAGTGCGGGGGCCAAGCGACCTGGCCCTCCATGCGAAGTTGCCGTCGAAGTCGCGTGCCTTACCGGAGTAGAAACCAGCCGGTTCGCGCAGTTCGATCTCACGGTAGGAGCCGTCGGCTGTTCCGCAGGCGCAGCAGGGCTGCGGTGGGGCGTCCTCTTGTTCCGGCAGCGCCTGTACGTCCTCTGCAAGGTGTCCGCAGGCGCGGCAGATACCGATGAGGACAGGCTGTCCGAGCGGTTCCTGCACGGCTCGGGGGGCTCGTCCGGTCGGCTCGAACGCGACTGCGCCGACTGCCGTGTGGACCTGTCCGTCCTTGACCGTCTCAGCGCCGGGAGCGAACTGGGAGATCGCGATGTCCAGCGAGCGATCGACTACTCCGCTCGGCGGCCAGGGGTAGGACTCGGAAGGGCGCTTGGTGTACAGGTAGCGGGCTGAGGTGGGGAATCCGAACATCGGCAGCAGGCCTGACTCCGCCAGCCGTTGGCTGAGTTCGTGGTGGCCGCGAGGCTCGTCGGCGATCTGGGTGACGCGGTTGACAAGCTCCTGGACCACCCATGCCGCCGCCTGAGCCGGGGACCAGGT
>NZ_JBEOUD010000129.1:0-1189 GCF_040303865.1 Streptomyces sp. NPDC094034 | reverse complement strand
GACCAAGCGCGCCTTCATGGACGCGGCCACCGCCCTGCCCGCCGCGCGGGGAGTGGACTACGGCCGCTGCATGATCTGCCCCGACCGCCCGGCGATCAGCCCCACCACCAGGCTGTGCCAGCAACACCAGACCAGGTGGCAGTACGGCGAAGCAGCCGACATGGACCGAGACCAGTTCGAGCAATGGGCCCGCACCCAGCACCCACTGCCCGGCTACGGCCTGTGCCAGGCACGGTGCCCCTTCCTGGCCTGCACCTCACTGGGCCTGTGCCTCCAACACCTGAACCGGCACAAAATCGACAACCGTCCGGGAGCAGCCCGGTCGCAGAACTCACGCGGCCCCCTCAAGGACGGCCAGCCGCTCCCGGTGACCTACGACGACGAGAAGGCATTCCGCGCCTGGTGCGCCACTGCGGAGCCGGTCACGCAGCCAGGGCTGGTCAACCTCCACTGCCTGTCCGCGCTGCTGCGGGCCGAGATCCAGTGGGGCCTGCACGCCAATGCCCAGTCCGCACAGCACTCCGAGTGGACCACCAACGGCATCAGGAATCTCATCAGATACTGCTGGCGAGGCAGCATCACGTCCCTGATGGACCTGCACGACACCGACTTCAAAGACCTGACCCGCAAGCAGATGGACTCCGAAGTCCGCAAGATCATCCGGGAGATCATCAACGGCCTGCGCTGCGTCTACTACAGCCCCTCAGACACCAAAGACGCCGGCTTCCTGGAAACCGATCACTTCGGACGACGCTTCAAGAACGCCCAGAGCAACTTCGACATCACCGCCATTTCCCAGCGGTGGCTGCGCGACCTGCTCTGGGATCACCTCGCCGAGTGGCTCAGATCCCCGCAGTGCCCCCGCACCCGAGGCCCCTTCGACCAGATGCGCCGCGCCGCCGTCGAACTGGGCGTCTTCCTCCAAGCCGACGCCCCCGACGCCGGCCACGACCCCACCGTGCTGCGCCGTGAGCACGCCGAGCGGTTCGTCGCCGACCAGCGCCACCGCGCCCGCCACGGCCTGCCGTCCCTGGGCATGGTCCTGGTCGACGGACGATCCCCCACCGTCACCGACCTGAGCTGCCAATTCGTCTTCAACCAAGCCCGCAAGCTGCTCTACAGCGCCATCACCGCCGGCCACGCCGAACGCCTCGGCATCGACACCGGCTTCCTGACCGCCATCCCCTTC
>NZ_JBEOUD010000128.1:0-1243 GCF_040303865.1 Streptomyces sp. NPDC094034 | reverse complement strand
CCTCCACACCTACAACCACCACCGCAGCCACACCGCACTCGCAGGCCAGCCCCCGATCAGCCGCGTAAACAACGCTGCGGATCAATACACCTAGTGCTGACGCTGGTGACGAAAGGCCATGTCACTTTCACGCCGACTCCAACGGCGCCGGTGGAGTTTATGCAGGTTAGAGGGTTGTCCGCTTTTTCGTCTCGTGTTCTGCGGACCGAGGAACGCTGGATTGCCCGGATCGATGCCATCAGAGTGGATCCGTGCAACCTACTCACTACCGCGTACTGGTGGCTGTCTTGGTCGGGCTGCTCGCGGCCGCCGCAGCCGTGATCCTTGCCCAGGCCGACTCCGAGCCGATCACGAAGGCAGTACGGGACGCCGCCATGGCGTTCGCCGGGACGACAACTCTTGGCCTGCTGCTGGTCGGCGCGCTCCGTAACAACCGTGGCGGGGGAGCCGAATGAATCGCTACTGGACGGAAGGTTTGATTGTCGAGCCCTCCAGTCTTCACGATGGAGACGAGGCTTGGTTCGAGGACCGTCCGGTACAGGTCGCCGGTCATCTCTTTCCGCCCCGCTTCCGCATCTGGCTGAGCTGCAACGCGACGGGCGTGGACATGTGCGTCGCACTCGAGGTCGACCGCGGGGGGTTCGTCGAGCAGGAGAACGCCACCACGGTCGGCGGCGTGCCTTCAGACCAGGAGAAGGACCGAGTTCGAGCTTCTGCCCGGAAGCTCGCTCTGCCACTCGCCCTGTCCGTGATCCCCTACGGCCCCTTCAAGAGCACCGAAAAGGGCTGGGAGTGGATCGTCGACGGGTGGGGGCCACCAGTTGTCAGAAGGCTCTGCCTTGTCATGTCCGATCCGCAGATCGCCCTTGTGAAGGAGCTCCGGCGTCGTACGGGGCCACGATGGTGGAGCACCTACCTGCCCCGTATCGAGAAGACTGCGCAGATCGTCTGGGATGCACCCGCCGGCCTCTCCACGCGCCAGGTAATCAAGACGCTCGTCCGCCCCGGTACGCATGTCGGACGGACTGCGGCGTATGAGGACCTGGCCGCTGCACGTGAACTGGGCCTGCTACCCGAGCGTCGCGTGCTGTGACAGGCTGCCATGTCGCGCCGCCGGGGGAGTGTTGTCAAAGTGCCCCGCTTACGTCTAAGACGTCATCTCATTTGGTGAATCTGCGGTAGCAGATGAGGGTGCAGGCGATGCTGGTGAAGGCGAGGAAGTGTTCGGCTTTGCGCTCGTAGC
>NZ_JBEOUD010000126.1:0-1286 GCF_040303865.1 Streptomyces sp. NPDC094034 | reverse complement strand
GCCAGGGCGGTCTCGCCGGGTTCCAGGCCGTGCTTGTCGAGCAGGTCCTCGTACGACTGGATGCGCGCGCGGGCGGCCGGGTCGGCGAGGGTGTCCGCGGCGCGCCCGGAGGCACGGCGTCCGCCCTGCACCTCCTTCTTGATCACACCGCCGAGCAGCCCTCCGTGCAGCGGGGACCAGGGGATGACCCCGAGGCCGTACTCCCGCGCGGCCGGGATGACCTCCATCTCGGCGCGGCGCTCGGCGAGGTTGTAGAGGCACTGCTCGCTGACCAGGCCGATGGTGCCCCCGCGGCGGGCGGCGGCCTCGTTGGCCTGGGCGATCTTGTAGCCGGGGAAGTTGGAGGAGCCGACGTAGAGGATCTTGCCCTGCTGGACCAGGGTGTCGACCGCCTGCCAGATCTCCTCGAAGGGGGTGTTCCGGTCGACGTGGTGGAACTGGTAGAGGTCGATGTGATCGGTCTGGAGCCGCTTCAGGCTGGCGTCCACCGCGCGCCGGATGTTCAGCGCGGAGAGCTTGTCGTGGTTCGGCCAGGCGTCGCCCTCGGCGGCCATGTTGGCGTAGACCTTGGTGGCGAGCACGACCTTGTCCCGGCGGTCGCCGCCCTTGGCGAACCAGTTCCCGATGATGCTCTCGGTCCGGCCCTTGTTCTCCCCCCACCCGTACACATTGGCGGTGTCGAAGAAGTTGATGCCCGCGTCCAGCGCCGCGTCCATGATCGCGTGACTGCCGGCTTCGTCCGTCTGCGGCCCGAAGTTCATCGTCCCGAGAACCAACCGGCTGACCTTGAGCCCCGTGCGTCCAAGCTGCGTGTACTTCATGGTCACCAGCCAACGGCTTGGAGTGGGCTCAAGGCAAGGGCGGGTCAGTTGCGGGGGAAGTCGCCGGTCCTGAGGACGAGCCCGAGCGGCGTGGTCAGGTCGATGTCCATGCCGAAGGCGACCGTCAGTTCGCGGAGGTACTCGCCGTCCACCGGCTCGGAGTGCAGACGGCACTTGCCCTGGTGGGGATCGGCGATGAGGAAGGCGGCCACCCCGGCGGTGGCGTACGCCGTCCTCTTCGGCCCGTAGTCGTGGTGCGCGGTGCCCTCCGAGATGACCTCGGCGACGAACTCGACGTCCTCGCAGCTCCAAAGACCTCGGGGTGATCTCCCGGCGCCTTCGGCCACGAGGGTGACATCGGAGGCGAAGCCGTTGTGGTGGCCCGGGTAATCGACGCGGACGGCCGACTTGACGCATCTGCGCGGGTACTTGGCGCGCAACTGTTCCACGATGTCCAGGGTGATC
>NZ_JBEOUD010000125.1:0-1301 GCF_040303865.1 Streptomyces sp. NPDC094034 | reverse complement strand
TGGGACTCGGCCGCGAAATGCACCACTGCTGTGGGACCGGACGCCATCAGGCTGTCGACAACAGCTGCGTCACGGATGTCGCCGTGGACGAACCGTAGTTTGTCCGACAGAAATGCCATGCCCAGGTTCTCGATGTGACCGGCGTAGGTGAGGGCGTCAAGGACGGTCACACGGGCGACATCCTCAGTCCGGATGATCCGCTTGACGAAGTGCGAGCCGATGAAGCCCGCACCTCCAGTGACGAGTACGTGTTTCATGCACGCCTCCCGGAAGAATGGCGGCCCGGCACATCGCGCAGAAGGCCGGTGTCGGCAGGCCGACGAGAGATGCCCGGAACCTCCCCGAGCTGCCTCCACCGTGGGCCGCACACCCCGTTGGAGTCTGTATCCCCGATGTGGGCCCGCTCTGCGAAGCGGGTCGCTACGGTGCCGTACAGACACGAGAGTTGAGGGGTGTGCATGACGACGGAAGCGGTATGCCATCCCCTGACCTACGTGCGCCTGCAACGCGGGTGGAGCATGGAAAAGCTTGCCTATCACCTGAACCTGGCCGCGCAACGCCGCAGTCTTCGCATCGCTGCCGACCGCGGTCGCATCTACCGGTGGGAGCACAGGCGGGTAGGCGCCCCAAGCGACCTCTATCAAGAGCTGCTGGCCGACGTCCTGGGCATCGATTCCGCACGGTGGCGGACCATGGCATGGCCATGGTGGCTCCCCGCCTACGATCGCCCATTCCCCTTCAGCCCAGTCGGCGTCCGCGCCGCCCACACGGAGTTATTGGTGGATCTCGACCAGCCTGACCGCCGTACCTTCCTCGTTCTCGCCGCCGGATCCTTAGTCGGAATGGCAACCGAATGGGCCCGCGTCGAACCCGAACGCCTCGTTGGGGCTCTGGCCGGGCGCCGTGTCGACGGAAGCTTGCTCACCTGGCTGGAGAGCAGCGTCGAACGTCTCCCCGGCCTGGCGAACACATCCCCTCAGGAGTGTGCTGACCTCCTCGGCGCGGCCATGCGTGTCACTATCAACCTGCTCGACTCAGCCCGCTACGACGAACCCACCGGCCGCCGGCTGCGTACCGTTCTGGCTCAGGCAGCCCAGAGCGCCGCCTGGCTCCACTTCGACCAAGGCCGCCACGCCTCGGCGCAACGACACTGGCGCACCGCCCTGCACTCAGCCCACAGCGCCGACGACCGCGACCTCGGAGCCGGAGTCCTCTCCGACCTCGCCTACTCCGCCACCTGGCTCGGCCATCCCAGTGAGGCGGTCGAGATCCTCGCCCATGCCCGCACCCGGACCCGCCAC
>NZ_JBEOUD010000124.1:0-1303 GCF_040303865.1 Streptomyces sp. NPDC094034 | reverse complement strand
GCGCCCTGTCCGGTTGTCGGCGGACCAGGCTGCGCCGCAGGTGGAAGGCGACCGCCCGCACCGCCGCGTGCTCCTCCCCGCGCGGCAGGTAGGGCTGCCCAGTCAGATCCGCCACATCCAGCCGCAACGCGGTGGCCAGCGCCGCCAGCCGACCGCGACGGTCCACCCACTCCCGGCCCGTCTCCAGCCCGGCGAGGTAATCGACTTCCAGGCCGGTGCGGGAGGCAAGGTCATCCCGGGTAAGCCCGCGGCGGCAGCGCCAGGCGGCCAGGCGCGCTCCAATCGGGCCGCCGGCGTCCGTCTCATCCAGCTCGCGCATCACCAGATTGCTCGCATACCCACTCGCCCGGACCGTGTGCTCTGCCAGGGTAAAGACCCGCCCATTCCGTCAGAGGAGGATCAGATCCCCCAAGGCGGGCCGCATATGCCTGGCGCGCGACACATTAGTCACACCGCTAAAGGCCACGCGAACCAGCAAGTGACACGCCAGGTCAAGGCGAAGGACGATGGGTGCAGTTCCTTTGAAGGGAAGGGTTGAGGAGGTCGCGGTGCGTGGGGCGGGCCAGGGTCACCAGCTCTTGATCACCGTGCGGCTTCCTCACGTTGCTCAAGCCACTCGAGGTACCAACTGCGGAAGGTGTGACGGTTTCCGTTTGCGTCGACGTACGGCTCGAAGGGCGGGTTGACCGCACAGTCCCGGTCGCGGAGTTGCCCGCGGTGCGGGCCGACGACGATGAGCCAGCCGGTCATCCCGCATCCGTTGTCGCTGATGGGGATCGCACCCCGCCCGCGTTCCAGGAACCAGACCTCGTCGCCGGCGTCTCCGAAGACCTTGCGGTAGTCGTCCAGATAGTCGTCGTCTTCGTCACGCGTGGTGGGTTCGTACCCGGCGGCGCGAAGGGTCGTTATCTGCTGGTCGGCCCAGTCGTCGGTCTCGACGAACGGCCTACTGGGGTCCAGCAGCCAGGGATGGTCCTCGTCGTTCTCCCAGACCCATCCCCACTTACCGTCGATTCGGCGCAACGACGTCAGGTCGAATGACGGTCCGGGGCCGCCGGCTCCGACCTCTGCCAGAAACGTGCGGTACTCGTCGGGGAGCGCGACGGCGAATTGTGCTTCGACCTCGGCGATCTCGGCGGGAGTCAGTACGGGTTCGAACGTTGGGTATGGAGATGGCTTACGGCCATGGGCTCGGCACTCGGCCTCTTCCACGGCGATGACGCGTTCCCGAACTCCCGACCAGTGCACGTGCGTGCTCACGGCTCTCCTATCGACGGCGAGCACGGACATTACTGATCGGGAC
>NZ_JBEOUD010000123.1:0-1309 GCF_040303865.1 Streptomyces sp. NPDC094034 | reverse complement strand
GTGCAGTACTACTTCCAGACCAAGGAGAAGCTGCTCTTCCATGGCCTCCAACACCTGACCGACCGCTTCACCGCACGCGTCGGCGCCCGCCTCGCCGCCGCAGGCCGAGACCCGGGCCCCCGCGCGACCATCGAGGCACTGCTGCTGGCCTCGCTGCCGACCGACGAGGAGAGCCGCACCTTCCACCTTCTCTACAGCTCCTACTCGATCCTGTCCGTGACCGACGAGGCCCTCGCCGCCCAGCCGTTCATCGACAACCCTGACGCCGCCGAGAACGCCCTCACCCAACTGATCCAACAGGCACAGGAGACGGGCCGAGCCGACTCTGGAGCCGACGCTCGTAGTGAGGCGATCAGCCTGCTTGCCATGACAGCGACCATGGGTACCAGCATCCTCGTCGGACAGCGCACGCCGGAGTCTGCCACCGCGGCACTCCAGTACCACCTCGACAGGATCTTCAATCGCAGCCAGACCGCGCCTGCGGCCCGGTGACTTCCGCTCTTGCTCTCACCGGGGTCGGCCTGAGCTGCCGTGGAGCGGAGACATCAGCTCACGGATGGTGTCCCGCGGCGATCTTCAGCCTGTCGCAGGTCGGTCGTCGAAGGCGGCCAGGACGCGGCGGCGTCCACGGACTGAATCGTCGGCGTATGCCTACGCGAGCCGGTCGGCAGGTGGCCGGCTAACGCTTCCCCTCCTAGGACGTGTCTGATAATTGATCTTGTGGTGGGTCGTGGTGAGCTGACGGATGCGGCGTGGGGGCGGATAGCGCCTTTGCTGCCGGGGGTTGACGGTCGTGGGCGGCCGTGGCGGGATCACCGGCAGGTGATCAACGGGGTGTTGTGGCGGTTGCGGACCGGTGCGCCGTGGCGTGACCTGCCAGAACGCTATGGGCCGTGGCAGACGGTCTATGAGCGGTTCGCCCGCTGGGAGGCGGACGGGACCTGGGCCCGGCTGCTGGAGCAGGTCCAGGTCCGCGACGACTTTGTCGGGGCCGTGGAGTGGGCCGTGTCGGTCGACTCCACCGTCAGCCGGGCTCACCAGCACGCTGCCGGTGCCCGCAAAAGGGGGCGCAGACGAGGGACGAACTGGAAGATCCGGCACGTGCGGCGGCTCGCCAGGCGCTCGGCCGGTCCCGCGGCGGGCTGACGACCAAGGTCCATCTCGCCTGCGACGGCCGGGGCCTGCCCCTGACCGTGGTCCTCACGCCTGGCAACGTCAACGACTCCACCGTTTTCGACGCGGTCATGGACGGGCTGCGGGTGCCCCGGGCCGGTGCCGGGTCCTGATCCTCAACGACGTCCAGCAGATG
>NZ_JBEOUD010000122.1:0-1322 GCF_040303865.1 Streptomyces sp. NPDC094034 | reverse complement strand
ACGACGTCATCGACACCAACCTCAACAGTGTCTTCCTGGTGACGCGCGAGGCGCTCGGGAACGGCGGCCTCGCCGGCTCCGGGCACGGGCGGATCATCAGCATCACCTCCACCGCCGGCGAACAGGGTGTCCTGCTCGGCGCCCCGTACAGCGCCTCCAAGCACGGGGTCGTGGGCTTCACCAAGGCGCTGGGCCGGGAACTCGCGCCGCGCGGCATCACCGTCAACGCGGTCTGCCCCGGCTATGTGGAGACCCCGATGGCCCAACGGGTGCGCCAGGAGTACGCGGTGGCCTGGGACACCACCGAGGACCACGTGCGCGCGCGGTTCGCGGCGAAGATCCCGCTCGGCCGCTACTCCACACCCGTAGGAGGTGGCCGCGCTGGTCGTCTACCTGACCTTCGAGCCCGCTGCCTCGATCACCGGACAGGCCCTCAACATCTGCGGTGGCCTGGGCAATTACTGACCTTTGTCGAGGAAGCGAGAAAGACGTGTACCTGGTGAGGAACGAACGGGCGCACCGTACGGTGCACTCCGTCGAGGTCGATGCGGGAGCCGGAGTCGTCTACGGGCTGATCGCGGACGTGGTGCGGTGGCCGCTGTTCTTTCCGCCCCACGTGTACGTGGAGCGCCTGGAGTTCGACGGCACCGAGGAACAGCTGCGCATGTGGGCCACGGCCAACGGCGAGATCCGCTCGTGGATCTCGCAGCGGGTGCGGGACCCGGGCCGGCGGCGGATCGAGTTCCAGCAGACCCGCCCGCAGGAGCCGGTGCGGTCCATGCACGGCACCTGGATCGTCGAGGAGCGGCCGGGCGGCACCAGCCGGCTGACGCTGCTGCACGACTTCACGGTCGTCGGTGACCGCCCCGAGGACGTGGCGTGGGTCGAGCGGGCCTGCGACACCAACTCCCGGTCCGAACTGGACAGCCTCAAGCGCCTCGCCGAACGCTGGACGCGTTTGGACGACCTCGTCCTGTCCTTCGAGGACTCCGTGCGTGTCAAGGGCCCGGCCGAGCTGGTCCACGACTTCCTGTACCGGGCGGCCGACTGGCCCGAGCTGATCCCGCACGTCTCCCGCCTGGACCTGACCGAGGTCAGCCCCGGCGTGCAGATCATGTCCATGGACACGCTGACGGCCGACGGCGGCGCGCACACCACCGAGTCGGTGCGCATCTGCTTCCCGCACGCCGGGCGCATCGTCTACAAGCAGACGGTCACGCCCGGGCTGCTGGAGGCGCACACCGGCGAGTGGTCGGTGCTGCCCGACGCGACGGGCGTGACCGTCGTCGCGCAGCACAGCGTGGTGCTGCGCGAGGACGCGG
>NZ_JBEOUD010000121.1:0-1323 GCF_040303865.1 Streptomyces sp. NPDC094034 | reverse complement strand
GGCTGTTCACGGGGCTCTCTCGGTCTCATCTTGCCTGCTTGGTCGATGAGTTGGCCGAGCCTTGGCGGGCGAGGGCCGAGGGTCGTCGCCATGCGACGCGGGGCGGGGCCAGGAAGCGGGCCGCGGGTGCCGGTGCCCGCCATCGGCTGGTGTTCGTCGACCGGCTGGTGGCCACGCTGATCCATCTGCGGCACGACCTGCCGCACTCGGTGCTGGGCTTGCTGTTCGGTGTGGACCGGTCCACCATCACCCGGGCGATCGGAGAGGTGCGCACACTCCTGGCGGAGCGGGGGTGCGCGGTTCCCGACCGTCCCGGCCTGCGGCTTCGGAGGCTGACGGATGTATTTGCCTATGCCCAGGCCGAAAGTGTCGAGCTGCGTCTGGACGCCACCGAGATCCAGGTCCGCCGGCCCCCGGCCGGCCGCGGCGGACGCCGTGCATTCGTCTCGGGCAAGAAGAAGCAGAACACGATGAAGGCCACCGTGATTGCCGACTGGCGAGGCCGCACGTTATGGACCGATGCCCTGCGACCTGGGCGTCTGCACGACGCCACGGCCGCCCGCAACGAAGGCATAGACATCTGCTTCCGGCACTTCCCAGACGCCGAAGTCCTCCTGGACGACGGCTACCTCGGCCTGAGCCGCGACCACCGTGGCCAAGCCATCACACCGCCCAGAAAACCGCGGCCGGGAGCACTCCCCGGCAGAGTCGAGCAGTGGGAACGCGACCGCCGCGGTCACTCATCCGACCGCATCACCGTCGAACACGCCCTTGCCGACCACAAGCGCTGGAAGCAACTCACCCGCTGGACCCACCGCCGCGACCGCCTGCCCGACACCTACCGCGCCATCGCCGGCCTCGTCTCCGACCGCACCACCAACGTCTGAGAACCGGCTACGGCCAGGCCGAACACGCCTCACCCGCTATCACGCACCAACTCGTAAGGCCAGCAGGCCACGCACAAGCACGAGCAGCCCGCCGCGGGCACCTGGAGGCTGTCCGTCGACAACACCAGCCAGCTCCCCGCCACCGTCGGTGAACCTCCGGAGCCCGTCGGCGGGCTACTGCCATCGAGGGGCTACTGAGGTGTTTTACGCGATGGTGCCGGCAGCCCTAGGTCCCGGCTGCTCCACCGGCTTTCGGGCCAGGAAGTAGGCCTGCTGACCATGCCGGGGCTTGTCCTGCTCGTTCGGCTCGCGGATCAGTCGGGCGTCCACCGTCAGACCGGTCTGACTCAGCAGCTCGGTGATGCGGTCGGGAGAGACCCAGTAGACATCGAGGGACAGTTCGTGCCCATATGCATTTTCCAGGTGCCGAAGCCTG
>NZ_JBEOUD010000120.1:0-1331 GCF_040303865.1 Streptomyces sp. NPDC094034 | reverse complement strand
AGTACGTCCAGTACATGGGCGATCCTCCGCCTTGCGATGCACGGCACCAGACGCCGCGGGCTTATCCGCGAAGATCGACCGGACAGGACCTAGGCAGCGAGACTGGCGCGCGCCCAAGTCCGCTCCTCCGTCAGATACTTGTCCACCTTCAAACCCGCATCGGCGAGAGCCCCCTCGAACTGCTCCCTCGTCAGCGGCCGAGACAGGAAGGTCTGTGTCCAGGTGGCGTCCGGGAACTCGTACTCCGCATACACCGAATTCACCCCCTCACCGGTCGGTTCCGCCGACACGATCCGCACCGTGTATCCGCTCGGATCAACATGCTCACGCGGCAGCCTCGTGTGCCAGTCCTCGCCCTCTCGCTGGATCAGCACGCAGCCGTTCGCCGCGACATGACGGACGCAGGTACGCAGCAGCGCCTGCCGCACTTCAATGTCTCCGGCGTGCACGAGACACGACGCGAGCATCACCACGTCGAACGTCTCACCCAGGTCGAGATCCTCGATCGAACTGCGTACGGTGCGTGCCCCGCGGATGCGGTCGAGCATCTCCTGGGACTCGTCCACGGCAATCACAGTAAAGCCCCGCTCCAGGAGCGGGTGGGTCACGCGTCCCACACCGCAACCCAGCTCCAGGATACGCGCGCCTGCTCTGACAGCAGCGGCGACGATGTCCGGCTCGGCCCCGACAGGCAGCCGGGAGTACAGCTCGACCGCGCAGCCGTCCGGGGTGATTGCCCCAGGCCCGGTCCCTTGATGTCCCGCTCGCTTATTCAGCCCCATGCCCGTCTCAACGGGCTGGGCCAGACCGCCGTTCCCGTGCCCGACGGCGTCCCTCGCCGGACGGGGACGGTCACCTGTTCAGATGAAGTGCAGAGACGCTCACCCCCGGGCAAGCCGTGCCAACCGGAAAAGGAAGGGCTCAGCCGGCGGACGGCCCATCACCTACGACTCCGAACGCTACAAACAGCGCAACACCGTCGAACGCTGCTTCCAGAAGGTCAAGACCTGGCGCGGCCCGGGTGAGGTCGACTCGGGGCGCCCTGCTGGTGTTTCCACCAGTGGGTTTCACCTAGGTCCTGTCCGGTCGATCTTCGCGGGCCCGCGACGCCTGGCACCGCACCTCGCTGCGTTGTCGGAGTCGCCCAAGTACGTCCAGTACATGGGCGATCCTCCGCCTTGCGATGCACGGCACCAGACGCCGCGGGCTTATCCGCGAAGATCGACCAGACAGGACCTAGGGCGTTTCGTTTGGATCAGCTGGTCGTTGGTTCGGGTGTGCCGTTGACTGACGCGCAGTGGGCGCGGATCGAGCCGTTGCTTCCGGATCGG
>NZ_JBEOUD010000119.1:0-1361 GCF_040303865.1 Streptomyces sp. NPDC094034 | reverse complement strand
ACACTCGCCTCACTCGGACCATACGCGTTCACCATCCGCCGACCCGGCGCCCAACGCGCCACCAGATCAGCACTCACCGCCTCCGCACCCACCATCAACGACCGCAACTCCGGCAACTCCACCACCGGCAACGCCGCCAACAAAGCAGGCACCAAAAACGCGTGATTCACCCGATGACGCTCCAGCAGCCCCACCAAATCCTCCGCCGACACCACACCCGCCGGAGCCACCACCAACGCGGCACCCAGGCCCAGCCCGGCCAGCACCTCAAGGATCGACGCATCAAAACTCGGCGACGCCGTCTGCAACAACCGATCCCCCACCCGCACCCCGAACCCCTCAGCCAACCCCGCCACAAACGCACTCAACCCACCACTCGGAACCTCCACACCCTTCGGCACACCCGTCGAACCCGACGTATAAATCACATACGCCGGCTGCCGCAGATCCACCGACACCACAGGCAGAACCGACGACAACCCACCCAACACCCCACCCAACGCACCCACATCCACAACACGGACACCACCGTCCGCGGGCAGGGCCGCACCGACCGACGACTCGGTCAGCACCAGGACGGAACCGGAGTCCGCCAGCATGTGCGCGAACCGGTCTGCGGGGAATTTCGGATCCACCGGTACGTAGACGCCGCCCGCGTGCAGCACGGCTTGCATGGCGACCAGCCACTCCACACCACGCTCCATCGCCACCGCCACCCGCTGCCCCGGCCCCACCCCCTCACCCATCAAAAAACGCGCCAACCGCGCCACCCGCCCATAAAACTCCGCATACGTCAGCGTCACCTCGTCAGTAATCACCGCCGGCACATCAGGAGTCCGCTCCAACTGACCACGGAAAATCCCCGCCAACGTCAACCGCTCCACCCCCTCCCCACCCCTACCCCACCCCTCCAGAATCCGGTGCCGCTGCTCGCCACCGAGGAGGTCAAGCTGTGCGAGCGTGCGCTCGGCGGGGGCGTCGGCGACGGTGCTCGTGTGCCGGACGAGATCGCCGCGCAGGCTCTCGATGGTGGCCCGGTCGAAGACGTCCGGGTCGTACGCGAGGGTGAATGTCAGTCGGTCACCGCTGTAGACGATGAGATTGAGGGGGTAGTTGGTGGCCTGATCGATCGCGATCTCGCTGATCTCCAGTCCGTGCCGGGCAGCGCCATCGGTGTCGACGGGGGCGTTCTCGAAGACCACCAGAGTGTCGAAGAGCGGTTGGTTCATGGGGAGTTCGCTGAGGGCCTGGACGCGGTTGAGGGGAAGGTGGTCATGACGGCGGGCCTCGACCTGCTCGCTCTGCAACCCCCGCAACCACTCCACCACCGGACGATCCGGATCCAGCCGCACCCGCACCGG
>NZ_JBEOUD010000118.1:0-1395 GCF_040303865.1 Streptomyces sp. NPDC094034 | reverse complement strand
CATCGCCGAGGGCATCTTCGGCGCCGTCGGCAAGACGCTCCGCGTGCCCGAGGGCCAGCAGGACGCCTGCACCGCGCTCTCCGGCTCCGGTCCGGCGTACTTCTTCTACCTGGTCGAGGCCATGACCGACGCCGGCATCCTCCTCGGCCTGCCCCGGGACAAGGCCCACGAGCTCATCGTGCAGTCCGCCATCGGCGCCGCCGTGATGCTCCGCGACAGCGGCGAGCACCCGGTGAAGCTCCGGGAGAACGTCACCTCTCCCGCCGGTACGACGATCAACGCCATCCGCGAGCTGGAGAACCACGGTGTCCGCGCGGCCCTCATCGCCGCCCTGGAAGCCGCCCGGGACCGCAGCCGCGAGCTGGCCTCCGGCACGAAGGACTGACCTGGCCGGGAGGGACCGGCCGGTGGTTGACACACCTCGGGGCGATCCGTAAGGTACTCCGAGTTGTCCGACGTGAGCGCCGACTCCGGTCGGTCCCCGGACAGCCATTCCGTGAGCACCACCCATTCCGATGCCTCGGCGTCGAACACTTTGGTGTGCGTATTTGCGAAATGAGGAATCCGCGTTCGAAAGAACGAGGCCCCCCGATTAGCTCGGGAGCCGGGAATCCGCTAATGTCTCACTCGTCGGAACGGCCCAACAGCCGGGAAGACAAGCCCCGCTGACTGGGGGTCAGACGCCGAAAGAATCTGATAGAGTCGGAACCGCCGGAAAGGGAAACGCGAGAGCGAGAACCTGGAAAGCACCGAGGAAATCGGATCGAGAAAAGATCTGATAGAGTCGGAAACACGAAGGGAAGCCCGGAGGAAAGCCCGAGAGGGTGAGTACAAAGGAAGCGACCGTTCCTTGAGAACTCAACAGCGTGCCAAAAGTCAACGCCAGATATGTTGATACCCCGTCTCCGGTCATCACGATCGGGACGTGGTTCCTTTGAAATAAACACAGCGAGGACGCTGTGAACGGTCGGACTATTCCTCCGACCGTTCCGCTCTTCAGTTTGTGCACCGGCTGAAATATTTTTCGGCCGAGTAAACATTCACGGAGAGTTTGATCCTGGCTCAGGACGAACGCTGGCGGCGTGCTTAACACATGCAAGTCGAACGATGAAGCCCTTCGGGGTGGATTAGTGGCGAACGGGTGAGTAACACGTGGGCAATCTGCCCTGCACTCTGGGACAAGCCCTGGAAACGGGGTCTAATACCGGATATGACCATCTTGGGCATCCTTGATGGTGTAAAGCTCCGGCGGTGCAGGATGAGCCCGCGGCCTATCAGCTTGTTGGTGAGGTAACGGCTCACCAAGGCGACGACGGGTAGCCGGCCTGAGAGGGCGACCGGCCACACTGGGACTGAGACACGGCCCAGACTCCTACGGGAGGCAGCAGTGGGGAA
>NZ_JBEOUD010000117.1:0-1464 GCF_040303865.1 Streptomyces sp. NPDC094034 | reverse complement strand
CGGTCATCTCCAGCTTGGACGGCCAGCGGCGGTAGATCGCCGCCTTGCCGGCTCCGGCCCGTTTGGCGACGGCCTCCAGGGAGAGGCGCGCGTAGCCCGTCGACGCCAGCTCCTCGAAGAAGGCGGCCGCGATGGCCTCGGTCACGGAGTCCTGGAGGACGGGGCCTCCGGGCGGTCGCCGATCGGGCGCGGGCGCGGAGGCGGGCGCGGGGGCGTCGGGCTGGGGTGCGGGTGGCGTGGGTGAGCTGGGCATGCCTTGAACGTACACCAGACGGAACGCTTGCGTCTCGACTAAGACGGGGCTAACGTTCTCCTCAGACGAGACGGACCCGTTCCGTCTCGGTAAATGTCGGCCACCACCGTTTGAGGTGCATCATGCGATTCCTGTTCGAGGACGAGTCCTTCTCCTTCGAGACGCTGCGGGCGGCCGGCTTCGCCAACGAAGGCGGCGCGGACCTCGGCGAGGTCGTGGCCACCGCCCACAACATCGCCGAGGGCGACGAAGAGGCGTGGCTGCGCGAGTGGAAGAGCACCGCGGAGCGTGTCCACGCGATAGGCACCCACGCCCTGGCGCAGGGACACCGGGTCAGCGCCCGCGAAGCTCTGCTGCGCGCCTCGAGCTACTACCGCACCGCCGAGTTCTACCGCCGCGACGACCCCGCCGACGACCCCGAGGTCAAGCACCTGTCCGCCCTCTCCCGCGAGACGTTCGCCGCCGCCGCCGCGCTGCTGGACACCCCCGTCGAAGCCGTCCGCATCCCCTACGAGGGCGGCAGCCTGCCCGGCTACCTCTTCCTCGTAGACGACTCCGGCACCCCCCGCCCCACCCTCATCTTCACCAGCGGCTTCGACTCCACCCTGGAGGAGGCGTACTTCGTCGTCGCCGCGGCCGCGCTGCGCCGCGGCTACAACGTGCTCGCCTACGACGGCCCCGGCCAGGGAGCCGCGCTGCGCGAGCAGCACCTGGTCTTCCGCCCGGACTGGGAGGCCGTGGTCACCCCGGTGGTCGACTACGCGCTGACCCGCCCGGAGACAGCCCCCGACCAGCTCGTCCTGATGGGCTACAGCCTCGGCGGCTACCTCACCGCCCGCGCCGCCGCCCACGACCACCGCCTGGCCGCCCTCGTCCTGGACGACGGCCTCTACGACTACTACGACGCCCACACCCGCATGATGCCGCCGTTCCTGCAGGAGTGGGTCGAGGCCGGACGGGACGACCTCGCCAACCCCGTCGCCGACCTCCTGATGAAGGGCAACACCCAGCTCCGCTGGGCCCTGCGCAACGGCGTATGGGCCTTCGGCGCCACATCCGCCGCGGACTACATCCGCCGCACCGTCGACTACACCCTCGACGGCGTCGCCGAACTCATCGCCTGCCCGACCCTCATCCTGGACGCCGAGAACGACCAGTTCTTCCGCGGCCAGCCCCAGCGCGTCCAGGCCGCCCTGACCTGCCCCCACACC
>NZ_JBEOUD010000116.1:0-1677 GCF_040303865.1 Streptomyces sp. NPDC094034 | reverse complement strand
TCCCAATGCCAGGAACTTTAGGGGGTGCGGGTTTGAGTCGTGGTGGTCTCTTGGTCGTGTTGGTGTTGGGTCTGTGTGTTTGGGGTGTCCGGGGTGGTGATGGTGAGGTGGTAGGTGGCGTTTTGCGAGGCCGGGGCGGTGGAGGCTTGCCGTGAGGGGTAGTGGAACACGGGTCGTTTGGCCATGCGTGGGCATGTCCGGCAGGTGACGTGTTTCGTGATCAGGCGCTGTGAGAGGTCCTGGTAGATCTGTTCGGCGTGGGCGTTGGCGCGCCGGGGTGTGATGGTGATCGCGTCCTGGACGGCGTCGCGGGTGGCGGTGAAGGAGATCCTTGCGGGTTCGATGTCCTGCCGGCGCAGGGCGGTGAGGCAGATGATGTGCCGGATCGCCTGGTAGACGATGAGGTAGGCCCACAGTTCCTGGCGGGCGGTTTCGGGGTCGGCGGCGCGCAGAGCGCGGCGCGTGCCGCGCAGGTAGGTCTTGATCTCCCTGAATCCTGTCTCGCATGCCCACCTCTTGGAGTAGGTGGCAGCGAGGTCGGCCGCTGGTGTGGTCCGTGGGTCGAGCAGGGTGGTGAGCAGGCGGAAGTGGCTGGTGCGTGTGGTGGTGTTGTCGGTGCGCACGGTGATGACGGCCTCGACTACGCGTACTACGGGGCCGCGGGGCACCGGCGGGGGCGGTGGTGCCTGCCCGGCTTTGCGGCGGCGTGCTTTCTTCCTGGCGTGCCGGGTGGTGTCGGCCGGGTCGGTCAGCCGGGACAGGAAGGAGCCGTCGGGCAGGACCTGTTGGACGGGCAGGTGCAGATCGGCCTGGACCCGCCACAGCAGGTGGGCCTGGGTGGCCTGGGCCGCGCGCCACAGGCGGTAGCTGAAGAAACCCCGGTCGGCCAGCAGCAGTATGCCGGGGCCGAGGGCGGGCAGCATCCGCTCGGCCAGGGCGCGTTCACCGGTCCGGTAGGTGCCGAACGCCGCGTCGATGATCCGGCGGCTGCCGCACGCGATCAGCGCTGTCAGGCGTGTCTGCGGATTCCCGGCTTCTCCTTTCCAGCAGCTCGGGCGGCCGAACGCTTCGGCATTCGCCGGCGAGTCGGCCAGGTCCATGTTGGTGCCGTCCCACGCGACCAGGAGCAGCCCGAACGCGTGTGACCACGGAGTGCTGCGGCACACCGACGTGCCGGAAAGGCGCCGGAACAGCAGCTCGAACGGGGCTGCCCCCAGCCGGCGACGCAGCTTGCTCAGCGCCGTCGTCGACGGCAGGACCCAGCCCGCAGCCCCGAGGCCGCCCCGGCGCCCCGAGACCAGTCTGGCGATCACGCTCCCGTAGCTTGCACCGCTGAACAGGCACAACGCCAGAACGAAGTAGACGCCCAGCCGCGCCGGCAGCGACCGGAAGCGTCGCTGAGACCGGCCGGTCACCGCCAGCACCTCATCGACCAGGCCCGGCGGCACATAGCAGGCCAGCACACCGCCCCCGACACCGTCCAACAGCCGCCCCACGCTGGAAGACCAGCCCCTGTCCATGGCACCATGACCCGACAACGAAGCTCCTCGACTACCTGGTTGATCTCGACAATCACCAGTCATAGCCGAGGAGCTTCGCTGCGTCTGGCGGAACACCCAACTGCCAGTCGATCAGGGACAACACCGACAATGAACCCCCTAAGTTCCTGGCATTGGG
>NZ_JBEOUD010000115.1:0-1814 GCF_040303865.1 Streptomyces sp. NPDC094034 | reverse complement strand
TCACGGGTCAGGGCAGTCAGCGGCTGGGGATGGGCCGTGAGCTGTATGCGGCTTTCCCTGTGTTCGCCGAGGCTTTCGAGGCTGTGTGCGCGGAGGTGGATCCTCTGCTCGGGCGGGGCTTGCGGGAGGTGGTGTTCGAGGAGGGTGAGCTGCTGGACCGGACTGCTTTCACTCAGCCCGCGTTGTTCGCGGTTGAGGTCGCGCTTTTCCGTCTGGTCGAGTCCTGGGGCATCCGGCCCGCTTTCGTGGGTGGTCATTCGGTCGGGGAGATTGCCGCCGCGCATGTGGCGGGCGTCTTGTCGCTGCGTGATGCCGCTGTGCTGGTTGCCGCGCGGGGCCGGCTCATGAACGCCCTGCCCGAGGGCGGCGCCATGGTCGCCGTCCAGACCGGCGTCGACCAGGTCACCCCCCTGCTGGTGGACGGGGCGGCCATCGCGGCGGTGAACGGTCCCCAGGCCGTCGTGGTCTCCGGTACGCAGGAGGCAGTGACCCAGGTGACCGGGCAGCTCCAGGCGTCTGGTGTCCGTACCAAGGAGCTGCGGGTCAGTCACGCTTTCCACTCGCCGTTGATGGACCCGATGCTGGAGGACTTCCGCACGGCCATCGCGGACGTGTCGTTCGCCCCGCCCCAGATCGGTTTCGTCTCCGCGCTCACCGGAACCCTCGTCACGGACGAGGCATGCACGCCCGACTACTGGGTCAGGCACGTCCGCGAGACGGTTCGTTTCTCGGATGCCGTGCACACCCTGGAAGCCGAAGGCGCCTCGGTGTTCCTTGAGCTCGGCCCTGACGGCGTGCTCACGGCCATGATTCAGCAGATCCTGCCTGAGGACAGCACCAGCATTGCCGTCTCCGCCCTCCGCCGGGACCGCTCCGAATCTCACTCCGCGGTGACCGCGCTCGCGCATCTCCTGGCACAGGACGCGGTCACCGATCGCACCGCGTTCTTCACCCACACCGACGCCACCCGCGTCGACCTGCCCACCTATGCCTTCCAGCACCAGCCCTACTGGGTGTCGACGGCAGTCGGCTCCGTCGGCGATGTCGCCTCGGCCGGTGTCGGGGGCACCGACCATCCCCTGCTGGGTGCTGTCGTCGCCCTGCCGGACTCGGCGATGCTGTTCACCGGTCTGCTCTCGCTGGACGCCCACCCCTGGCTCGGCGATCACCAGGTGTTGGGTGAGGTCGTGTTCCCGGGCACGGCGATGGTGGAGCTGGCGCTCCGGGCAGGTGAAGAGGTCGGCTGTGGGCTGCTCGACGAGCTGACGATCGAGGCACCACTCGTTCTGCCGAAGGGCGGCGGCGTACAGATCCGCCTGCTCCTCGCGCAGCCGGACACGCACGGCCGCCGGTCGCTGACGCTGTTCTCGCGCGCGGTGGACTCCCTGCCGGACGAGCCGTGGGTTCGCCACGCCACCGGCACGGTCACCCAGGACCTGAGCAGCTCGAATGCCGAACCGGTCGAGTGGCCGCCCTCGGGAGCGGTCGAGCTGGCCGCGGCCGGCATGTACGAGGAACTGACCGGACTCGGCTTCGGCTATGGGCCGGTGTTCCAGGGGCTGACGGCTGCCTGGCGGCTCGGTGACGAGGTCTTCGCGGAGGTCGAGCTTCCGGAGGAGGCGGTCCAGGACGCGGGTCGATATGGCCTTCATCCGGCGCTCCTGGATGCGGCGTTGCACGGGATCGGTCTCGGTTCGTTCGTCTCGGGCGAGGAGGGGTCGGGGGCGCGACTGCCGTTTGTGTGGTCGGGTGTGTCGCTGTATTCGGTCGGGGCGTCCTTGCTGCGCGTACGTATTGCTCCGGCGGGTACGGAC
>NZ_JBEOUD010000114.1:0-1872 GCF_040303865.1 Streptomyces sp. NPDC094034 | reverse complement strand
TCGCTGGAACAACTCCCACAGTTCGTCCGGCACCAGCCGCTCAACGATTCCCACACAGACAGGCTACCGAACCAGCCAAATGAGATGGCTTCTTAAGGGTGCCATCGTTTACCGACAGCTTCCCCCAGCAGGCCGCCAGCAGCCAGACCCCGCAAAGATCCACAAGCCCAGGCGATGACCTGAGATCCGGGCATCTCCCGTGCCGATGAGATCGCACCCCCTCATACTGCTGCTGCGGGGACGCACGCGGCTGGGCTGCTCCCCATCTCGTCGACAGGGGGCTTGATGTACGTCACTCCGCTACCGATCAATATGTTTCTCAGGCACCTGCTGTCCGCATCCGCTACGAGTGGCTATTTGGGTGCGGTTCTGGTACTGGCCCGCACTGCCGAGGCCCGCACCCAGCATGAAGAGCTGATCGAAGACTGGACAAGCGTTCACGATCTGAGCGGTGCGTCGCTGGCGGTGCTGTGCCCTGTAGCGCCCCCGCTCGGTTGGCCCGATCGGCCCCCGATTTCGGCACAGGTCGGCGGCGTCCGGAGTCCTCGGGGCCGGGAGATCGTGGGAGCTGAGGGCATGCGCGTAGACCTGCCTACTCGGGACGAGGTATTTCGAGGTTCCTTCTGGGATTCCATGCGACGAGACGGTTCGGATTCTCAATTCGGTTGGGTGGCCGGCGCGAGACCGCACTCGCGTGAAGAACACGAGAGGGGATGGACGCAGGCGACTTCTAGCGCGGCAGCCTTTTTCGGACTTCGCGAGTCACACATGCCCTGTCTTCTTGTACTGAGCATGCGGGAGCGGCATGGCACGGTTATTGCCATGGAGGAGGACCTTTCTGTCTACCGCCTGTTCAAGCAGCTCATTTTTAACATCGGACCCGCCCCCGCCCAACTTGCTGAAATGCTGAGGGAGCAGCGATCGACTCAGCGGAGAGTGAGCGAGCTAATGAGAGTTCCCATTCCGTCGTCGCAGATCGACGCCCTCTGGCGTCGCCTCGGCGAGGTGGAGCGCTTGGCCCCCGAGTTGATCGCGGATTGCCGCAGTCAACTAGCCGCCATCCGGGATGGTGGGTCATCGGGCAGGGTCCTTGCTGAGAAGCTCCGCGAGGTGATCGTCGCGCTGCCTCCGGACGAGGAAATGAACCGGATGAATCTTCGAACGAGTATCCGATCACCGCTGCGGCGTGTCATTACCAAACTCGAAGACTGGAATGACTGCGCGAATAACTTGGAGGAGATTTCCCTATTGCGTGCGCGAGTGGCCCAGCAGAGCGAGGAAATAGTGCCGTTGAGGCAGTTGGTCGATTCGTTGAGTATCTCAAGATCCGTACTCAGTGTGGGGGAAGAGCTCCTTGCTCCGCTCGAGAAACGGAGACTGACTTCGCCGTCATCCCTTGAAGACTGGTCCTTTAGCCATCTGACGCGCCGATCGGGCCAGACGTCTCCGACGACACTGCGATCTGTCTGACGGATCGTGGAAGGGGGTGGCGCAATGCCGGAGAGTAACGACAGGCAGGTCCTCGGCGCTCTGTTGGAGGATCAACTCAATGAGGAACGCAAGATCAAGGAGTCACTGGTCCAGCGCGGCAACGCGGTAGTGAGCAGCAGTGGTGTGTTGGTCGCCCTTGCGTTGGGAGCCGCTTCAGTCAGTGGCCGGACCTCTCAAGACCGCTTATCTACATCAGTGTCATTCCTGACCGTAGCCGCGCTCGCCCTGTTCGTAGGCGCCGCCGTCACAGCGTTGACTGTGAGCACCCCGCGCCGCCAGACCACTATTAGACGTCATCTCATTTGGTGAATCTGCGGTAGCAGATGAGGGTGCAGGCGATGCTGGTGAAGGCGAGGAAGTGTTCGGCTTTGCGCTCGTAGC
>NZ_JBEOUD010000113.1:0-1890 GCF_040303865.1 Streptomyces sp. NPDC094034 | reverse complement strand
GCCTGCCCATGAAGCAGCCGGTGAGCGGCGGTTCGACGGCACGCTCGTCCGCATGGCCGGTCGCACCTCCTATGAGTACGACGGCGAAGGCCGCCTTGTGCGCAGGACCCGCAAGCTTCTGAACGGCCAGACCCGTACCTGGACCTACGGGTGGAACGCCGAGGATCGCCTCACGGAGGTGGTCACCCCGGACGGAATTCACTGGAGGTACGCGTACGACCCGCTCGGCCGACGAATCTCCAAACATCGCGTCACCGGCGACGGCTCCGTGGCCGATCGTACGGTTTTTGCCTGGGACGACCTTTGTCTGGCCGAGCAGACCACGGCAGACGGGTGGGTCACAACCTGGGACTATGCGCCGGACAGCCATCGCCCGGTCGCCCAGACGCGCCACAAGCCCACTGCGGCGGCTGCCAATACGTCGGTCCTGGCACAGCTGGCGGAGGAATCGGATCCTGAGCGATGTGCTCAGTTCCATGCCGTCGTCACCGACTCTCTCGGTACGCCCACGGAGTTGTTCTCCACGAGAGGAGATCTGGTCTGGCAGCGTCGTACCAGCCTCTGGGGCACTCCTATTCCTGCCCCGGACGAAGCGACGTCGACAGTCGATTGCCCCCTGCGTTTTCCAGGACAGTACGCCGACCCTGAGACGGGTCTGAACTACAACCTGCACCGGTACTACGATCCCGAGACAGCGCGGTACATCAGCGCGGATCCGCTGGGCCTTGTTCCCGCGCCGGATCACCACACCTATGTACCGAACCCGTTGAGCTGGAGCGACCATCTCGGCCTCGCGGGGAAGGGCCCGAAGGGACCGTCGAATCCCCTGGACTTCGGGCAGGGGTATACGGGCCGGGCTGACATCTTCCCGGTGAGTAACAAGGGAATGGACATGGAAATCCATGTCTATGACAAGTCCATGCGCGAAGTGGGCCTGTTCAACAGTCAGGGATGGTTCAATAAGCATGGCATCAAAGCCTCGGAAGTCGAGGTCCCGCCCGGCGTGGAGAATGCTATCAAGGGGCGAGCAATCTACGAGCTGCGGAAAGTCGGCCGCATCGGCTCGAAGGGGACCGAAGATATTTCGGGAGACAAGTGGAGGCGCCCGCCTCTCGCCGCGGAAGGTTGCAAATGAAGTATGTGAAAGCTGTCTGGGATGATGGCGGGTTCTATGTTGATCCAACGGCTTACCTGACTGAACTCCCGAAGTTTCGAGATCGGCTGCCGACCGGAGCGAAAGAGTTTGCATTGGATCCGATGCATTACGCTTTGGGTCACGGGAATAGTCGCTGTGTCAAGGATCTGGAATTGTCTGGCATTCAAGTGGCCACCGACAAGAGTGGAGGGCTGACCCTGGAGTTCTCCCCGAATCAGTGGAAGCACGACGCCGGGCTGCGCATCAGTTATTCAGGAGTGACGCACTTCTCCATCGACTATGAGCACTCCATCGACTGGATGCTGGTCGACACCGTGCTCCTTGATGAGATTCTCCCGGGCGAGGACGGGGGTTGTGTGCACGAGATCGCGCTCACTGACGCGTCGATCAACGTCCGCTGCGATGACCTGCGGGCCGTTTGGGGGGACGCGGGCTGAGGGCGCAACCGGGACATCGGCCAGAGGGCATCGGCACTCGGTAGGCGGGTGACACCAACTGTTTTCCCGGTGTTCCCGGAAGCTGCTCACCTGACTCATCCTTGACCTGGACATGGTCATTTCCTGGTTTGCGGCGCTGAAGGGCGCGAGCACGATCTACGCGGGTAGCCTCCGCATGGACGCCCCCTGCTCGCGCCAACTCCAGTCTCAGGAGCCTTGAATGACCCACAGTCCCATGAACCGCCGGGAGTTCGTGAAGAAGTCGGCCGTCACCGGCGCCGCGGCGACGGCGGCGCC
>NZ_JBEOUD010000112.1:0-1971 GCF_040303865.1 Streptomyces sp. NPDC094034 | reverse complement strand
GAGACGGAGCCGGTGGCCGTGAAATTGGGTGTGTGGGTCTCCAACACCAAATCGAGGCGGGACAAGCTCGCCCAGGACCAGTTGGCTGCGCTGCGGGAGCTGGGCATCGAGTGGGCGTGACGCTCCCATCGGCAAGGTCCGTCCCGTTTGGCAATGATCCGAGGCCGGGTCAGGGACGCGGGGGCGGGGTGGTGAGGTAGGGAACGAGTTGGGCTTCAAGGTCGGCGATGCGTTTGTCCATGAAGCGGTTGTTCTGGCGTGCACTGGTCAGGCGTTCTTGGATCTGCTGGTTGTCCTGGGTGAGCTGTCGTACGTGCTGCTTCAGCGTGGTGTTCTCGGTGACGATGCGCTGAAGTGAGCCTTCGGGGAGATCGTGTTCGAGGTCGCGGATCTTGCCGAGGAGTTCTGCGATGTGGGTGCGCTGGGTGCGGATTTCGCGGTGGGCCTGGGCGAGTGCGTCTTCGGCGTTGAGTGCACGTTCTCTCCAGGCGGGCTGGGCGCGGCTGGAGCTGTCGGAGACCGCGGGGTGAGGTCTGTCTACGCGGTTGGCCTGCTCGATCAGGGCTCTGGCCTGCTGGTTTTGGTAGAGGAAGGTGCGCGAGACGCGGGCGGTCCGGGCAAGGGCTGCGACGGTGACAGGCGTATGATCGCGCGCCGCGGCCGCCAGGGCGGCCTGGAGGCGTTCGAGCATCTCCTGCGTGGCGGCGGGCCCGGACGGCCGCGTCGGTGCGGGACGTACTCATGGCTTCCCTGTGGCATCCGGGCCGGATGCCTGCAGCTCGGCGAGGTCTCGGGCGCGGAAAGCGGTGCTCCAGGTGCGGTGGAAGTAGTCCTGGGGGCGCCGCAGGTCCAGGGTGAGGGCTTCGTCGAGGATGCCGAGGGCGGCCAGGGCCTGCTCGAGTCCTTTGATGGCCTGGGCGGTGGGTTCGAAGACGGTGTGGAGGTAGTCGGCGGTTGCGTCGTCGGGGGCGTTCTCGGCGATGGAGCGCCACTGTTCGGCTTTGCGTCGCCAGTAGAGGAGGTCTGCGCCGGAGAGGACGAAGTTGTCGCAGTTCTCGCAGTCGAGTTTCCAGGGGCAGGCTCCACCGGCGACGACTGGTTGGTAGGTGCAGAATCCCCCGTCGGCGGGGGTGCTGCGGCGGGAGAGGTCCAGGGCCAGGGCGAGGGCTGTCTCGCGGTTGATGGGGGTGGTGTCGCCGGAGAGGAGTTTGCCTGGGTTGGGGGCGCCGGGCCCGGCCACCCAGACGGTGTTCAGGACGTCTTCGAGGTCGCTGTTGGTGATCTTCACGTAGTGCTCGGCCATGCGCTCGGACAGCTGGCCGAGGTAGCGGCGGATGTGGGTGAGTGTGGCGCCGGCGCGCAGCAGGTTGGTGGCCAGGGTGTGGCGGGCCTGGTGGGCGACGTAGGCGCCGCCGAGGTCGAGGCCGGCGATCCAGGTCTTGAAGCGCTGGTTGAAGTGTCCGTAGGAGATCGGCTGCCGGCCGTTGGGGTTACGGACGCGAGAGGAAAACAAGGCCAGGTCGGGGCGTTCAGCGGCTGTGGGGACACGGCCGTAGCGTTTTTCGAAGAGCTGGAGTGTCTTGGTGTGGCGGGCATCGAGGCGCTGGTAGACGGGCTCGGGGATGCGGATGCCCTCGTTGTAGTTGCCGACCTTGGTCTGGTCGTGCCACAGCATGGCCAGGCCGCGGTAGCGGCCGATGCAGTCCAGTCGCAGTCCGACGACCTCGCTGCAGCGGCGCCCGGTGGCGACGATGGTCTCCCAAATGTCCCGCAGGCCCCGGTCGTTGAGGTCGAGTTCCTCCAGGCGGCGCAGGTTGGTCTCGTCCATCAGCGCGCGGGCGACGTCGTCGCTGAAGGGGTTGCGGGAGCGCTGTTTGATGCCGGTGCCGCCGAAGGGGATGGCGGTCAGGAAGCCGGTGTCGATGCCGAGGCGTTCGGCGTGGCCGGCGGTGATGGCGCTGTAGAGCAGCT
>NZ_JBEOUD010000111.1:0-2077 GCF_040303865.1 Streptomyces sp. NPDC094034 | reverse complement strand
ACTCGCTGGAACAACTCCCACAGTTCGTCCGGCACCAGCCGCTCAACGATTCCCACACAGACAGGCTACCGAACCAGCCAAATGAGATGGCTTCTAAGGCGATGCGAGGGCAGCTGCCTTTGCTCTCTCCGCTGGCGGCGCCAGCAGCGGTGAGCCGTAGACGAAAGGCGTCGCTGCCTCAGACTGCCCATGCCCGCGTCAGCTCAGGTCACGCGTCATCAAGCTGGGTAGCGGCTTGGGCAGTCCGATGAGAGCGTGGTCCGGGAGCGCGGTGAACCCGGGCTCCGGCCGATGTCAGTACCGGTCCATACGATTGGCTGCATGTCCTACGAATCGGCTCGCGATCTTCCCTCGTTCCTTGAACTGGACCGGCAGCTGAAGGTCTTGCGTCTGCTCGGGAAACCTGGCCGGGAACGAGCGGCGTCGATCAAGACGCAGATGCGTGAGCTGGCGGACACCGTCGATGCCTTCTACCAGCTGCTCGGCGACAAGCACTGGATCTTCCACGACCAGCTTTCCCACACGGCGGTCCGCTCCATCCTGGCCACCGCGGACGGCGACGCGGACCGGGCTGAGCAGCTGCTGATGGAGCATTACTACGATCCCGAGCGGTTGGCGCTCATGCTCCTGCCGCTGCGGAAGCTGCCCGCGATGCGCCGCAGACTGGACCTGGTCAACAAGGCCCGCCAGGACTACTTTGCCAGCCGCTTCTACTCCACCGTCCATGTCCTGCTGAGCGTCATGGACGGTTTCGTCAACGAGGTCGAAACCGTGCGCCGAGGCCTCCATGCCCGCAAGCCTGAAGAACTCCGTTCCTGGGACAGCGTCGTTGGCCACCACCTCGGTCTCACTCACGCCCACAAGACGTTCACCAAGGGGCGCAGTGCTACCCAGGAGGAACCCGTCTCTGAGCTGTACCGCAATGGCATCGTGCATGGCAGCATCCTCAACTACGACAACATCACCGTGGCGACCAAGGCCTTCAACCGCCTCCTCGCGGTCGCCGACTGGGCCGTCGCGCGCGAGAAGGAGGAACAGCATCAGGCCGAGGAGCCTGTCACATGGTCTAGCGTGGGCCGACAGCTCAAAGAAGTGCTCGGCGTGATCAGGGAACAGGCCGAAGCGGACCGCGCCAACGAGCAGTGGAAGCTAGCCGAGTACCTGCCCGGCAGCGAGGACTTCACCAGCCATCCCCTCTACCAGCAGACCCATGAGCTGCTGACCTGCTGGAAGCGCTGCAACTACGGCTCCCTCACCGACCTGATGACCCGCGATTTGCACAACAAGCACGGGAAGTCCGTGCGTAGCGAGATCCGCCGGGCTTTCGAGCCGTTCCCACGGCTGACTTCGAGATCCGCGCAATTCGTCACGACATGGCGGCCGCAGACACTGTGCTGGCGATCCTGGACCACTCGGAAGGACAACGCGTCAGTGCCGAGCTCCGGTGGGTCAGGGAGAACGCCCAGGCCCATCCACGTCCGGAGCCGTTGCCGGGGCAGTGGCGGCTGGTCTTCCAGCCCCGCGTTTTCCTGGCCGGGGCCACCCCGTTGCTGGCTGAGTGACCGCCCTCTGATCGCAGCGAGGTACCGGCCGACGGGCGGCGAGGGAAGGTGCAGGATCCGCGGGCGCGCTGACGAGGGCCTGTAGATCGCCAACTCAAAGCCCCGCCCCGCCTCGCTGGGTCCTCCCAGCACAGCCGAGCGCCCCCGGGGGCAGGACACCGCGAACGCTCCCAGAGGCAGTGTCCTGCTCCGTTTCAGGAGGACTCCTGCTGCCCGTCTCCTGTACGGGAGACGTTCTGTTCGCGCGGGGTCGTACGGTTGTTCGCCTGGTGTCAGGCGGTGTACAGCACTCCCGCGGCCGTGCTGACGGCGATGATCTGCTCGGAGGGAAGTCCCAGGGCGATCAAAGTCACCGCAGCTCCGACGATGAGGACGAGGAGGCAGAGGTTCACGTAGGTCTGACGCATCAGCTTTCCTTAAACCGTGTCCTATGTGGTGATCGCTCGTTGGGCTGTTCATGGGGCGGGATACGTGGGGCTGGATTGTTCCGGACGGGCTGTGGGAGATCGCGAAGC
>NZ_JBEOUD010000110.1:0-2126 GCF_040303865.1 Streptomyces sp. NPDC094034 | reverse complement strand
GCGCGGGGCTGTGGGGTCACGTTGAACACCGTGGTCCAGCAGGCGTGGGCGGTGCTGCTCGGGCATATGACGGGTCAGGACGATGTGGTCTTCGGTGCGACCGTTGCGGGGCGCCCGGCTCAGATTCCTGGTATTGAGTCGATGGTTGGCCTGTTCATCAATACTGTGCCGGTACGGGTGCGTCTGAAGCCTGCTGAAACGGTGGGTGAGGCGTTGGTGCGGCTCCAGGACGAGCAGAGTGCCCTCCTGGCCCACCAGCACCTCAAACTTACCGACATCCACAAACTGACCCCGGCCGGCGAACTCTTCGACACCGTCGTCGTCTTCGAGAACTACCCGGTCGCGGACTCGACGGTAGAACGGGAGTCCTCCACTCTCAGTCTCAGCCACACCGAAGTACGGGATGCGACCCACTACCCGCTCAGCCTGATGGTGATGCCGGGAACCGGTCTGCACCTGCGGTTCGACTACCGCCCCGATGCCTTCGACCGTCCCCAGGTGGAGGACATCGCGGATCGTTTCATCCGGATCCTCAAGGCGTTCCCGGCAAACGCCCGACAGCTCGTACGAGAAATCCCATCTGGCAGTGACGACGAGCGCGAGCGGATCCTGACCGCCTGGAACAACACCACTCATGACGTGCCCGAGAGCACGTTGCCGGATCTGTTCGAGCAGCAGGTCGCACGGACACCCGACGCCCTGGCTGTCACCGATGGCGGGACCCGGCTGACCTACGCGGAACTCAATGGTCGAGCGAACCGGCTCGCCAGGTACCTCGCCGACCAGGGCGCCGGCCCCGAACGCCTGGTCGCCGTGGCAGCATCCCGCTCGGTGGACCTCGTCGTCGCCCTGCTGGCCGTGGTGAAGACCGGCGCCGGGTACGTCCCCATCGACCCGGAATACCCCGCCGATCGCATCGCCCACATGCTCCGGGACGCCGACCCGGTCCTCATCGTCACCCAGGCGGAAACAGCGGCGAAGCTACCTGCGGAGCCCGCGGCCCGCGCGAGCCGGCTCGTACTGGACGACCCGGCCGCGCAGACCCTTCTGGAGCGCCAGGATCACAGCAACATCTCCCTCGACGAGCACCGCGCGAGCCGCCTGCTTCCGCAGCACACGGCCTACGTGATCTACACGTCGGGATCCACCGGGCGGCCCAAGGGCGTGGCCGTCTCCCATGCCGCGATCACCAACCGCCTGCTGTGGATGCAGGACGAATACCGTTTGGAACCGACGGACCGAGTCCTCCAGAAGACCTCGTCCGCATTCGACGTATCAGTCTGGGAGTTCTTCTGGCCGCTCGTCGCCGGGGCCGCAATGGTCGTCGCCGCCCGCGGGGAACACAAGGACCCCGCTGCCCTCGCCGAGCTGATCCGTACCGAAAAGGTCACCACCGCACACTTCGTGCCCTCGATGCTGGGCGCCTTCCTCCAGCATCCCGACGCAGCCACCTGCGCACCGCTCAAGAACCTCATATGCAGTGGTGAAGCGCTGTCCGTGGAGTTGAAGAACCAGGCGCTGCGCACGCTCGGCGGTTCCGTCCACAACCTTTACGGTCCCACGGAGGCCGCGGTGGACGTCACGTTCTGGGAGTGCCGGGCGGCCGACGACACCGTGCCGATCGGGCGTCCGGTGTGGAATACGCGGGTGTATGTGCTGGATGGGGGTTTGTCGCCGGTTCCGGTGGGTGTGGCGGGTGAGTTGTATGTGGCGGGTGCGCAGTTGGCTCGGGGGTATGTGGGGCGTCCGGGTTTGACGGCGGAGCGGTTTGTGGCGGATCCGTTTGCTGTGGTGGCGGGTTCGCGGATGTATCGCACGGGTGATGTGGTGCGGTGGTCGGCGGATGGGGTTTTGGAGTTTGTGGGGCGTGCTGATGCGCAGGTGAAGGTGCGGGGTTTCCGTATCGAGCCGGGTGAGATCGAAGCGGTCCTGGCGGAGCACGCGTCGGTGGGTCAGGTGGTCGTGGCCGTACGGGAGGACCAGCCCGGCGACAAACGCCTCGTCGCCTATGTCGTGCCTACGGCCGTGGACTTCGATGCTGCTGTTCTGCGTCGGTATGTGGGGGAGCGGTTGCCGGATTACATGGTTCCCTCCGCGTTCGTGGTGCTGGATGTTCTGCCGTTGAC
>NZ_JBEOUD010000109.1:0-2186 GCF_040303865.1 Streptomyces sp. NPDC094034 | reverse complement strand
GCCGCCTCGGATACGGCTTGAACCATGCGGACGCGGACTGTGGGCGATCCTGTGGTCCGGTGTAGCTTGGGACGGAGCCAGACGTCGCTGCTGATGGCGGTCGGGCGGTCCCACTACGGACCGTCCGAGGGAGAGAGGGCCTCCGACGGACTGCGCTGCGCGCACGTGGGCATGCCTGTGTCCTCTTCCCGGGCATCCGTATGTCCGCCGCCGCGCAGACCGGCCGTACCCACCCTCGCCCCTATATTTCCGAGGAGCAGCTCGCAATGACGACTGTCGACAACCGACAGGACTTCAAGGTCGCCGATCTCTCGCTGGCCGAGTTCGGCCGCAAGGAGATCACCCTCGCCGAGCACGAGATGCCCGGCCTGATGGCGATCCGCAAGGAGTACGCCGAGTCCCAGCCGCTGGCCGGCGCCCGTGTCACCGGTTCCCTGCACATGACCGTGCAGACCGCCGTGCTGATCGAGACCCTGGTCGCCCTCGGCGCCCGGGTCCGCTGGGCCTCCTGCAACATCTTCTCCACCCAGGACCACGCGGCCGCCGCCATCGCCGTCGGCCCGAACGGCACGCCGGACAACCCTCAGGGTGTCCCGGTCTTCGCCTGGAAGGGCGAGACCCTGGACGAGTACTGGTGGTGCACCGAGCAGGCGCTGACCTGGCCGGACAGCCCCACCGGCGGCCCGAACATGATCCTGGACGACGGCGGCGACGCCACCCTCCTCGTCCACAAGGGCGTCGAATACCGTAAGACCGGTGAGCTGCCGTCGGCCGACAACGAGGAACTGGCCGCGGTGGCCGCCCTGTTGAAGGCGAGCACCCTCGACTGGACCGGCATCGCCTCCGAGATCCGGGGTGTGACGGAGGAGACCACGACGGGCGTGCACCGTCTGTACGAGATGCAGCGTGACGGTGTGCTGCTGTTCCCGGCGATCAACGTCAACGACGCGGTGACGAAGTCGAAGTTCGACAACAAGTACGGCTGCCGCCACTCGCTGGTGGACGGCATCAACCGTGCCACCGACGTGCTGATCGGCGGCAAGACGGCCGTCGTGTGCGGTTACGGCGACGTGGGCAAGGGCTGCGCGGAGTCCCTGCGCGGTCAGGGCGCCCGGGTGATCGTCACGGAGATCGACCCGATCTGCGCGCTCCAGGCGGCGATGGACGGCTACCAGGTCACGACGCTGGACGAGGTCGTCGACAAGGCCGACATCTTCGTCACCACGACCGGCAACAAGGACATCATCATGGCCTCCGACATGGCCAAGATGAAGCACCAGGCGATCGTGGGCAACATCGGCCACTTCGACAACGAGATCGACATGGCCGGCCTGGCGAAGATCCCGGGCATCGTCAAGGACGAGGTCAAGCCGCAGGTCCACACCTGGACCTTCCCGGACGGCAAGGTGATCATCGTGCTGTCCGAGGGCCGCCTGCTGAACCTGGGCAACGCCACGGGTCACCCGTCGTTCGTGATGTCGAACTCGTTCGCGGACCAGACGCTGGCCCAGATCGAGCTGTTCACCAAGCCCGACGAGTACCCGACCGGTGTGTACGTGCTGCCCAAGCACCTGGACGAGAAGGTCGCCCGTCTCCACCTGGACTCGCTCGGCGTCAAGCTGACGACGCTGCGTCCGGAGCAGGCCGCGTACATCGGCGTCGAGGTCGAGGGTCCGTACAAGTCGGACCACTACCGCTACTGACCGCCGAGCGCACGGTACGGCCGCTACAGGGCCGCCTCCAGCGCCAGGCACTCCTCGTATTCGGGCAGGATGCCCGCCTCCAGAGCCTGGGCCAGGGTGGGAGCCGCGACATCGCGCTCGGACAGCACCGGTGCGATGTCGTCGAGCGTGACGGGCAGGCCGAGCGCCGGGTCCAGCGGGGAGACGGCCAGCTCGTGCTCCGCCACGTACGGCCCGGACATGAGGTACACCATCGTGGTGTCGTCCTCGAGCGCGACGAACACATGGCCCACGCCGACCGGCAGGTACGTCGACCGGAAGCGCTCCCCGTCGAGCTGGACGGTGTCCCACCGGCCGAAGGTGGGCGAGCTCACCCGCAGGTCCACGACGAAGTCGAGCGCGCGGCCCCGCCCGCAGTAGACGTGCTTGGCCATGCCGGGAGGCGTCGAGGTGAAGTGCACACCGCGCACCACCCCGCGCCGCGAATGGCTCTGGCAGGTCTGG
>NZ_JBEOUD010000108.1:0-2199 GCF_040303865.1 Streptomyces sp. NPDC094034 | reverse complement strand
GCGAAGGAGATGCCGCCGGTCGCGGTGGCCTTGCCCGCGATTCCGTCCCAGTAGGCGGCTTCGCGGTCCCACTGGACGGTGTCGAGGAGCTGGCCGAGGCGGTAGGAGGTGAGGCGGTCGGCATCGGTGCTCCACGGCATCGCGCGGTTGAACGCGACGCCGAGGCCGGCGAGGAGGGCCGGGGTGGTGACGGCGGTCCGGGCGGCGAACAGCGGGAAGTACGTCTCGAGGAACCACGAGAGGATGTCGGTCACCTCGGCGCGCACCGTGTCCGCGGTGGTGCCGTCGGGGATGTCGTCCTCGGTGATGGCGGCGGAGGACAGGGCGATGCCGGGGCGGCCGAGCATGGTGGTGACGACCAGGGCGCGCAGGCCGGACAGGGTCAGGAGCTCGGGGTCTCCCGCGGACAGCTGCCGCTTGGTGGCCTGAACGAACGTGGCGAACGGCACCTTGGTGCCGTCGCCGTTGGTGACGATGACCGATCCGGCGATGTCGTGAGCGAGCTGGGTCGCGAAGTCGCGCTGGTCCATGGACATGGCCAGGTTCTTCGCGACGGTCACGCCGAGCACGTTGCGGTCGAAGAACACCTGCCGCGCCTCGGAGATCTGAAGATCCCAATACAGCTCGAAGGGGATGCGGACGGCACGGAGCTGAGCGGCGGTGAGACGGTAGTCGTCGGGGTTCTCGGCGATCTCGTGCCAGGCGGTCATCTGGGTTTCGCCGTCGATCGCGATGACGTGGGTGCCGGTGACGACGGTCACCTTGCAGATACCGGTACCGGGGGCGAGCTCGGTGGGGTCGACGCGGACGGACTCGACGCCGTCCTCCGGGGGAGCCCAGAGGGTGACGGGAGGGTGGGACCAGCCGTTTCCGTGCTCGCCCTTGATGCCCGCGGCAAGGTAGGCGGCGTAGGCGGGGATGTTCTTCTTCTTCTGGGTGTCGCGCACGGTGCGCTGGACCAGGGCGCGGATCTCGGCGTGGCGGCGCTGGGTCGGGGTGGCCCTCTTCATCACCTGCTTGTCCTCTTCCCGCTTGGGGTTGGGGACGAGGGCGAGGAGGGTGGGGAGGTCGATGACGCCGATGACGGATCCGGCGCGGAACGGGATGACGGTGAGCGGGACGCCGGAGATGGCGGCCGTGGGCATGGGCAGGCTCATGTTGGTTTTCCCCCCAAATGATGGCTGCGGCGGCATCGTGCGATGGCACGCTGGAGCTAACTGTACTTCAGATGCAGAGCTGCGGAAGCGAATTTGTGAGCTGCGGTTACAGGAATCGTTTAAACGGTGAGCTGCGGGCTCGTTCGGGGAAGCGTGGATTCGGTGGACTGCTGCCGCGGATACGATCCGTCGACCGACGCGCTCGTGCCGCCGGTGAAACATGGCCGGTTGGGGCTTGGGTGCCGCTCACCTCGATGAAGGATGGGTTCGCGTGATCTTTCCCAGTGGAACGTCGTTGGGGCAGCGTTTGCGCGTGCTGCTGGGTGCCGAGCGGGCTGTGGGTGATCTGCGGCGTTACTTCGGCATCGATCTGCCGCCCGGCGCGGTGCCGTTTACTGGCAGCCGGTTCGAGCATCTTGCGGGTGGGGGAGACCGGCCGGAAGCTGCCGACCGGTTCACGGCGGAGGACCTGGTTGCGGTGCAGGCCTTGTCGGTCACCGTTCCGGCGTCTGTCGCGTTGGATCTCCTGGAGGGCCGCCTCGGCGCGCAGCTGTCCGGTCTGCTGCACGCCGTTCCCAGGGACATCGACATGGTCGACGCCGAAGCGGACGTCGTGGCCGACGGCTCGCCGGCGGACCAGGCCTGGCACCTCCTCTGCGCCCAGTACGGAGTTGACTGGGTGATCGCTGGGAAGCTCTTGGCTCGTAAGCGTCCGCGGCTGTTGCCGGTCTACGACCGTCTGGTGCGCTGCGCTCTGGGCCGCCCGCGCCCCTCGTTCTGGCTTGCGCTGCATGCTGCGCTGCGCGCGGACGACGGCGCTGTGCACCGCCAGTTGCTCGCGCTGCGCCAGGTCGCGGGGGTGCCGGAGACGGTGAGTGCGCTGCGGGTGTGCGATGTGGCGGTATGGATGAACCACCGGGCTCTGGGCCATGCCTGCCCTTGAGGATGCCTGCCGTCAGCGTGACCCGAGGGGGTGTTCTGGCGTGTGAGGGTGACGGACTTTACCAACCGTCGCTGGGGTGTGCGGGATGTTCGCGTGGAG
>NZ_JBEOUD010000107.1:0-2467 GCF_040303865.1 Streptomyces sp. NPDC094034 | reverse complement strand
CCTCGCCATTGAACCGTTGTTTGCCGCGCGATCTGACAGGTGCACCATGGGCCGCCCCTCCCGAGGTCGAGGGGCGGCGGAGCAGATGGCGGTCCTGCTCATGTCCGGCTGGCGGGACCCTTGCGGGCGTTCCTCGGCGGTGCCTCACAGAAACGCTAGCGCTCGGTAGGTGAGAGACGCGAATCGCTCGACGCCATGGACGCTGTTGTGGTAGGGCGACGCAGTGGAGCCCCGTCCCCATCTTTCCCGTCACAAGCACCGCTTTAGGAGAGAGGCTGGTTCATCTCGTGCCTGATCTGCGGCTCTGCTGGCCGAATAAGTGAGCGGCTACTCGACTGCAGGGGCGCCGGTGCTGACCGTGGCTGGCCCCTGCATCTGGCACGAATGTGGCACGCGGCTCCTCCCGGCGGTGGCAGAGCGGTGCTGTGTGTGCCCGGGCGATCTCCGAAGCCGCCCCCCGTCGTCCCCGTGCTTCCGTTGGCCTCAGTCGCGGGAGCGGGATCCGCGCAGGAGGACGTGTGTCCAAGTTGTCAGACGCCCGATGAGCCGTACGGCTCGATCGCTGCCTACGCTGGTGAACGGTAGGACCACCAGCGCTGGGACGCTAGCTGCCGTCACGATGAGGAGTGGAGGCAGCAAGACCACTGCGAGAGCCACGCGCTGGACGGCGTCCAAGTGACGGGTCCCTGGGAGTGGGATCAACGAACAGCACCTTTCCTCTGCGAGTTTGACTGTCGATTGCCTAGACTTCCTCTCGGCTGCCGCGTTGCGCCACGTGGCACGTGTTGCCGAGCCGTTGGCAACGGGCGGATGTCAGGGGGGAAGTTTTGGCTACTGACCTTCAAAGCGTGGTGTCGGTGGGGCTGACGGGTCATGATCCCTGCGGTACGCCAAGTGCATGAGGTATGCGCAAGGGGGTGGCCTGACCGACGAACGGCGGTTCTTTCGTGAGAAGTTGCGGCTGGAGGCGGCTGAGCGCTTCCAGCAGGGCGGCGAGAACGCGGTCATCGCTCACGACCTGCGGGTCAGCGTCCGGTCGGTACAACGGTGGCGCAGGGCCTGGTCGCAGGAGGGGCCGAGAGCCCTGGCCTCGAAGGGGCCGGCGTCCTTGCCGTTGCTCAGCGACGAACTCTTCGCCGTCCTTGAGCGAGAGCTGTTCAAGGGACCGGTCGCGCATGGCTGGCCGGACCAGACCTGGACGCTGTCGCGGATCAAGACCCTGATCGGGCGCCGGTTCCACAAGAGCTACACCGTCCAGGGCGTCGCCGCGCTGCTCAGACGGCATGGCTGGACCTGCCAGGTTCCCGCCCGCCGTGCCATCGAGCGAGACGAGGCGGCCGTGGACGGCTGGATGAAGGAGACCTGGCCCCAGGCGGAAGGACCGTGGCGGCGCTCGACGCCTGGCTCGTCTTCGAGGACGAAGCCGGATTCTCGATGACGCCGCCGACCACCCGCACATGGTCCCGCCGCGGCCACACCCCCGTAGTCCGCGTCAGGGGCCGTTCCCGTCGCCGCTTATCGGTGGCCGCCCTGGCCTGCTACAAGACCGGTGAACCCTCGCGGCTTATCTACCGGCCCTGCCCGGACGCCCGGCCCGACGGGCGCAAGAGCTTCTCCTGGAAGGACTACCGTGACTTGATCCAGAGCGCGCATCAGCAGCTCGGCGGTCCGATCGTGCTGGTCTGGGACAACTTGAACACCCACCTCACCGCCGGCATGCGGCGCTACATCGCCGACCGCGACTGGCTCACCGTCTTCCAGTTGCCGCCCTACGCCCCCGACCTCAACCCGGTCGAGAGCATCTGGTCCGTCCTGCGACGCACCACCACGGCCAACCGCGCCTTCGCCGACCCCGATGACCTGATCTCTGCCGTCCGGCGCGGATTACGCCAGCTCCAGTACCGACCCGATGTCCTCAACGGCTGCCTCACCGGCACCGGTCTCCGACGCCAGCCACCCTGACGACATCACGCATTCAAGGTCAGTAAGAAGGTGTTCACGTCAGGGTGTCGAATGAGCACCCCGTCATGCTGCCTCTGAGCACAAAGATTTTTTCGGGCCCGTCCAACCGCATGATCAGGTCCGAAAACGTGAGAGCCAACTGGTGACCCTTTGCTCGGACACGGCTTGGCTCTGCTGCTGATCAGGTCCGGCCCGCTCGGCTTGGCGTTCGGCAGTGATGGCGCGCTGCTTGCAGGCGTCGCACAGGTGCGGGTGGGTCTCCCGTGGGGCGCCCCACCCGGCGGGCTCGATGGCCTTCCACCGTGCGTCGGTGACCCTGGTGCCGCAGCCAGTGCACACCGGACGGCTGGCCTCCCGCTCGGCCCGGGTGCTGTGCGGCGATGCGGCGCAGCTCCTCCTGGTGCTCGCGCTGGCGGGCGGCGTACTCGGCCTGCTGGCGGGCGTCGTGGGCTTCACGGCGCGGGTTGCCGATCGCCTCGAGGAGCGTCTGATTCTGGGGCCGGCC
>NZ_JBEOUD010000106.1:0-2486 GCF_040303865.1 Streptomyces sp. NPDC094034 | reverse complement strand
AGGGCCTTGCGCCGTTCCTCCAGTTCACCTGCCCGTAGTGCCTTGCGCTGCTGGTGGACCCATCGCCCGAGTGGAAACGCCTTCGTCGCTCCGACTTCGACCTCAACGTCGTAGGGAACGGCGTAGAGCCCGGTGATCTCGTTTTCCACCCGCCAGCGGATAAGGGCCTGGTAGCCCTCCAGCCACACCAGGGACTCCGGCCGGTACACCCGCGTGCGCAGGAAGACCGCGATGGTCGCCGCGTCCCTGGGGGAGGAGAAATGCAGCAGCGCCGATTCGACCGCACCGTCGGTGTCGTCCTGTTCCTGGTCCGCGCCCACCGCGCCGCCGGCCCCGACGATCCGCCCCTCCTCGTCACGCCGGATGTGTACCTTGCGCTTGCCGCTGGTGAGGGCGCGGGAGGCGAGCTGCTCGACGAGTCGTTCGTCATGACTGCGGAGTCCTTGGAGGACGGCTACGAAGGGGCGGAACGAGGCGCTGGCGACCATGTCGGTCGGGTCCTCACCGGGCTCCAGGAACACGGGCACGATGATCCGCGCGACCTTGGTGGAGCCGTCGCGGTTGAGCCTGAGCGCGCGGCCGATGTTCTGCACGATCTCGACCTGGGAGCCGCGGGTGTCGGCGAAGCAGATCGCCTCCACGCCGCGCTCGCCGGTGATGTCGACGCCTTCCCCGAGCACGCGGCAACTGGCGAGGAACGCCCTGTGCACGCGCCGGTTGTTCGCGTCGATGCCGTTGGCGAACTGCCGCAGGACCTCGCGGCGCTCGCTGACGAGGTGGTCGCCGCACAGCCATGCCGACCACACCCGGTCTGGGGGTACGTGGCGGCCGGCCTCGAGTTCGTAGAACTCCGCGTCGATCGACGATGCGGGCAGCCGGTCCGCGGCCGCCAGGTCGTCGTCGGAGGCGTTGTTGATGTACAGCTCCGCAGCCGTCTGGGGCAGCTTCTCCGCGAACGCGGCGGCCTCCTCCACCTTCTGGTGGAACGTCATGACGGTGCGCAGGTTCCACCTTGCGGCATGCTCGAGGAGCGCCGTCTGCAGCAGAGCGAGGCGCCGGCCTCGCTGTGCTTCCTCCGATTCCCCGAGGACGGGGGAGGGGTCGCGGATCTCCAGGACGTCGATCTCGAACCCGGCGAGGATCTCGCGCTCGATCGCCTCCGAGAGCCCGAGCTCAGCCAGCCACGGCCCGTAGGTTTCCGAGTCCTGGCCCATTGACGCAATCTCCAGCTCCTGGCCCTCCGCGCCCTTCTGCGGCCGGGGGGAAGCCAGGATGCGTGGGGTGGCGGTGAGGTAGAGCCGGAAGTCGGCGGGGATGCGGGCGTTGTCGTGGATCGCCGCCCACGGCCTGCCAAGATCGCCTGCGGTTGAGTGGGCCTCATCGATGATGGCGAGCGAGAAACCGTCCATCCGCTGCCCGTACAGGCGCTCTCCGCCCGCCAGAGCGGCCTCCAGCGGCCCGCGAGTGCGTCCCTGACCCGTCGGGTCGTCGAAGTCCTCGCGGTCCACGAGAGAGGCGTACGTGGCGAACACGATGACCGCCCCGTGCCCGGCCCACAGGGCGAGCTGGATCGGGTTGGTGGTGGTACGCACCCCCAGCGAGTTGAGCACCGGGTCGTTCTCCAGCGAGCACACCGCCACCATGGGGGAGCGGTGACCCACCGCCCGCCACGCCTGGGCGGTCTGCACGAGCAGGTCCAGGGTCGGCACGGTGACGAGGATCCGGCCGCCCCGGAAGCACTCCAGCGCGCACGCAGCGGCGGTGATCGTCTTGCCTGATCCGGTCGCGGACACGATCGTTCCCCGCATCCCTCCCGGGGGCACAGGTGATCTTGCAGGAAATCCGACCCATTTCCGGAAGCTCGATTTCTGTTGAACCTGGTGTTCTCGGAGCTGGATCAAAAGAGTTCTCCCGGCTCGGGAAGGATTTGTGTGACGGAAGCGATTCGGTATCCGCCGTGTTGATAGAGGCCGCCGTCCCTTCCATGCACGGCCCAGGCCCGCTCGGCCGCTTCGCCAGCTGACGCGGCCATCAGATGCATGGCGGGGGCGGGCATGCCTGGGCCGGAGCAGCCAGCAGTCGGCCGAGCATCGACCCGGTAGACGCGATGCCGAGAGATTTCCGGACCCTCGACGCCGGACCGCTCGGCCGCGGCCACGCCCCTCATCAACCGCTGTAAACGCTGCTGTTCATAGCGGACGGCACGCGAGTCGCGGCAGGGCGCGTACGCGGCCATCCGCTCCCTGTCCATGAGAGCGGCGATCCGCTCCCACTGAAGGCGTCGCAACTCCGCGATGAACAGCTCGCTCAAGTGATGCGGCTCTGCAGGGCACACCCGTGCACGCCCGGAGCGTTCCTGCGCCAGGCGCACTTGCGCGGCCACCTGGTGTTGATCGAGTCCGGCGGCTTTCGCGACGACTCCGAGCCGGGCAAGCTCGTGCGGAAGATACTCGTAGATCAACACGCAAACCGCTCCCCACCGGATG
>NZ_JBEOUD010000105.1:0-2790 GCF_040303865.1 Streptomyces sp. NPDC094034 | reverse complement strand
GCGCCAAAACTCCTCCGCCACCCCCACATCACGCCCCGCCATCCACCCCGCCTGAACACCCAACGCACGACCACCCGCCACCACCGGCAACACCAGCCCATCCCGCCGCGCCGCATAGTCGTCAAGGACGAGGGAGAGCACCCGCGCGACGCTCCAGCCGTCGAGCAGGATGTGGTGGAAGGTGAACAGGACCCGGAGGCGGCCCTCGCCGAGCCGGGCCAGGGTCAGCCGGGCCAGCGGCACCTGACGCAGGTCGAGACCGCGCCGGTGATCGGCGGCCAGCAGAGCTTCCCAGCGGGCGTCCTGTTCCGTCAGGAGGCTGTCGCGCCAGTCCAGGATCTCGACCGGCAGGCGTACGTCCCGGTGCACCACCTGTACCGGCTGGGGTACCCCGTCCCACACCACCCCGATCCGCAGCGCCTGTATCTCATCGACCACGCGCTGCCAGGAGGCGGCGAACCGGTCGACGTCCGGCACACCGTCGACCACGTACATCAGCTGCTCGAAGTAGGCCGGCCTGTCCGCTTCGGCGAGGGCGTGGAAGAGCATCCCGGACTGCAACGGCATCAGCGGCAGCACCTCCTCGACACCACGCCCGTCACCGACCGCCGCGTCAAGGCCCGCCTGGTCGAGTGGCGACAGCGGAAAGTCCGACGGCGTGACACCACCCACGCCCGGCAGTTCGCAGTGGGCGAGGAAGTCGGCCAACTCGCCGACGAATCCGGACGCCAGTTCCGCCATCACCTCGTCGGTGAACAAACCGGACGCCCAGACGAAGGTGACCAGCAGCCTGCCGTCCGCGACCCGGGAGGTCACATCGAGCGCGTGGTCGCGACCGGCGAGCAGACCGGCGCCGTCCTGGATGAACCCGACCTCCTTGAGGGGACCTTGCGGGGAGGAGCCGGACGCGGCGCTCGTGCCGGTGTCGAACTGGCCGAGATAGTTGAAGCTGACCTGCGGGTGGATCTCGGGGACGGAGCGGCGCAGGTGGCGCAGCGCGCCGTAGCCGAGACCGCGGCCGGGCACCGAACGCAGCTGCTCCTTGGCGGACTTGACCAGTACGTCCCAGGCGGCGCCCGCCTCGCCGTCGGCACCGGTGCGGTCGTCGGCGCCCGTGCGGCCGTCGGCGTCAGGCCGCGGCTCCGTGGCGGACACCAGTTCCAGGGGGAAGACGGTGGTGAACCAGCCCACGGTCCGGGACAGATCGACTCCGGGGAAGATCTCCTCTCTGCCGTGCCCTTCGACGTCCACCAGGACCCGGTCCTGGCCGGTCCAGCGGCCGAGTACGCGAGCGAGCACCGCGAGCAGCACCTCGTTGACCCGGGTCCGATACACCGAGGGCACCGCGTGCAGGAGTCTGCGCGTGGCGTCCGCCGACAGCTCGGCAGAGGCGGTGGCCAGAGCCGCGGGCTCGGCGCACTCCGCCCGCTCGGCGGGCTGGGCCGTTGTGGTCACGCCCGGCAGCTCGGTGGGTACGTCCTGACCGACCCGGCTCCAGTACTCCAGCTCCGCGTCGAAACCACCCGCCTCCACATGCGCACGCAACCGCGAAGCCCACTCCTGGAACGACGCCGAACGCGGCCCGAGATCCACCACCACCCCGGACACCAACTGCCCGTACGCCAGCGCCAGATCCTCCAGCAACACCCGCCATGACACGCCGTCGACCACGGCGTGGTGGACCAGCAGCACCAGTCGGTCGGCGTCCTCCCCGAGACCGAAGGTCAGCGCGCGGAGCAGCGGTCCGTCGGTGAGATCGAGCGCGTCACGGGCCAGGTCCGTGAGCCGGTCCATCTCGGCCTGCCGCTCACCGGACGGAAGATGCGCGAGATCGGTGTGTTCCGTATACGCGTAGGTGCTGTCGGCCAGGTCAGCGACGTGCTGCGTCCATATGTCCGCCTCGTCGCGGAGGAAGCGCAGCCGCAGCGCGTCATGGTGAGCGACCAGGGCGGTCACCGCTCCCGCGAGCGCGTCGAGGTCGGTGCGGGGGGCGAGCGTGGCGGCCATCGACATGTCGAAGCGGTGGGAGGGACCGGCCGGGGTTCCGAAGAACCACTCCTGGATGGGTGTGAGCCGTGCCGGGCCCATGACGGGCTCGACGGCCTCGGCCGTGTCGGATGCTCGTTCCGTCGCGGACACTCGGCTCAGATGCTCGGCCAGGGCCCGTACCGACTGGCGGTCGAACACATCCTTGGGCGAGAGGGCCAGACCGGCGGCGCGGGCCTGGGAGACGACCTGGATACTGAGGATCGAGTCCCCGCCGAGATCGAAGAAGTTGTCCTCCACACCGACCTGTTCAAGACCGAGGACACGCGCCCAGATCCCGGAGAGGATCTCCTCCGTCGTGGAACGCGGCGCCACGTACCCGGCTTCCGCGACACCGGACGACTCCACACCGGCCAGTGCCTTGCGGTCGACCTTGCCATTCGGCATCAAGGGAAACGTGTCCAGCATCACCATCGCGGACGGCACCATGTACTCCGGCAGCACACCCGTCAGGAACTCCCGCAGACCAGCCACCGTCGGTGCGGCTCCGGCGCCCGGGACCACGTACGCGACCAGGCGCTTCGCGCTCCCGGCGCCACCTGCGGGCAGAGCGAGCACGACCGCCTGGGCGATCTGGGGATGGGAGACGAGGGCGGACTCCACCTCACCCAACTCGATACGGAAACCCCGCACCTTCACCTGATCATCGGACCGCCCCACAAACTCCAGCACACCATCAACCGACCACCGCACCACATCCCCCGTCCGATACATCCGCGCACCCGACCCACCGAACGGATCCGC
>NZ_JBEOUD010000104.1:0-2906 GCF_040303865.1 Streptomyces sp. NPDC094034 | reverse complement strand
CGCTACGAGAAGACCGCAACCATCTACCTCGCAGGACTCCACATCGCAGGCATCTACCTCTGGTCCGCCCGATGATCCAAACGAAACGCCCTAGCACCACGTCCGGGCGGCAGCGGGGCCGGCCGCGCTCGCCCCGCACCGGCGGCACGGCCTGGAGCAATGGGATCAACTGGGTGACATCGTCGCGGTTGCCGCCGGCGAGGGTGGCAGCGAGCGGGATGCCGGTGGCGTCGGTGATCAGGTGATGCTTACTGCCCGTCCTGCCCCGGTCGACAGGGCTTCGTCCGGTCTTGGCTCCCCCTTTTACGCTCGGATGTGGGAGCCGCCGACCGCCGCCCGGAAGAAGTCCAAAGCGTTCACGCTGCGGAACTCGGCGAGGAGAACCTCGTGCAGACGGAGCCGGACCCCGCCTCGGTCCATTCAGCCAGGCGACGCCAACAGGTCATGCCAGACCCGATGTCGAGTTCCTGCGGCAGGTGTTCCCATGCGATCCCGGTGCGCAGCACGAACAGGATGCCCTGGAACACCAGCCGGTCCGGAAGTCGGTGGCGTTCCGGATGCCGGGTCCGACGTCGCACTCCCGGCAGCAACGGCTCGATCGCCGCCCACAGCTCGTCATCGACCTCCCACGGCTTCGGCCGCCCCACCCGGCACCCCCGGATTCATCGGTCCCGGTGTGATCAACCACCTCGAAGATCATTTCGTTAGGAGTTCTCAGCGGGCGATCGCGAGTTGTTGCTGGCTTCGGGGATGATCGAGGAAGTTTCTGGACGCGATGGAGGACGACAGGATGGCTATCAGTGGGCTGCATCCGGAGAGGACGGCTCGGCTTGCGGCGCTCGTCAACGAATGTCTGCCGTTGTTGACGGGTGACGGCGGTATGGCCACAGTGCAGCAACTCCTGACTGAGCGCCGAGTCGAGGTGCTCGATGCGGTGGTGATCACCCGCGAGCTGCTTGGGGCAGGTCCCAAAGCCCTTGGCGAGGCGAAGACGATCGTCCTGACGAGTCCAGGTAGGGGGCGTGAGCTTCGGGTGCACGATCAGTACATGGATGCTGTCGAGCGGAATGGCGACCACAATGAAGATTGACGTTTGCTGAGTTGGCAGTTCTTCCGTCGGCTGAGCTGCCAACTCTGAAACCGGACGTGCGGAGGTCGGCTGGCCTCTACTTCAGCTCGGACTCGGGTGTTGGAGAGACAGTGGGAGTCGGTGCCGGTCTCGATGATGGTGCCGTTGCAGGTGAGG
Organism: Streptomyces sp. NPDC094034; assembly: GCF_040303865.1. NCBI lineage: Bacteria > Bacillati > Actinomycetota > Actinomycetes > Kitasatosporales > Streptomycetaceae > Streptomyces > Streptomyces sp. NPDC094034. The sequence continues at coordinate 1,660 of NZ_JBEOUD010000104.1, read as the reverse complement.
CGGTCGACGCAGAGCCTGGGGGCGGTGAAGGTCTTGGTCCAGCCATCTGGGGCCGGCACTTGTTCCCTCTCAAGGGTTGCCGCTGACACCTGGCCGTATCCCGTTCCTGCGGTCACCGGCTGATCGTCACCCGCACAGGGTCAGGCGCCGCCTCGCCGACCAGTCCGCGCCCATGTCTGGCAGGCGTTGCAGCGGGGTCAGACCGGCTGTTCCACGAGTTCCAGGTCTGTGATGCCCTGGTACCAGCGGGTACCTTTCACCGGGGCGGGGGCGGGGGCGATGCCGAGAGTCGGCGCGACCTCCGCGAGGGTTATCGCATCGCCACGCCCCTCTCGGGACCGGTAGGCCATCAGGTCGGCTTCGGCGGCGTATGACATGTGCGGGCGCCGGCCGCCGTAGCGGTACAGATCGTCCAGCGTACGGGTGACGGCCCGGGTGATGACCCGGCCGCAGTCCGGAGCAGCCTGGGCCATGTCCATCAGAGCCTGCCACCGGTCGGCGTACGGACCGGCGGGCGCGGGCCAGCCTTCTTCTCCGGTGCGGGGAAGCCGACGCCCAACCACAGCCACAGCCACAGCTCATCCTTCGGCTTGCACAGGGCGATGTCGCCGATGGCAGCTCCGGCCGCCATCCCGAATGGCCAGCGGCTGGGCGGGGACGAGGCGTTCACGAACCGGCAGAGCCGGTGGCAGACCATCCTGGCCGCGCTCACCGACCACCTGAGCCACCTCGCCGGTCCCGGCTTCGACGTGGAAGATCCGGAAGTCCCGCGCAACAACGTGCTCGTGTTCCACGGCGTCGGCGGGATCGGGAAAACGACGCTCTCCCGCAAACTGGAGGCCGCGCTCATCGGCGCTGACCAGCGTCCCGCACAGTGGAGTCCCCCGGCCTGGCCCGAGGGCCCGTCGATCCTTCCGGTACGGATCGCCCTCGCGCGGTCGGCCGACACCGACTTCGAACGGGTGATCCCCACCATCCGCCTCGCCCTCACGGGACTCGGCCGGCGGCCTGCGGGATCGGCCCGGCCGATGGGCCAGGTACCGGGCTGGTTTCCCGGCGGTGATGCCGCGGGACACCTCCTCGCGCTCGACGCCCCGCAGCCAGGCCCTGGCCCGGCTGGCCGCACAGCACGCGGAGATCGTTCGGCTCCGTCAAGCCACTGCAGGGACAAACCGAGTCAGCCGCCTTCGCGCCCGCGGACCACGGTGATCGGGACCCGCAGTTGATGCGGGGCGGAGCAGAGGGGAAACACCATGCGGTCCCGTCAGCCGTGGCTGCGAAAGACGAGCAGATAGCGCCAGAAGAGGAGCCGGCGGATGTCGCATCCGGGCAGCAACACCGCAGCTTCCCGGCGGATCTCGGCCAGGGGCATGGTTGGCTGTCTCACTGGGACCTTCACCCCTTCCCGGCGAATCGCAGCCGAGGCAGAGCGGAGTTTGTCCCTCACGGCGACGGCCAGCCTGGCGACGGCGTTGACGGGCACAGCCGCCAGGCTCCAAGCCCAGTCGAGCCGGGTCCTCTCCGGATAGCACCCCAAGATCACGAGGACTCCGCCGGGCGCTAGCTGTATTGATCACGAGCGTTGTTGACACGTGCCGGTGCTTGATCATGGCGAAGACCTCCGGTGTGGTGGAGCTGTCTAGGACTGCACCGCACGGAG
>NZ_JBEOUD010000103.1:0-2937 GCF_040303865.1 Streptomyces sp. NPDC094034 | reverse complement strand
GGACTGGCCGAGGCGGTGGAACGCTCGATCCTCGCCGGGTTCGAGATCGACGTGCTGGAGATCCGCGATCCCTCGCCGGTCCTCGGGGAGTCGGAGGAGGCGCAGCGGGGACGGCGCATGGCCCTGCTCCAGGCCGCGCTGCTGGAGCACGCGGCGCAGCTGAACCTGCACACCACCATGGTGTTCCACCAACGGGTGGAAGAAGCCGCGGCGTTCGCGCAGCAACTGCCGTACCGCCGCCGAGTTGTACGACACCCAGGCGTCCGCGGCCATGCTGGCGGGGGCGGAGGCGCTGCCCGCGTCATCGATCCATGCGGAGTTGTATGAGCTGGAGGAGGGCCGTCATGTGCCGCCGGACCGGGTGTGGGCGGACTGGCTGTGCGGGGACCATCCCATCGCGCACCGGCGCCAGGTGATCCACCGGTTCGCCAACGGCATCAACGTCGAGAACCGGCGCGTGCACAGGGCTTTCCTCTCCTCGGTACGCGCCCTCGGTGTCGGGGTCGACATCACCGGACTGCGCGGCGTCGAGGCCGTATGCATCGTCGGGGCGCGCAGCTCCCAAGTCGACGTAGTGCAGAACATCGGACGTGCCCTGCGCCCCAACCCCGACGGCCGGGCCAAGACCGCACGGATCATCATCCCCGTCTTCCTCCAGCCCGGCGAAGACCCCAAAGACATGCTCGCCTCCGCCAGCTACCAGCCCCTGGTCGACATCCTCCAAGCCCTGCGCTCCCACTCCGAGCGCATGGTCGACCAACTCGCCTCCCGGGCCCTGACACGCGGCACCGAACGGCGGCGTATCCACGTCCACCCCTCCCCCGCGACCGCGACCTCGGCCGGCTCTGAGAACGGGGACGTGCCCGAGGAGAGCAGCGAGGCGCAGCGGGAGGTCGACCGTGTCGCATCGGTCGTGATCAACTTCGCGTCGCCCCGCGACGCCGCCGACATCGCCGCCCTCACCCGCTGCCGCGTCATCCGCCCCCAGTCCCTCGTCTAGCTCGAGGGCTACCGGGCCCTGGTGCGGTGGCGTGCCGAGCACGGGATCACCGGCCTGCACGCCGTCCCCTACGACGTTGAGGTCGAGGTCGGCGTGACGAAGGGCTATCCCCTAAAGCGCGTTGCAGAATGCCGTGGTCTGGGCATTTTCCTTGTATGCGTGGGGTGTTGAGGGCTGAGCCGTTGTGGGTGGAGACGTTCACGGGGCTACGGATGAAGCAGTTCGAGGGACTGTTGAAGGCGGTGCGGGAGCGGGGTGGCGATGGCCCGCGAATCGGGCGGCCATGGTGTCTGCCGCTTGCCGATCGGGTGCTGATGGTGGCGGTCTACTACCGGACGAACCTGACCATGCGGCAACTCGCGCCGCTGTTCGGGGTCTCGCCGGCCACGGTGTGCAGGGTCATCCGGCGGCTGCGGCCGCTCCTCGCACTCAGGCCGGTCACCCGCCCCGTCGATGCTACGGACCGGCTGTGGATCGTGGACGGCACACTGGTGCCGGTCCGTGACCGCAAGGTCGGCGCCTCAAGCCGCAATTACCGGTTCTCGGCGAACGTGCAGGTCATCATCGACGCCGACACACGCCTGGTCGTGGCCACCGCCCGTCCGGCCCCGGGCAACAAAGCCGACGCCCATGTCTGGCGCAGCTCCGGGCTGCCGGAGCAGTGTCAGGGCGTCACCGTGCTCGGCGACGGCGCCTACATCAACACCGGCCTGGTCGTCCCGCACCGCAAACGACCCGGCCGACCTCTGCTGGCCGGCGAGGAAGCCGACAACAAGGAGCACCGCCGTGTCCGCGCGCGGGTCGAGCACGCGATCGCCCGTCTGAAGAACTACAAGATCCTCCGTGACTGCCGACAGCCCGGCGACGGCCTCCACCACGCGGTCCAGGCTGTCGCCCACATGCACAACCTCGCCATGGCCGCATGATCAGAACAGCCGTAGTCGCACCCTGACCTGCAAAATCACGGCATTCTGCAACGCGCTTTAGGCAGTGTCTTCAAATGATCGCTGCTGAGGGATCATGGTGTGGTGATACGTCGCCATGAACTGTCGGATGCCGAGTGGGAGTTCGTCCGGCCGTTGCTGCCCGAGTCGTTGCGGGGGCGCAAACGGCTGGACGACCGCAGGGTCCTGAACGGGATCGTGTGGAAGTTCCGCACCGGTGTCGCCTGGCGGGATGTGCCCGAGCACTATGGTCCGTGGGCCACGCTGCACACACGGTTTCGCAGGTGGGCGTCGGACGGGACGTTCGACCGGATGCTGCAGGCCGCGCAGGCGAAGGCGGACGCGGCGGGAGACATCGAGTGGCTGGTGTCGGTCGATTCCACCATCGTCCGCGCTCATCAGCATGCGGCCGGAGCCCGAAAAGGGGGCTCCGCGACCCGGCCCTCGGCCGGTCCAGAGGCGGCCTGACCAGCAAGATCCACCTGGCCTGCGACGGCAGAGGCCGCCCGCTCGCCTTCGTCGTCACAGGCGGCAACACCAACGACTGCACCCGGTCCACCGCCGTGATGGAAGCGATCCAGGTGCCTCGGATCGGACCGGGACGGCCCCGTACCCGGCCCGATCACGTCCTGGGCGACAAGGGCTACAGCTCGAAGGCGATCCGTGCCTGGCTCCGCCGCAGGGGCATCGCCCACACGATCCCCGAGCGGGCCGACCAGGTCGGCAACCGGGCCCGGCGCGGCAGCCGCGGAGGCCGTCCCCCGGCCTTCGACCGCGAGGTCTACAAGCACCGCAACGTCGTGGAACGGTGCTTCAACCGCCTCAAGCAGTGGCGAGGCATCGCCACCCGCTACGACACGAGCGCCCAGTCCTATCAAGCGGCCGTCACCCTCGCCTCACTCCTGATGTGGGCGTGACATTTGACGACAGAACCTAGAGGGCCTTCGACATCCGCGGTGTGCTCCAGGCTGTACTGCACCTCGACGCCCAATC
>NZ_JBEOUD010000102.1:0-3024 GCF_040303865.1 Streptomyces sp. NPDC094034 | reverse complement strand
GCGCCAAAACTCCTCCGCCACCCCCACATCACGCCCCGCCATCCACCCCGCCTGAACACCCAACGCACGACCACCCGCCACCACCGGCAACACCAACCCATCCCGCCGCGCCGCATAGTCATCAAGGACCAGCGACAGCACGCGAGCCAGACTCCAGCCGTCCAGCAGAATGTGATGGAAGGTGAACAGCACACGGATACGGTCGTCCGCGAGCCGGGCGAGCGTCAGCCGGGCGAGTGGGACGGAGGCCAGGTCCAGGCCGCGGCGTCGGTCGGCGGCGAGACGGTCCGTCCAGAGGACGGCCTGCTCGGGCGCCGAGGCGGCGCGCCAGTCCAGGATCTCGACGGGCAGCGCGACCGACTCGTGCACCACCTGCACCGGCTCGGACACGCCCTCCCACACCACCCCGATCCGCAGCGCCTGCACCTCGTTGACCACCCGCTGCCAGGACGCGACGAACCGGTCCGCGTCGGACACACCGTCGACGGCGAACATCAGCTGTTCGAAGTAGGCGCTGGAGCCGTCCTGGGCGAGGGCGTGGAAGAGCATCCCGGACTGCAACGGCATCAGCGGCAGCACCTCCTCGACACCACGCCCGTCACCGACCGCCGCGTCAAGACCCGCCTGGTCGAGCGGCGACAACGGAAAGTCCGACGGCGTGACACCACCCACGCCCGGCAGCTCGCAGTGCGCAAGAAGGCTCGCCAACTCCTCGGAGAATCGGGACGCCAGCTCCTCCACCACTCCGTCGGTGAACGCACCGGCCGATCTGACGAGATGGACGACCAGGCGCCCGTCGACCACACGGGCCGCGACATCCAGGGCATGGGCCTGTGGACCGAGCGTGCTGTGCTGGAGCCCGTCGGGTCCTGGCACCGTCATGTCGTAGAGCGCGCTTCGCGCGGCCGGGACATCGGCCTCGGTCGGGCGGAGGCAGCTGTAGCCGACCTGCGGACGGACCGTACTCCCGAGGTCGCCGGCCGCCGAGTCGGGGTCCCCGAGGTAGCGCAGCGCGCCGTACCCATGGCCATGGCCGGGTACCCCGCGCAGCCGTTCCTTCGCGGACTTGATCAGTGCGTCCCACGCGGCAGGGTCCGCGCCACCAGCGGCACCGGGCGTCCCGTCCTCGCGGGGCGTGCCCTGCCTGCGGGGCGTTCCGTCCTCGCGGGGCGTGCCCTCCCTGCGGGGCGTGCCGTCCTCGCCGAAGGTGCCGGACGCGAGCTCCAGCGGGAAGACCGTGCTGAACCAGCCCACCGTCCGTGACACATCGACGCCTCGGAAGATGTCCTCCCGGCCCGCTCGCTCAACGTCCACGACGACGCGGTTCTGACCGGTCCACCGGCCCAGTACCCGGCCGAGCACCGCGAGCAGCACGCCGTCCGGCCCGGTCCGGTACAGCGACGTGACATCGTGGCAGAGCTTCCGCGTCGATTCGGCCGACAGCTCCACCGACGTGACCAGGCCCTGGTGCGGGGCGTCGGGCGCGGGTGTGCCCTGGCCGGGCAGTCCGGTGGGTACGTCCTGGCCGACCCGGCTCCAGTACTCCAGCTCCGCGTCGAAACCACCCGCCTCCACCTGCGCACGCAACCGCGAAGCCCACTCCTGGAACGACGCCGAACGCGGCCCGAGATCCACCACCACCCCGGACACCAACTGCCCGTACGCCAGCGCCAGATCCTCCAGCAACACCCGCCACGAGGCCTCGTCCACGACCAGATGGTGCGCGACCACCGCCAACTGATCGTCGTCCCCTCCGCGTTCGAAGAGCGCGAAGCGGATCAGCGGTCCCTCCGCCAGATCGAACCCGGTCCGCAGGGCCTCGACGGTTTCGTCCATGGCCGCTCGCGCGGCGGGCTCCGAGAGCGCCGAAAGGTCGTGACGGTCGAGGGTGACGGAGCGGTCCTCGGCGAGATTGCGCTGCCGCCAGCCCGCGCCGGTCCGTTCGTAGCGCATTCGCAGGGCGTCGTGGTGGGCCACCAACGCGGTCACCGCACCCGCAAGCGCTGTCCGGTCGGTGCCGGGACGCAGGCCGAGCCGTACGGCAGTGCTGAGCAGCCGCGGGTCCTTGCGGTGGGTGCGGAAGAACCAGCGCTGAATGGGCGTGAGTACCACAGGGCCCTCCACGGGCGGTCGGTCCTGGCCGACGGATTCGTCAGCGGCGGTAGTGGTCAGCGCGGCGGCGAGAGCCGCGACGGTCTGCCGTACGAACAGGTCCTGCACGGCGAGCGCGATGCCCACGGCGCGGGCCTGGGAGACGACCTGGATACTGAGGATCGAGTCCCCGCCGAGATCGAAGAAGTTGTCCTCCACACCTACGCGTTCAAGACCGAGCACACGCGCCCAGATCCCGGAGAGGATCTCCTCCGTCGCGGAACGCGGCGCCACGTACCCGGCCTCTCCCACACCGGACGACTCTGAGGACGGCCCCGGGGCGGGCAGGGCCTTGCGGTCGACCTTGCCGTTCGGCATCAACGGCAGCGCGTCCAACGCCACGAAGGCAGACGGCACCATGTACTCCGGCAGCACACCCGCCAGAAACGTCCGCAGACCGGCCACCGTCGGCGCCGCCCCTGGTACCGGGACGACGTAGCCGACCAGCCGCTTCGCGCTGCCCCGGCCCCGCACGGCAAGTACCGCCGCCTGGGCGATCTCGGGATGGGAGACGAGGGCGGACTCCACCTCACCCAACTCGATACGGAAACCCCGCACCTTCACCTGATCATCAGACCGCCCCACAAACTCCAGCACACCATCAACCGACCACCGCACCACATCCCCCGTCCGATACATCCGCGCACCCGACCCACCGAACGGATCCGCCACAAACCGCTCAGCCGTCAACCCCCGCAACCCCACATACCCCTGAGCCACACCCCCACCACCAATAAACAACTCCCCCACCACACCCACCGGAACCGGCCGCAACCACCCATCCAGCACATACACCCGAGCACCACCAACCGGCCGCCCAATCGGCGGAGTTCTGTCAGCAACCACCGGCAACGCACCACTGAACGTCACCGC
>NZ_JBEOUD010000101.1:0-4123 GCF_040303865.1 Streptomyces sp. NPDC094034 | reverse complement strand
CGCTGGAACAACTCCCACAGCTCGTCCGGCACCAGCCGCTCAACGATTCCCACACAGACAGGCTACCGAACCAGCCAAATGAGATGGCTTCTTAGTACTCGATGGCTGCGAGAAGCCTGGGACGGCTCCGACTCGGATCCATTCTCGACATCGCACAAGGCTCGATTGGACCTGCTCGACAGCCTGCGTGATGCGAACCGCTCAGCGGCACGGTTGCTTGTCTGCTCGCTTGCCCTCGAAGTGGCCGCGGTCGCCCTGCTGTCCCTTGCTGTGGCTGTCCTGCTCTTCCAGGCCACAACCTGATGGTTAGGGACAGTTCGGGCTGGAGGCAGGCCAATGTGCCTCCGGGCCGGACCGCTTCCAACTGTACGGGGCCTTCGTCACGCCAGGGTCCCCAGGAGGCGGGCGAAATTGCGGCATCCGCCGCTGTTCGCAGAACAGGATGTCGGGCTCGCTCTCGCGCATCGAGCAGGACAGGCACAGGCCGCTTCGGCGGACCTGCCGGCTGGTCCAGTAGGCGAGTTCTACACCGGAGCGGTGGGCGTCACGGTCCTCGCCCGGGGGCCGCTACCACCCCGGTGAGGCCAGGACGCGCACCCAGGCGAGGGCCTTGAGGACCAGGGCGTCGCAGACGGGGGTTGCTGCCGTCACTGCTGGTGCCTGCCCATCAGACGCTGAAGGTACGGCGTCGTGCCGGGGCCCGCCGCTGCGGTGTTGACCATCTCCGGCCCGGACGGGTCCGTGCTCGGCCAGTTCGCCGCCGACGCCCAGGACGCGGAGATCCTGGCCAAGCGCGTCCACGAGATGTCCGCCGACCGCTACGGTCAGGTCTTCGCCGAGTGGAGACCTCCAGCGGAGCGCACTTGAAGCCACCTTGAAGGGCACTTCGGCGGATGTGCTGACACAGGGAGCCGGCTTCTTTCTCCAGCCGCTGGGTGATCTCCGCCTCGATCTCCCCGCACGCGCCCCTGCAGACTCTCGTCTTCCAGGTATGCCCAACAGCGACCGGCCCGACGGTGACAGCAGGCCCCGCCCGCGGGCCTGGGGCGACACCCGGCCGTGAACAACCGGACCAGAAGGGGCGGCTGGCGCGCTCGAACCGGGCCAGCCGCCCTCAACTCCCCTTCACCCTCTGCGCAGAACGCTGGACGATCGCCCGCCGGCTCCTCAACGACGACTCCGCTTCAGCAGTCGTAGCGTTCTGATGCCTGGCGGTCAGCTGCGGTCGTCACATCGCCAAAGCCGCGGCGCCGGGCAGGCGGTGCGGCAGGACGACCGCAAGGCCACCCAGTGCGGACAGTGACTTCGACCACCGGGCCGCGTCATACGAAGCGTGCCGACTCCCCCGCCCAGCCCATCCGCAGCCCCGGCGGCGCAGGAAGCTCTCCCACTGTTCCTGCCGACAAGTCGACTGGGGGGGCGGCGGCCGCAGTGATGCGGGTGGACTCGACGCGGTCCAGCCGACGGTTCTTCGACAGGGGCCGCGACGGTGCCGGTCGCGGCGGTAATCAGTGTGACCAGCCGACTTCACCGCCTGGGCCTACCAGGACGGGATCGATTCCCGAGCCGGTGAGGTTCCACAACTCGTAGTTCTGGCTCAGCTTCCGTGCAGTGAGCACGCTGGGTGAGTGGTTGTCGGTGCAGGATCACGCTCGACGCACATCGAAGAGTATGAAGGGTGGCAGCCCGGAGCGTTGGGGTTGGGCGGCAACGACACGAGGGTCTGGTGTCGGCTCGTCGACGGCTGCGATTTTGAAGCCGTTGCGCATCAGTGCGGTGATATAGGTGGACAGCTTCCGGTTCTGGTTTCCGGCTCGACGGGCGCCGTTGGGGTTGCTTGATCGCCAGAAGCCTTCGGTGAGGTAGTCGCCGACGACTCTGCGCGTGGTTCCGTCTCCGGCCTGCGCCCACGTGGCGTGTGGCGCCTCGAAACAGGGGTGCGGGACCGTGAAGATGAGGGCGCCACCCGGGTTAAGGACCCGGTGGACAGCAGCGAGTGCGGCATTGAGATCAGGCACGTTGTTCAGCGAGAGCCCGGCGGTCACCCACTCGACGGAAGCAGTGGCGACCGTGGCCAGTGTGCATCCGTCGTCGACTGAGAAGACCGCTCCGGTGGGCTGGCTCTTCTCGGTGCTCCGAGCGTGCTCGATCATCTGGGGCGACGGGTCGATACCCCATACCGTCGCTCCGCGAGCAGCCACAGCACGGGCGATGATGCCCTCTTCGCACCCAAGAATGCACCCAGATCCCCGGCACCCGCGGCTTCGTCGGCGGCACCAACGACCCCACCGGCCTCACCCACCTCGGCGCCCGCGAATACGACCCCGCCCTCGGACGCTTCCTCTCCGTCGACCCCGTCATCGACATCAACACACCCGCCCAGATGAACGCCTACAGCTACGCCCACAACACCGTTGCCGCAGAGGTCGGCGGGGCAGAGGCTGGTGGGGTCGGACTGGGTGACGGGGGACGGCTACCCCATCGGCGGCACCGGCCAAGTCAAAGGCGACCCCGTCCGCTACGTCAAGAACGCATCAACCGGCAACCGCTACCACATCGGCTCCTACATCGGAACCAACGGCAAAGCCATCACCACACCAGGCAAGAAATCCCCACAAGTAGCCCAAGCCCAAGCCAGAGCCAAAGCAGCCGAACAAGCACAAGCCGACGCCAGAGCAGCAGCACAAGCCAAAGCCGCCAAAGATAAAGCCAACGCAGAACGCCGCAAAAAAGACGGCATCTGGGGCAACATTAAGGCGGGAGAATTCGGCGCCGCCTGGGACAACGCCAAGGGCACTACTGCCGGCCAATGGGTCGGCAACCATTGGGAAAACATCAAAACCCACTCCGGCATTGTCGGATTTGGCGTATGCGTAGTCGCCAGTGCGGGCACATGTATAGCCGTAGGGGCAGGTATCGCAGCTGCAAAATTTTTGGGAGACGGTGTCGGATATGGGGAATGGAATGGACGAGCCTTGGCGAAAGACTTGGCTTGGGTAGCCGTCGGCGGCGGAGCTGCAGCCACCTATGGCAGAGTTTTCGGAGGCCAAGCGAGCTGGAGCGCTGCACACAGCGCAGGAGCGATCGCCAAGATTCCTCGCGTCTACAGGACAAAGGTTCCCGGAGTTCGCGGTGTAGGCGGAGGCCGCAAGTCCTCGGTGACGGCCGAAAACCCGGGAGGGGCAATCGACTGGGGAACCACTTACGGCAATATGGGTACCAACGCCGGACTCAATACAGCATTCTGCAGCTCCGGTAGCGCAAGCCTTGGAGCTTATGTGGGGGCATGCTGACAGCGCACTACCCGGTGGTGGGGCGGTAGCCTTCGTCTCACCACCGGACTCCGACACCCCGTCTCCGAACCAACGAAAGTGTGAGAATCATGCCGAAATCACCTCGAAAAGAGGTGCTGCGACGAGGGTCATTTAAGGTCATGTCGTGGACCTTCACGCTCGCTTTCGGTATGGCGGCAATCGGTTTGACGGTGAGCCTCACTTACGGCCTCAGGGGCGGGCCGTTGGCAGGAGTGGCGGTCAGCCTTGGCATGATCACTATCGCGCACCGAATCTGGGGATCCCGGATCCTACTTGAGGAATCCTCATTGACCATTGTCAACCCGCTGGTGACTTACACCATCCCGTACAAAATGATCACCAATGTCACATCAAGCGGAAATGGCACCCTGACTATCGCTACCCGCCAAGGAATCGAAATTCGCTCCACTGGTTTCGGCGGTTCGATCATCGACCACTTCGTCGGCTCGACGGAACGCGCGGCGAAAAGAGTAACAACCCGACTCAAACGACAACACAGAGAATCCGAACAAGTCATGATGACCACTCGCTTCACTGTCGTATGGATTGCCGATCTGTGCGCAGTCGGAGCCCTCACTTGCGCAACTGTTGCCGGGCTAATCGGATTCTGAATACTGCCCCGCTGAGACCGCTCGACGCCGGGCACCGGACGTTGAGTCGGTGGTGATGAGCCACGCACCAAGGTCCTATGTATGGTCGATGCTCTGCCTGAGCCTAAGACCGTGTCCTATGTGGTGAGTCGTGTGAGGCGTTTGTAGCAGCAGAGGGCGGCGGCGAGGCCGAGGAAGGCCAGGTAGTTGCGGGGGTGG
>NZ_JBEOUD010000100.1:0-4147 GCF_040303865.1 Streptomyces sp. NPDC094034 | reverse complement strand
AACTCCCCCGCACCACGTGGGGCCAGGTGAAGGCCGGCAAAGCCACCACCCGCGCCGACCTGGTACCCGGCGACCTGATCATCAGCAACAAGGGCAGGCACGTTCAGCTCTACATCGGCGACGGCAAGGTCATCCACGCCCCCGGCACCGGCCGTACCGTCACCACCGCGAAACTCCCCAGCCCGTCCACAGTCGTCAGCTACCGCCACATCACACCGTGACCGAAACCGAAGCCGCCAACCCCCGGCGGACTGTCGTGACGGGCTTCGAACCAGCCCGCTCAACCGGGTACTCACGGGACGCCGGGGCGCCTCCGTCCCTACTCGGCCGTGTGCGTGGGGTAGACCTCGACGTCGGTGTAGGCGCCCTTGATCTCCCCCGCGCCCGCAGGCCAGTTCAGGCTCACGGTGTGGGTCTCGTTCGGGGGCGTCACCTCGATGTTGGTCGGGTGCGCGAGGCTTCCGCCGCTGTTGTCGATGTCGTAGGCGAGGTTGAAGACAGCGGCGTCGCCGGGCTTCAGGGTGGTGATACGCGGCTGGGCCTGGCCGCGCTCGATGGGGTTCGAGGTGTTGTCGGCGTCCTTGATGTCGACGCCCGCGAAGCCCGTCGCCGAACAGGTGGTCGAGCCCCGGTTGATCATGGTGATGTCGATCCTGCCCGAGACTTCGTCGGGCGCGGCGTCCCTGGCATCGATGGCCAGATCCTCCGTCTTGCAGAACGTGACCTGGCCGCCGGCCTCCGTCGCGCCGTTCCCGCCGCCGACGCGGGCCTCGTTGTCCTCACCGGAGCCCGACTTCGCGTTGCTCGCCTCCGAACCACCGGAGCCCGAACCGCCCTCCGACGCCGAGCTGCCCTCCGAGGCCGAGGAAGACGAGGACGAGGACGAAGAGACGCTGGAGGACGAGTCCTTCCCGGAGCCGTTGCCACAAGCGGTGAGCGAGAGGGCGGCGGCGACTCCGAGGGCGGCGAGAGCAGAGAGGCGGGTGTACTTCACGGTGTTCCTCCAGAACGAGTGCGGTGCGTGCGACCGGAAGTATTTGTATCTCGCACCGAGTTACAGGCGGTCTCCCGCGCCGTCTTCGTTCTGTCACAGGCCCCTAGGCCTCACGGTCCGCCAGTTCGCCACCGCGCGATCACGCGAACTCCACGCTGACCTGGCCAGTCCCCAACCTGGGGGGCCTTCGATCCCCCCTCCGTACTGATCGAAGGCACCGGAGAAACCACTACTGCCGGTTAAGAGGTCGCGCCTCCCGAGATGCTCCCGCCGTGGACGTCGAGCGCGGAGAGCCGGAAGCCGACCCTCTCCAGGACGTCTCGGCCCGGAGGTTCGGAGAGGAGCGCGATCGCCGCGTTCAACAGGAGCAGCGGGTGGACGAAGCGGTCGCGGCCGGTGGGCGGGAAGTACCAGGAGAGCGGCCACGTACGACCCGACAGCGCGGGCACCGGCACGTAACTGACCGTATTCCGAGCCGAGTTGAACCGCTGAACGCCGGGCGGCCACGAACGGTGCGCCGTGCTTCCGGGCGGCAGCAGGAAATACATTCCCCGCCGCCCATTCGCCTCACTGACCACCGGCCCGGGTTCACCGCCGCAGAGCGCCTCCAGCATGTCGGCGAGACGACGACCGTCATCCGCGTCGACCCTCACGGCATCGAATCGGGCTCCCGCTTTCCGGAGCTGGAATCCGGAGGACGGAATCCAATCGATGTCACCTAATTGGCGAGTTGTCGCATCCATGGGGACATTCTGACGCTCACTGGCTAGCGTTTTCCATGTCTGCTCGGGGTCCGTCGGACAGGGGTTGACCTGCCCGAATGCCCTTTGCGGAAGGTGGAATTCCGTATGTCTCGGTTGTGACCGGTTGAGTCCGGTTGAGTCGAAAAGGTGATCGCGATGGCGCGAGCGGAAAACAAGGAAACGGCGGGTCCTGCGACGCGATTGGTGGCCGATGTCGCCCGCAGGATGCGCATCAAGAAAAAGCTGACACAGGAACAGCTGGGAAAGGAGCTGGGCTTCTCGGGCGCGGCGGTAAGCGCGATGGAGACGTGCGCGCAACCGGCGAGTGACGAGATGCTGGTGGCGCTGGAGCGGGTGCTCGGGGAGGGGATGGGCGTCTTTGAGCAGGCGCGGGAGTATGTGCGGCTGGACAAGTATCCGGAGTTGTTCAAGGACTTCGCGTTGCCAGAACAGAAAGCATTGACCCTGTCGTCATACGAGACGCTAGTGATCAACGGTCTGTTCCAGACCGAGGAGTACGCACGCGATCTGATCGGCGGAGGGTATCCACCCCTCTCCGAGCAGCGCGTGAACGAACTCGTCGAGGCCAGGATGGTTCGGAAGGCAATCTTCGACCGGGATCCGATCGCGCTGATCGAACTGATCCTGGAAGAGTCCGTGCTAACGCGGTCCGTAGGCAGCAAAGAAGTCATGCGTCGACAGTTGGCGCATCTCACAGAGTGCGCTAAGCGCCGGAATGTCACACTTCAGGTGCTGCCTCTCAACAGAGGACTACGTGGCGAACACGCCGGGTTGCGGGGCGGGTTGACCCTGCTGGAAACTCCGGAGCATGACCACTTGGTCTACATGGAGCTTCAGGACGAGAGCCTACTCATCACCGACCCTGCCAAGGTGAGCGCTTACGCCCAGCGGTATGCGAAAATCCGGGCACAGGCCCTCGGCCCGGACGAATCGCTGGGCCTCATCGAGCGGTTGGCGGGAGATTGACAATGAGCAGCACCCTGCGGTGGTTCAAGTCCAGCTACAGCAGCGACGCCGGAGGCCAATGCATCGAGGTCGCCTTCGACTGGCACAAGTCCAGCTACAGCAGCCCTAGCGGCGGCGAGTGCGTAGAGGTCGCCACGTGCCCGCACGCCGTCCACGTCCGCGACTCGAAGAACGTCGAAGGCCCCACCTTCACCGTCGCCCCCGACGCCTGGGCGCGGTTCCTCACCTGGTCGGCCTGACCCGGAGCGGGGCCGGTCGCAGTCCGGCCCCGCACGGTTCGACGCGGTCGGCTGAGCTGGGTTCGTGCAGTCCAGGGCTGTTACTTGGGCCGAGGTCGCTGAGACAGAACGCGGACATGTACAGGATCATTTCAGGATCGACTCGGCCCTAGTGTCGTCGGTGTCAGCAGGAAACACCGCAACCGACAGCCGCTGGAGATCAAGATGCGCTCGCGTCTCGCCGCCCGTTCCGCCCGCCTCGTCCTGGCCGCCGTGGCCGTGACGGCCCTCGCCGCCACCACCACCGCCTGCAACCCCGACGACGGCTCGGACGCCGGCAGCACCGTGGCCCCCTCCGCCGTCGCCTCCGCCGGTAGCGGCGGGAGCGACAGTTCCTCCGGCGACAACTCCTCCACGGACGGATCCGGTTCCAGCGGCTCCGACTCCAACTCCGACTCCAGCTCCGGAGACTCCACCGACAAGAGCGGCTACGGACAGTCCTGTGGCACCAACGACCTGGACTTCACTGTCACTTCGGAGACCCAGGCCGGTGGCTACTACCGCGTCACCGCCAAGGCAAAGTCCGGCATCACCTGCTACCTGGACGTCAACACCCCCAGCGTGTCCTTCGGCTCGAACGCCGAGGGCGTCGCCTCCCCCGTCGGGCAGGGCGGCGAAGACCCCATCAAGCTCACCGGCTCCGCCGTCGCGTACACGGGTATCAACCCCAAGACCACCAACAGCGATGGCGGCGTGGAATTCGAGCACGTCATCATCGCCCTCACCGAAGAGGACCCCGAGCCCGCCGAGCTCAAGCTCCCCGACGCCGCCGTCGTGGACAAGCCCATCGTCACCAACTGGTCCACCAACCCCTCCGAGACCATCCCCGTCATTGTCTGACAAACCGTGACTGCGCGCGCGGGGTTGGGTGCGGGTTCACGCCGAGGGGTAACCGGGGTGAACCGGAGCGTTTGGTGTCGGGTGGGGGCCGCCCCTCAGGTTTCAGTTTCGCGGCTCCGGGCCGGGCATCAAGGGCGCTCCTACGTCGCGTCGGCTGCGCCGATTCCGCTCCGCTCCACCCTTGACCCCCAACCCTCCACCGCAAGTGCAGCTTTGAGGGGGGCGGCCCGGGGGGAGGGGTCCCAATGCCAGGAACTTTAGGGGGTGCGGGTTTGAGTCGTGGTGGTCTCTTGGTCGTGTTGGTG
>NZ_JBEOUD010000099.1:0-4383 GCF_040303865.1 Streptomyces sp. NPDC094034 | reverse complement strand
ACACCCCCCGGAAAACGACACCCCATACCCACCACCGCCACCGGCTCATGCACACGCCCCTCAACCTCAACAAGCCGCCGCTCAGCCCGATGAAGCTCCACCGTCACGCGCTTAAGGTATTCGGCGATCTTCGCTTCGTTCGTCATGGTTGGCCCCCTGGTTGTCCGAACCTGTCCGACGCTGTCGGCCAAGCCGGTTGTCGATAAGTTCGAAGATCTCGTCGGGCGTCGCCGACAGAATCGTGTCCGTGAGGTCCCCGCCGGGCCGTTCCAGTTTCCGCAGCAGGGCGTGCAGGCGCTCGGCGATCGCGTCGTGGGCGTCGGCATCGGCCGGATCGAGCGAACCGAGAGCCGTTTCCAGGGAATCGAGCCGCGCCATCGGGGAGACGTCCTCGGCGGCAGCCGGAACCGGAGCCAGCAGCTCGCGCACATGTGCCGCGAGCGCCGCCGCCGTCGGGTGGTTGAAGACGACAGTGGCGGGCAGCCGCAGGCCGGTCGCGGCGCTGAGCCTGTTGCGCAGTTCGACGGCCGTCAGAGAGTCGAAACCCAACTCCTTGAAGGCCCGGCCGCTTTCCACGGTCTGGCGGGTACCGCCAAGGACGGCCGCCGCGTGGCCGCTGACCAGTTCGAGCAGCAGGGCGTGCTGCTCGGACGGGGGCAGGGCCGACAGCCGCTGTTGCCACGAGTCCGCGCCCGTCACGGCGCCCGCCGCCCTGCGCCGTGACGAGGTACGGACCAGACCGCGCAGCACCGCGGGCAGCGGGCCGCTGCGCGCGAGCTCCCGCAGGGACCGCGTGACGATCCTGGCCGGCGCCAGGGCCGGGAGCCCTCCGGCGAGAGCGGTGTCGAAGAGGGCGAGTGCGTCGTCCGTCGCCAGGGCACCGACGCCGGTGCGGTCCATGCGGGCCACATCCGCCCGGGAGAGATGGCTGGTCATCCCGGTGGACTCGGCCCAGTAGCCCCAGGCCAGGCTGGTCGCGGGCTGCCCGTGGGCATGACGGTGCGCGGCCAGACCATCGAGAAAGGCGTTGGCCGCCGCGTAGTTCGCCTGGCCCGGTGTGCCGATGACGCCGGTGACGGACGAGAACAGGACGAACGCGGCGAGGTCCAGCCGAGAGGTCTGCTGGTGCAGATTCCACGCGGCGTCCGCCTTGGGCCGGAGCACCCGACGCGTCTGCTCCGTGGTGAGGGCGTGCACGGTGGCGTCGGCGAGGACACCGGCCGCGTGGACGACGGCGGTGAGCGGGTGGTGGGGGTCCACGGTGCCCAGGGTCGCCCGCAGGGCCCGCGGGTCACCGACATCGCAGGCGACCACGGTCACCTCGGCGCCCTCGGCGGCGAGTTCCGCGCGGATCTGGTCGGCACCATCGGCGTCCGGGCCCCTGCGGCTGGTCAGGAGCAGATGCCGGATACCGTGTGAGGTCACGAGGTGACGGGCGACGAGCCGGCCGAGAGTGCCCGTGCCGCCGGTGACGAGCACCGTACCGGCCGGGTCGAGCGGCCGGGCCGGCGCCGCTGGGTCGGGGATCGTCCGCGTCAGCCTCGGGGTGTGCGACCTGCCTCCGCGCAGCGCCAGTTGGGGCTCGCCGGTGGCCAGTGCGGCGGGCAGCGCGCGCACCGAGGCCGGTGTGTCGTCGATGTCGATCAGTGTGACGCGGTCGGGGTGTTCGGCCTGGGCGCTGCGGACCAGTCCCCAGACGGCGGCGCCCGCCAGTCCGGTCACATCGTCACCGGCCCGGACGGCGACGGCGCCCCGCGTGAGGATCACGAGTCGGGCGGTGTCGGTGCCCTCGTCGGAGAGCCACTCGCGCAGCAGCCCGAGCGTGGCCTCGGTGGCCCGATGGGCGTGGTCCGAGGGGGTGTCGGGCCGATGTGAGCCGGCGTCGTCCTGCCCGGTGGGGGGCACGGACGCGGCGGTGGAGTCGGCGGGAGCGGCCAGTACGACGCCGGAAGCCCGTACGACGCCGGAAGCCCGTACGACACCGGAAGAGGGGGCGCCGAGTGCGCGTGCCGAAGCCGTCGCCAGGTCGGGACAGGTCCCTACCGTCACCCCGGCGCGGGCGAGTTCGCCCCTGAGGGATGCCGTCCCGTCTCCCAGCAGGGTCCAGACGCCGGAAGCGCCGCCCGCCGTGCTGTCCACCTCCGGCCAGTCGAGGTGGAAAAGGCTCCCGCTGTCCCGCTCCCGCGGTCGCTGCGCCGGATCGTCGGGGGCGTCCGCCAGAGTGAGGGACTCGGCAGCCGCGACCGGCCGCCCGGCGGGATCGGCCAGCGCCAGCCGGTACCGGTCCGTGCCGAGCGCGGTGAGTCGTGCGCGTACGGAGGTGGACCGGGTGGCGTAGAGGCGCAGGCCGCTCCAGGACACCACGCGTCGTGCGGCGGCGCCGTCCTGGTGCAGAGCGGGGGCAAGCGCACGGGAAGCCGCGTCCAGCAGTTCGGGATGGATTCCGAAGCCGTCCACGTCGGTGGGCGGATCCTCCGCGAGCGCCACCTCCGCGTACAACTCGGAGCCCTGCCGCCACAGCGCCCGCACACCGCGGAACGGCTCTCCCGGACCGGCACCATCGTCCTCAAGGTCCGGCGCGAGATCGTCGAGATCGACGGACGTGGCGCCCGGTGGGGGCCAGGCGCCGTCGGAAGACGCGACAGCCGGGGCGGCGGCGTCGTCGCGTGGCAGAACCGCGGCCTCGGCGTGTCGTGTCCAGTCACCGTCCTCGTCCTGGTCCTCCGGGCGGGAGTGAACGAGAACCTCACGCCGCCCGGACGCGTCCGGCGCCCGGACGGTGATCTGGAGCTGACACGCGTGCTCGGCGGAGAAGCCCAGTGGAGAAAGCACCGTCAGTTCGTCCACCCAGGGGCACTCGACCTGCTCGCCGACGTGCAGGACGAGTTCGGCGAGCACCGCGCCGGACAGTGCTGCGCCCGCCCCGGGACCTCCGGCCGGCCGGAGGTGCGCACCGGGGGCCAGGCGTCCGGTGAACACCAACTCCCGGCTGTCGGCCAGGGGGACCGCCGCACCCAGCAGTGCGTGTTCCGCCGCGAGCAGCCCGGCCGAGGTCACGTCCGCGGTACCGGACGTACTGTCAAGCCAGTACCGCTCCCGCTGGAAGGCGTACGTGGGCAGTTCGACCGTACGGGCCCCGTGGCCGGCCAGTACGGCGGACCAGTCGGCGGACACACCATGAGTGTGCACCTGGGCGAGCGAGGTGAGAAAACGGCGCAGGCCGCCGTCGTCCCGGCGCAGTGTGCCCGTGACCAGGGCGTCCGCCGCGGCCCCCGCCGCGCCGCTCACCGTGTCCTGAACCGCCATGGTCAACACCGGGTGCGGACTGACCTCGACGAAGGTACGGTGCCCAGCCGCCAGGAGCGCCCGCGTCGCACGCTCGAACCGCACGGTCTGACGGAGGTTGCGGAACCAGTACGCGGCATCCAGGGTCGCGGTGTCCAGCGGCTCACCGGTCACCGTCGAGTAGAAGGGAAGCTCCGAGGTGCGGGGGGTGATCCCGGACAGCAGCTCAAGCAGGTGATCGTGGAGCACGTCCACATGCGGGGAGTGGGACGCGTAGTCGACGGCGATCCGCCGGGCGTCCACCCCCTCCTTCGCACACGCGGCCAGCAGTTCTTCCAGCGCCTCGACGTCGGCGGAGACCGTGGTCGACGAGGGGCCGTTGACGGTGGCGATGTGCACGCGACCGCCCAGACGCGCGAGCCGGTGCTCCAGCTCATGGGCGGGCAGGGACACCGACGCCATGCCACCGTTTCCGGCGAGCGCGACGATGGCCCGTGACCGCAGGGCCACCACCTGGGCCGCGTCGTCCAGGCTGAGCGCGCCGGCCACCTGGGCCGCGGCGATCTCACCCTGCGAGTGCCCGACGACCGCGTCCGGCACGATGCCCAGGGAGCGCCAGAGCTCCGCCAGCGACACCATCACCGCGAACAACACGGGCTGGACCACATCGACCCGGTCCAGGTTCGGTGCGTGCGGCACACCACGTACAACGTCCAGCAGCGACCAGTCGGTGTGGGGCGCGAGAGCGTCGGCACACTCGGCAAACCGATTCGCGAACACCTCGGAGGAGTCGAGGAGTTCACGGGCCATGCCCACCCATTGGGATCCCTGACCGGGGAAGACGAAGACGGTGCCGCCCGCTTCGTCCGCCGTCCCGGAGACCACCTGGGCGGCGGGCTCTCCGGCGGCGAGTGCTTCGAGTCCGGTGAGGAGTTCCGTACGGTCCTCACCCACCACCACGGCCCGATGATCGAACAACGCACGCGTCCTCGCCAACGACCACCCCACATCCGCGGGCAACACCTCCGGCCGCTCCTCCAAAAACACCCGCAGACCAGCAGCCTGCGCCCGCAACGCCACATCCGACACAGCCGACAA
>NZ_JBEOUD010000098.1:0-4525 GCF_040303865.1 Streptomyces sp. NPDC094034 | reverse complement strand
TGCGGTGCAGTCCTAGACAGCTCCACCACACCGGAGGTCTTCGCCATGATCAAGCACCGGCACGTGTCAACAACGCTCGTGATCAATACACCTAGTGCACATGTGAGGGCCCCCCGGGGCGCCCTGGTGTCATAAAACTCGCACCGCTAGTTTGGTCGTGACGGGCGAAGTCGGGCACTTCCGGAAGGAACGACGATGCGGGTACACGACGGGATGTACATCGGCGGCGCGTGGCGGCCGGCGGCGGGGCCGGACACGATCGCCGTGGTGAACCCGGCCGACGAGCGGATCATCGCGACCGTCCCGGCCGGTACGGCGGAGGACGTCGACGCCGCCGTACGGGCCGCACGGGCGGCCTTTCCCGGCTGGGCCGCCACCCCGCCCGCCGAGCGGGCCGCCCGTCTCACCGCTCTGCGTGACGCCATGGCGGCCCGTCAGGACGAGCTCGCCGCCACCGTCACCGCCGAACTGGGCGCGCCTCTCGCACTGTCCAGAAAGGTGCACACCGGGGGGCCGATCGTGATCGCCGGTACCTTCGCGGAGCTGGCCGCCACGTATCCCTTCGAGGAGAAGACCGGCAACTCCACCGTGCTGCTGGAGCCGGTGGGCGTCGTCGGCGCGATCACGCCGTGGAACTATCCCCTGCACCAGATCGTGGCCAAGGTCGGCCCGGCCCTGGCCGCGGGGTGCACGATCGTCGTCAAACCCGCCGAGGACACCCCGCTGACCGCGCGGCTCTTCGCCGAGCTGGTCCATGAAGCGGGCCTGCCCGCCGGGGTGTTCAATCTGGTCACCGGCCTCGGACCGGTCGCGGGCCAGGCCCTCGCCGAGCACGAGGACGTCGATCTCGTCTCCTTCACCGGTTCCACCGAGGTCGGTCGGCTGATCGGCGCCACCGCCGGAGCCGCCGTCAAACGCGTCGCCCTCGAACTGGGCGGCAAGTCCGCCAATGTGATCCTGCCGAGCGCCGATCTCGCCAGGGCCGTCGCCGTCGGTGTCGCCAATGTCATGACCAACTCCGGCCAGAAGTGCAGTGCCTGGACCCGGATGCTGGTCCACACCGATCAGTACGACGAGGCGGTGGAGCTGGCGAGGACCGCCGCCGCCAAGTACGTCGCGGGCGACCCGCTCGACAGCGCGAGCCGGCTCGGCCCGCTCGTCAACGAGAAGCAGCGGGAGCGGGTACGCGGCTATATCGAGCGGGGCGTCGCGGAGGGCGCCGTGCTGGTCGCGGGCGGTCCCGAGGCCCCGCACCCGACCGGCTACTACCTCGCGCCGACCGTCTTCGCGGAGGTCACCCCGGGGATGACCATCGCCCAGGAGGAGATCTTCGGCCCCGTCCTCTCCCTCCTGCGGTACGAGGACGAGGAGGACGCCCTCCGGGTCGCCAACGGCACCGTCTACGGACTCGCGGGCGCGGTCTGGGCCCGCGAGGAGAGCGAGGCCGTCGCCTTCGCCCGCCGGATGGACACCGGACAGGTCGACATCAACGGGGGCCGCTTCAACCCGCTCGCGCCGTTCGGCGGTTACAAGCGGTCCGGGGTCGGCCGGGAACTCGGCGCGCACGGGCTCGCCGAGTACCTTCAGACCAAGTCACTCCAGTTCTGAGCCGGGAGAGAGCCCTCGTGGTCCGCGCCGCCATCCTGTCCGCCGTCGGAGACCCGCTGGAGATCACCGGGATCGAACTTCCCGAACCCGGTCCCGGCCAGGTACGGGTCCGGCTCGCCGCCGCCGGTGTCTGTCACTCCGATCTGTCCCTGTCCAACGGCACGATGCGGATCCCGCTGCCCGCGGTCCTGGGCCATGAGGGCGCCGGTACGGTCGTCTCCGTCGGCGAGGGTGTCACGCATGTGATGCCGGGCGACGGTGTCGTCCTCAACTGGGCCCCCTCCTGCGGGACCTGCCCGGCCTGTCTGGGCGGTGAGGTCTGGCTCTGCGACAGCGCGCTCGCGGGCGCCGCGGGCGTCCATGCCCGTACCGCCGACGGCACGGAGCTTCACCCCGGCCTGAACGTCGGGGCGTTCGCGGAGGAGACGGTCGTCGCCGCCAACTGCGTCCTGCCGCTCCCGGCCGGGGTACCGCTCACCGACGCCGCCCTCCTGGGCTGCGCCGTCCTCACGGGATACGGCGCGGTCCACCACGCGGCGCGGGTCCGTGAGGGGGAGTCGGTGGTGGTCTTCGGCGTCGGCGGGGTCGGTCTCGCCGTTCTCCAGTCCGCCCGGATCGCAGGTGCGGGCCAGATCATCGCCGTCGATGTGTCCCCGGCGAAGGAGGCGCTGGCCCGCGCGGCGGGAGCCACCGCGTATGTCGTCGCCTCCGACACCACCGCCAGGGAGATCCGCGGGCTCACCGGCGGCCGGGGCGCCGATGTGGCCGTCGAGTGCGTCGGCCGCGCCACGACCATCCGCACCGCCTGGGACTCCACCCGGCGCGGCGGCCGTACGACGGTCGTCGGAATCGGCGGCAAGGACCAGCGCGTCACCTTCAACGCGCTGGAGCTGTTCCACTGGGGCCGGGCGCTCTCCGGCTGCGTCTACGGCAACAGTGACCCGTCGAAGGACCTGCCGGTGCTCGCCGAGCACATCCGCGCGGGCCGGTTCGATCTGGGCGCGCTGGTCACCGAACGGATCGCGCTGGACGGCATCCCGGCGGCGTTCGAGAACATGCTCGCGGGCCGGGGAGGCCGGGCCCTGGTCGTCTTCCAGGACACGTAGCCGACGTCCTACGGCTCCTGTTGGTCCACGGAGTCCAGGAAGCTCAGCATCCGGCTGTTGACCTGGTCCGCGTGGTCGATCTGCGGCCCGTGGCCGGTGTTGACGATGATCTCGGCGCGGGCGCCCGGCACCAGACGGGGGACCCGCTCGCGCTGCCGCTCCGGGTGCACCAGCAGGCTCCGTTCGCCGAAAAGGAGGTGGAGCGGGGTACGGATGGCGCGCAGCTCGTCCTCGGTCAGCGGGAGTGGGGCGGGCCGCCGGATCCGGTAGGCGCGGGCGCCGAGCATCACCATCGTGCGCAACTCGGGCACGATGAGGACCGGCTGGTCCAGCACGGTCGCCAGCCGCCGGCGTATCGCCGCCGGCGCGAAGGTCGCCAGCGCGCTGACGAAGATCCAGCCGAAGAACCGGGCGCCCACCTTCTCCAGCCCGCCGGGGTCGAGCGGGGTGGCGGAGGCGAGCCTGCCGGGCGCGTGCAGCGCCTGGTTCAGGGTGAGCCAGCCGCCGTAGGAGGACCCGATGAGATGGACCCGGTCGAGGCCGAGACCTGCGAGCACCTCGTCCAGCCACTCGGCGGCCCGCTCGGGCTCGTGGATCGGCGCGCGCTGGACGCTGCGGCCCGGGTCGCCGAGGGTGTCGATCGCGTAGACCGGGCGCCGCGCGCTGAGGCCGGCGATGTTCGGATACCACATGGAGGAGTTGCTGCCGGCGCCGTGCACCAGCACCACCGGGGTACGGGAGGCGGCTGCGGGGTCCTCGGGGCCGTACCGGTAGACGTGCGTGGTCCCGAAAGCGGTCTCCACGTCCACCTCCGTAGCTGCGGCGGGGCCGAGGGCGTGGACCGCGTCGCAGGCGGCGAAGTACCGCTCGCGCAGGGCCTCGTTCACATAGCGGCCGACATCGGCCCGGTCGTGGTCGCGGGGTGTCGTCTTGGGCACGGCTGGCCACCTCCAGGGGGATCCCGTTTTGTGATACGACCGTACCATGATGGTGGTACGGCGGTACCATGAAGCTCGCCCCGTACGGCCTGTCCGGCCCGTATGGGCGGACCGGAAGCACCGAGGGGCGGAGAAACGGCCGATGCCAAAGCGCGTGGACCATGAGGAACGGCGCGCCGAGATCGCCGAGGCGCTCGTCCGGGTCGCCGGGCGGCGCGGGCTCCACGCTGTGGGGATGCGTGATGTGGCCGCGGAGGCGGGAGTCTCCCTCCGGCTGGTGCAGTACTACTTCCAGACCAAGGAGAAGCTGCTCCTCTACGGACTGGAGCGGTTGGCCGCAGGGCTCGGCGCGCGGGTCACCGCCCGGCTGCGGGCCGCCGGGGACACCCCGGGGCCGCGCGCGGTGATCGAGGCCCTGCTGATGGAGTCACTGCCGACCGACGAGAAGAGCCGGACCTTCCATCTCGTCTACACCTCGTACGCCGTACTCGCGATGACGGACGACGCGCTCGCCGCCCAGCCCTTCATCGACAATCCCAATGCCGCCGAGGACGCCGTGGCCGGGCTGCTGGAGCAGGCGCGGGACGCCGGTCTCACCGGGCCCGAAGTGGACGTACGGACGGAGGCGATCAGCCTGCTCGCCATGTCGGCGGGGCTCGGCACCAGCATCCTGGTCGGTCAGCGCGACCCCGGGTCCGCCGCCGGGGTACTGCGCCACCACCTGGACAGGCTCTTCGCCGCGCCGGCCGGAACGGGTCACCCGTAGGTCCTGTCCGGTCGGACAGGACCTAGGTGTATTGATCACGAGCGTTGTTGACACGTGCCGGTGCTTGATCATGGCGAAGACCTCCGGTGTGGTGGAGCTGTCTAGGA
>NZ_JBEOUD010000097.1:0-4856 GCF_040303865.1 Streptomyces sp. NPDC094034 | reverse complement strand
GCCTCGCTGCTGGCGGGTGAGGTTGATGGTGCTGGGGCTGGTGGTGGTCTGCCGTTCTCGTGGGAGGGTGTGTCGTTGCATGCGACGGGCGCTTCCGCGTTGCGGGTGCGGCTGGCGCCGGTGGGTAAGGACGTGATGTCCGTGGTTGCTGTCGACGTTTCCGGTCAGCCGGTTGTTTCGGTCGATTCGCTGCTCGTACGGGCCGTGTCGAGCGAGCAGTTGAACGGCGCCGGTTCCGCGGTGGACCTCGTCCGTGACGCGCTGTTCGGTCTGGAGTGGACGCCGGTGACGGCCGTGGCCGGGGCGGACGTTCCGGGATCGGTGGTGGTCCTCGGGGCGGACACGCTGGGACTTGCCGAGGGCCTGGTCGGCCTCGGTGCAGAGGTCGGGACGGTGGGGACGGCCGAGACCTACGCCGATCTGCTGGCGTCGGTGGCGGGCGGGTCCCCCGTAGCGGCCACCGTGCTGGTGGGGATTGACGGAACGTCATATGCGGACGGGAGCGGGAACGAAGACGCGGATGGGGGCGAGGTTGGGGTCGCGGAGTCGGTGCATGCGCTGACCGCCGCGTCGCTGGCCCTGGTTCAGGGGTGGCTGGCCGAGGAGCGGTTCGCGGGGTCGCGGCTGGTGTTCGTTACGCGGGGAGCGGTGTCCGTGGACGGCGATGCTGTCGCCGGTCTGGCGGCGGCCTCCGTATGGGGTCTGGTCCGGTCCGCGCAGTCGGAGAACCCGGGTCGCTTCGGACTGCTGGATCTCCCCACCGACACCGATCTGTCGTCCCTGTCCGAAGCGCGGAAGGCTCTCGGTTCCGACGAACCGCAGCTGATCGTCCGTGATGGCACGATTCGCGCGGGACGACTGACCCGCGTACCCGTACCCGTACCCGAATCTGTATCCCCTTCCGTATCTGTGACCACGGGCGAGAGCGGAAGCCAGGCGGATCAGGCCTGGAACGACGAGGGTACGGTCCTGATCACCGGCGGTACGGGTGGTCTGGGCCGTGTCCTGGCCCGGCACCTCGTCGCCGGGCGCGGTGTGCGCCATCTGCTGCTGGCCAGTAGGCGCGGTACGGACGCGCCCGGCGCCGCCGAACTGGTCGCCGAACTGACCGCGCAGGGCGCGCGGGTCACGGTCGCCGCGTGTGACCTCGCCGACCGGTCCGCCGTGTCCGGGCTGCTGGCCGGCGTACCGTCCGAACACCCATTGACCGCTGTGGTACACGCCGCCGGTGTGCTGGATGACGGTGTGGTGGGTTCGTTGACGCCGGAGCGGTTGGACAGGGTTCTGCGGCCGAAGGTGGACGCGGCGTGGCATCTGCATGAGCTGACGCGGGGTCTTGGTTTGGCGGCGTTCGTGGTGTTTTCGTCGGTGGCGGGTGTGTTCGGTGGTGCGGGGCAGGGCAATTACGCTGCGGCGAATTGTTTCCTGGATGCTTTGGTGGCGCGTCGGCGGGCGGAGGGTCTGCCGGGTGTGTCGCTGGCCTGGGGTCCGTGGGATCAGGTGGGCGGGATGACGGGGACGGTGACGGAGGCGGACATGCGGCGGCTGGCCCGCTCCGGGATGCCGCCGCTCTCCGTCGAGCAGGGCCTCACGCTCTTCGACGCGGCGCTCGCCTCCGGCCGGACCGTGGTGGCGCCGGTGCTGCTGGAACTC
The DNA here is from genome assembly GCF_040303865.1 of Streptomyces sp. NPDC094034. Taxonomy (NCBI): domain Bacteria; kingdom Bacillati; phylum Actinomycetota; class Actinomycetes; order Kitasatosporales; family Streptomycetaceae; genus Streptomyces; species Streptomyces sp. NPDC094034. The sequence continues at coordinate 3,203 of NZ_JBEOUD010000097.1, read as the reverse complement.
CCCGCGCTCCGCGCACAGAGTGAAGTGCCGCCGCTGCTCAAGTCGTTGGTCCGTACCCGCTCCCGCTCCCGTCGGAGCGCGGTCGCCGGATCGACCACCGCCGCCGCTACCGGGCTTCTCGGCCGGCTTGCCGGACTGACCTCGTCCGCCCGGCACGAAGCACTCCTGGATCTCGTACGGAGTCAGGTCGCCCTCGTACTCGGCCACGCCGACGCGACGGCCGTCAACGCCACGTCCCAGTTCAGGGAGTTGGGCTTCGACTCGCTGACAGCGGTGGAGCTGCGGAACCGGCTGAATACGGTGACGGGTCTGCGGCTGACGGCCACCCTGATCTTCGACTATCCGACCGCGACAGCCCTCGCGGACCATCTCGGGGACGAACTGTTCGGCACCGAGGCGGAGACCACGATCCCGGTCCGGATGCTGCCGCCCGTTGCCGACGATCCGATCGTGATCGTCGGAATGAGCTGCCGCTACCCGGGCGGGGTGGCCTCGCCCGAGGATCTGTGGCGACTGGTCACCGAGGGCGCCGACGCGATCTCGGGCTTCCCGACGAACCGTGGCTGGGACGTGGACGGGCTGTTCAACCCGGACCCGGATCACGCGGGCACGTCGTACACACGCTCGGGCGGATTCCTGGAAAACGCGGGCGAGTTCGATCCCGCCTTCTTCGGGATGAGCCCGCGCGAGGCGATGGCGACGGACTCGCAGCAGCGGTTGCTGCTCGAAGCGTCCTGGGAGGCGATCGAGCGGGCCGGGATCGACCCGGTGTCGCTGATGGGCAGTGCGACCGGTGTATTCGCCGGTGTGATGTACAACGACTACGGCACCACACTGAACGGCAAGCAGTTCGAAGGACATCAGGGTCAGGGCAGCGCGGGAAGCGTGGCCTCGGGCCGGGTCTCGTACACCTTCGGGTTCGAGGGGCCGGCGGTGACGGTGGACACGGCGTGCTCGTCGTCGCTGGTCGCGATGCATCTGGCGGCCCAGGCGCTGCGCGGCGGCGAATGCTCGCTGGCACTCGCGGGCGGTGTGACGGTGATGTCGACCCCGGGCACCTTCGTGGAGTTCTCCCGGCAGCGCGGTCTGTCGCCCGACGGCCGGTGCAAGGCGTTCTCCGAGTCCGCCGATGGCGTGGGCTGGTCGGAGGGTGTCGGCATGCTGGTGCTTGAGCGGCTGTCCGACGCACGGAGCAATGGTCACCAGGTGCTGGCGGTGCTGCGTGGCAGCGCGATCAACCAGGACGGCGCGTCGAACGGCTTGACGGCCCCGAACGGCCCTTCGCAGCAGCGGGTGATTCGCCAGGCGCTCGCCGGCGGTGGGCTGTCCCTGGACGATGTGGACGCTGTGGAGGCGCATGGTACGGGTACGACGCTGGGTGACCCGATCGAGGCGCAGGCGCTGCTGGCGACGTACGGCCGTGATCGTGACCCGGAGCGTCCGCTGCTCCTCGGTTCGGTGAAGTCCAACATCGGTCACACCCAGGCCGCCGCCGGTGTCGCCGGTGTCATCAAGATGGTGCTCGCGATGCGGCACGGAACGCTGCCGCGCACGCTGCATGTGACCGAGCCGTCGTCGCATGTCGACTGGTCGGCGGGCGCGGTGGAACTGCTGACCGAGCAGACTCAGTGGCCGGAGACCGGCCGGGTACGGCGTGCGGGTGTCTCGTCCTTCGGGATCAGCGGGACCAACGCGCATGTCATCCTCGAACAGCCGCAGCAGCCGCTGGCCGAGTTCGCGGCCGAGCCGGCGCAGCCCTCTGTGGTGGAGTCCGGGTCGCCCGCCGTGGTGCCATGGGTGCTCTCGGGCAAGTCGCCGGAGGCGCTGCGCGGCCAGGCGGCCAAGCTGTTGTCGTCGATGGAGTCGCGGCCGGAGTTGCGGCCGGTGGATGTCGGGTTCTCGCTGGTGATGGGCCGGTCGGTGTTCGATCATCGGGCTGTGGTGCTGGCGGGTGACCGTGCGGATGCGGTGCGGGCTCTTGCCGCTCTGGCGTCTGGTGATGTGGATCGTTCGGCGGTGTCGGGGGCGGTTGTCGGCGGGAAGTCGGCGGTGCTGTTCTCGGGTCAGGGTTCGCAGCGGTTGGGGATGGGGCGTGAGCTGTATGGCCGGTTCCCGGTGTTCGCGCAGGCACTGGATTCCGTACTCGCGCTGCTGGACGCCGAATTGGGGCGGTCGCTGCGTGAGGTGATGTGGGGTGAGGACGCCGGGCCGCTGAATGACACGGGTTTCACGCAGCCGGCGTTGTTCGCCATTGAGGTGGCGCTGTTCCGGTTGGTGGAGTCGTGGGGTGTGCGGCCCGAGTTCGTCGCTGGTCATTCGATTGGTGAGATCGCGGCGGCGTTTGTGGCGGGGGTGTTCTCGCTGGAGGATGCCTGCGCGCTGGTGGTGGCGCGGGCGAAGCTGATGGGGGCGTTGCCGGCCGGTGGCGCGATGGTCGCGGTGCGGGCGACGGAGGAGGAGGTTCTTCCGCTGCTGTTCGGGCGAGAGGACCAGGTGTCGATCGCCGCGGTCAACGGTCCCTCGTCGGTGGTGGTCTCGGGTGATGAGGACGTGGTCCTGGAGGTCGCGGCGCGTCTGGAGGAGCAGGGTCGCAAGACCACCTTGCTGCGGGTGTCGCACGCGTTCCATTCGCCGCTGATGGACCCGATGCTGGACGGGTTCCGCGCCGTGGCGGAGGGCCTGTCGTACGGGGCCCCGCGCATGCCGGTCGTATCGAATCTGACCGGTGGTCTGGCGTCGGTGGAGGAGCTGTGCTCGGCCGAGTACTGGGTACGGCATGTCCGGGAGGCCGTGCGCTTCGAGGACGGGGTACGGACGCTCGGTGAGCAGGGCGTGACCACCTTCCTGGAGCTGGGACCTGACGGTGTGCTGTCGGCCATGGCGCAGGAAACGGCGCCGGAGGAGGCGGCGATCGTCCCGATTCTCCGCAAGGACCGGGGCGAGGAACTGACCGCGCTCACCGCGTTGGCTCGCCTGCACACGCACGGTGCGACGGTCGACTGGACCGGCTTCTTCGCGGGGACGGGGGCGCGGCGGGTGGAGTTGCCCACGTATGCCTTCCAGCACCAATGGTTCTGGCCGGCGGGTTCGCCGTCCGGTGTCGCCAGTGATGTGCGTGCGGCGGGTCTTGGTTCGGCTGGGCATCCGTTGCTGGGTGCGGCTGTTGAGTTGGCTGCTGGTCAGGGTGTGTTGGTGACTGGTCG
>NZ_JBEOUD010000096.1:0-4863 GCF_040303865.1 Streptomyces sp. NPDC094034 | reverse complement strand
CAACCCGACACCAACCCTACTTACCGGTAACTTCTTCTGGACTCCGCTCTCCAAGACTGAGCAACTCCCTAGTCAGCACGTAAGAACTGCTCATCGCCAAGAGAGCCGCGACATCAGTGGTGATACCCGCTTCAGGGCAGTGCGCGTTGGAGACGTTCCAGGAGGGGGTCAATCTGCTGACGTGCCAGCTTCTTTGCTCTTCCGAGGTGAGTCAGCGCCCTCACAGCCGTGGGATCCAGACGTACAAATTCTGGCGTCCACGCGGCATCGAAGCGGACGATGCCCCGCACGGCGGGCTCCCAAAGCAGACGGTCCGGGTGTCGAAGAGGGGGGCAGTCGGGGAGAAGGGGTGGTCGCACATGCGCGTCCCGAGCGGCGAAGGCTTCAGGGACGGATCGCCTGAAGTGGTCATATGCGCTGGGCTCATGGGCCAGGGTGTCGTCAGACAGGACGAGGAGGATCAACCTCGCTGGCGGGAGAAGCCGTACGGCCTCCGAGAACTCCCACAGGGTTCCAGGACCAGGAGCGGCGACAAGGACGACCAGGCGGGCGCGGGTCAGAAGTTCGCTGACGATGGGCTGCCAGCCGTCCAGGGGGAGGTAGAGCTTGTCAGCTCCAGGGAGGGGCAGTTTCTCTCCCGGCTGACCGACGGCCAGTAACCTGGCGAACCGTTGGAAGGTTCGGGATATGCCCTCTTCAAGGGTCTGGGAGCTTGGGTTTTCCATGCCTGCGCTCATGAACAGACTCAACGCCGAGCCATGACCGGAAAACGCCGAACCCGACTGAAACGTCTTGCGGTCCTCGCTGAACGGACGGAGGAAGAGGACGAAGGGCTCCGAACCCAGCTCGTGAGGTGAGCGCAGTACACGGGTGAAGTGCCGGCGCCCGTGACGTGATAATCGTCTCCCGGCGTACAACACAACAACTCCGGTACAGAGCATGCCGGTTGTGACCAGCAGCGTCTGCCAAATCGGCAAAGAGCGGTACGGCGAGTTCAACACCGTGCCCGTCATACGAATCCGGTTGGCCGCGACCAGAAGCAAGAGACAACCGACGATCTGGAGAACCGCCCCGACAAGGCGCATCCCCAGTCCGGAGGCGGGGCGCTGAGCCCGGCTATGTGCAGGCTGCCTGTTTGGTGTGTTCTCGACCATGAGGACATGATGTGCCAGTAGGCGTAACTGGGCTACAACCCGGCGAGCCTCAAGCAGCGAGGCTGGACGCAAACCTTCGGACTGATCCACTTCTGTTCCACCGTTAGGCGGCGAGGCAGCCCTGCGGCGGCCCGCCCGGTGGGCTTCGCCAACTGAAGCAACCGCGCCACCATCACCGGCCTCGCGACCGGCTCACCGCAGACCAACCGGCGATGCTGGCCGAACTGGGCTCCGGCCGAGCCGCCAGGTGGGAGAATGACTACAGCCGCCCTGCGGACGGACCCGGACAGGCGCCATTGATGATTTGCAGTGCCCCCTTACGGGGCTCGCAGTGCGCCTCCACGTACAGCAAGGAACCTGATGCCCATGCCCAAGCGTGTGTTCGTCAGTTTCGACTATGACTACGACAAGACCCTCAAGGATTTCCTGATAGGGCAGTCCAAGAATCCCAACTCACTCTTCGAGATCCATGACTGGTCGATCAAGGAGGCATCGCCCGACTGGAAGGTCAAGGCCCGCGCCAGGATCAGAGCGTCGGACGTCGTCGTCGTCATCTGCGGTGACCACACGGATGAGGCGGTGGGTGTAGCCATCGAGCTGCGAATCGCTCAAGAAGAGGGAATCGATTACTTCCTGCTGAACGGGCACAACGGCAAGACCGGGAAGAAGCCGACCTCGGCAAGGACCTCGGGCAAAGTCTACAAGTGGACGTGGGAGAACCTCAAGTCCCTAGTCGGAGGGGGACGGTGACGACACCTCCCGATCCGAACCAACGGGCGGAGCTCCTTGAACTCTACAAGCTCGCCGTAGAAATGGCCGACCGGGTCTCCGCCCGGCGGGGGAGCTCCAATGCCTTCTTCCTGTCGGTGCAGACCACGTTCATCGTTCTGATCAGCTTCGGCTTCCCGAAGCTCGCCGGATCTCCCTGGTGGGTGTCTCTGACCGTGGCTCTAGCCGGCGTCACCCTTTCGGGCACCTGGTGGATGCAGCTTCGCAGCTACCGGGATCTCAATACCGCGAAGTTCAAGGGGATCAACAAGCTGGAGGAGCGCCTGCCGGCGAGGATCTTCGCTGACGAGTGGGAAGCCCTGAAGAGCGACCCCATTCCAGGCTGGCGCAAGCGTTACGCAGAGCTGGGCACGTCCGAACGCATCGTTCCGCTGGTGTTCGTCGTGGCGCACCTGGTTCTGTTTGTGGGCACACTGACCGTGTGACCTACCTCGATTCACTCGCCGACCTGATCCGGTCCTGCCTCCCCCCGGACGCCCAGCCTCCTTCGGACTCTGACGATCTGTTCCGCTTCTACGCCGTGCTGCTTAAAGCCAAGGGGGAGCAGGTCACCGACGAAGACGTTCACAACGCCTGGGCAGCCTGGATGCAGTCAGTGGACAACACCCATGCGGCGCTGGTCCCCTTTTGCGATCTTGATACAGAGACGCGAACCTTTGATGCCCCGTACGCCGAAGCCATCCGCGCGGCTGCTCGTCAAGTGAAGCGCAGCGCAGATCACTAGTACCGCTGGACCAGTCACGCGGCACCGTCACGAGGGCTCGGGCCGTACAGCGATCGCCTGCCGACGCCGAGTGTTCGAGCTCCATTCGGAGGGCGACGCCGCTGTCGATCTCATCCGCACTCCAGCAGTGATGTCGGGAACTGCAGCAGTCCAGCGGCCCGCCAACCAGTTCGGCGTAGCCGCGACCCGGCCGTGGCCGCCCCATCAGGGATCGTCATGGTCCATGCCGTACACGCGGCCGTGCGACGGCATCGCTGCAGCCAGTCTATGAAGTCGGCCACTGGCGGCCGGTGAGCATGACGGTGCCCCTCCGCGACGGCTCACCGGTAGCCGGGGTATAGGGGTCGGTGCGGTGGCCTTGACGGTGGAAGTGGACGTCACCAGCGCGGCTCCCGGCGGAGCAGCCGCGTTCCGGGCCCATGGAGCACGGCGGAAGCCTTGTCACACGCTGCACGCCGCACTCACAATCGCAAGGCGCTGCAGAGTTGTCGCCATGGCTGACCGGGGGATACATGAGGACGCAATCAACGGCGCCTCACTCGGCGCAGAGTCGGACTCGAGGGCGCATGCTGACGAGCCTGGGTTGGACTGTGCGCCTTCTCGGGCTGGCCATGTTGTTCAGTGGCACCGCGTTGTTCAACGTGCTGGTGAATGAGCCAGCTGGCGGTGTGGCTCGGCTCCCCCTGTGGTCACGCCTGTTGATCATGCTTGCAGTCTTGGCGGTCGGGGGTTTGTTCTTCGGATGCAGCTATCCCCTCCTCGTCCGAGGTAGGCGCCACCGGTCCGGGACCATCACCTCTTTCGGGAACTTCCCTGAGGTGCAATATGTCCTTTACTTGCGCCCCTTCGGTATCGACCCGGAGATGGCCTTACCCATGCCCGAGGCCCCTGGCGCCCTCATGCGGTCCCCCTTTGAAATACGTGGTATGACGCAAGAGGACTTCCTCGTCAGGCAGTTCAAGGGCCTCGGGCGGGTCATCGCAGTCGGTCAACCGGACGAGCGGCTGCCACTGCTCGGAGCGGAGCGCGGCTACCTCCCCGTAGATAACTGGCAGGACACCGTGAGCGACATGATCCAAGGCGCCCACGTGGTGATGATGTCCGCGGCTCCGGGACCTGGAACGGTCGGGAGTTCGTAGAAGCCCTGCGCACGATCTCTCCCGCCCGGCTGGTCCTGCTGGTCTACTGCGAGCCAGCGGAGTACACGGCCTTCGGTGAAGCCGTGGCGCAGGAGTACGCCATGCGGTCGGGCGAGGAAGGGTCTGGCGTGTGGCCGCAGCTGCCCGGGCTCCCAGCATTTCCACCACCGCTGCCTCGAGCCAAGGGCCTGCGCTGGGATCTGCCCTTGAAGGGCATCGTCTCTTTCAATGAGGACTGGAATGCGACCTTCAACCGGTTCGATCCGATAGTGCCAAGGCTACGACTCGTCTGGACGTTGCGCCGCCTGGTGAGACGTGAATTGGAACCGGTGCTGGGCCCGCTCTCTCAGCTTCCCATGACCACGGCAGCACGCCCACGGACGCGGAGGAGACACAACATATGACCTAGCGCAGCGTGACGCCGCCCTCGTGCCGCTCCACAATCTCCCGAGGTACCAGTAGCCCTGCTGGACACGGTTGGCCCGGCCGACCAGAGCCGGGGATTCGGCGTGCAGGTTGCGCAGCGCCCGGCCGGCTCCCCGGGGCGGGCCGGAAGCAGGACCTGCGGGAGCAGTTGCCTCGCCCCGGCTGGGGTGAGGGCGCCGACATCGGCCAGGCGCAGCAGCACACCCAGAACGCAGGGGCCGGCGGCGGCGAGCGCAGCGGCGTGGCCGGTCATCTACTGGCCGGCGGCCTGGGGGTCGACGGCGGCCAGGTGCTCCAGGAACGGGGCCGCCGGCCAGACGTCGGCCGCCTCGTCGGCCAGCAGCAGGTGCGGCGCGTGCTCTTGGAGGGTCTTCAGCCAGGCGGCGGCCGGGCCGGAGCCGAAGAAGAACCCGGTGGCGCGCGGGTCCGCCCAGCCGGCGAGCTCCCGCGCCTCGGCCACGCCCGGCTCGTTCAGCGCGGCCAGCTCAAGGACCCGGGCGGCGCGGCCGGGCAGCGGCACCAGCGGCTGCGTAGGTCTAAGACCGTGTCCTATGTGGTGAGTCGTGTGAGGCGTTTGTAGCAGCAGAGGGCGGCGGCGAGGCCGAGGAAGGCCAGGTAGTTGCGGGGGTGG
>NZ_JBEOUD010000095.1:0-4993 GCF_040303865.1 Streptomyces sp. NPDC094034 | reverse complement strand
CGTACCGCGTCCGACAGCCGCTCCACCAACAGCATGCCCACGCCCTCGGCGAAGCCCGTACCGTCGGCGCCCTCCGCAAAAGACTTGCACCGGCCATCGGGCGCGAGGCCGCGCTGCCGGCTGAACTCCACGAACGTCCCGGGGGACGACATCACGGTGACACCGCCGGCCAGGGCCAGGGTGCACTCGCCACGCCGCAGCGACTGCACCGCCAGGTGCAGCGCCACCAGCGACGACGAACACGCCGTGTCCACCGTCACCGCGGGCCCCTCAAGACCGAGGACGTAGGAGATCCGGCCGGGGAGGACGCTCGCCGCGTTGCCGGTTCCGACGTAGCCGCCGAGGTCTTCGGGGGCGTCCGTGGCGATCGGGCCGTAGTCCTGACCGTTGGTGCCGACGAACACACCGGTGCGGGAACCGCGCAGCAGGACCGGGTCGATGCCGGCCCGCTCGAAGGACTCCCACGCGGTTTCGAGCAACAGCCGCTGCTGAGGGTCCATCGCCAGCGCCTCACGTGGCGAGATCCCGAAGAACCCCGCGTCGAACCCGGCGGCCTCGTAGAGGAAGCCGCCCTCGCGGACGTACGAGCTTCCGGGACGTTCCGGGTCCTCGTCGAAGAGGGTGTCGAGGTCCCAGCCGCGGTCCGTCGGGAAACCCGAGAGCGCGTCCGTGCCGGAGGCCACGAGCCGCCACAGGTCCTCCGGGGATGCGACCCCGCCCGGGAAACGGCAGCTCATGCCGACGATCGCGATCGGCTCGCTGGCCTTGGTCTCCACCTCGCGCAGGCGATCGTTCGCCTTGTCCAGGTCGGACGTGACGCGCTTGAGGTACTGAAGGAGCTTCGCTTCGTTCGCAGACATGATGAGGGGTCACCCGGTTCTTTGCGTCTTTACGGAGAGATGGAGGCGGCGAGGCGGGCCGGAGCGGGATGTGGTCAGACGGACCCGGAGCCGGACCCCGACCCGGACCCTGAGCCGGACCCGTACTTCTGGTCGATGTAGTCGAAGATGCCGCCGGCATCGGCATCGTCCAGGTCGAGGTTCAGGTCCAGAACCGGGGACTCGCCCTGGCCTGTCCCGGTCCCGGTCCCGGTCCCGGTCCCGGACACGGTCCCGTATCCCGTCCCGTGCACCGTCACCTCGACGGCTCCGGTGATCTTCGAGAGCAGCACCCGCAGGCGATGGGCGATCTCGATGCGCCCGTCTTCCTCGCCCTCCTGCAGGGCGAGGACCGCCGTCTCCAGCCGGTTCATGTCGTCGAGGACGGCTTCGATGTCCGTCGAGTCAGACGTGAGTTCGGTCAACAGGTGCTGAGCGAGCGACGCCGGCGTCGGGTAGTCGAACACCATGGTGGCGCTGAGCCTCATACCGGTGGTCAGTCCCAGCCGGTTGCGGAATTCGACGGCGGTGAGGGAGCCGAATCCGAGTTCCTTGAAGCTGCGGTCCGGCTGCAACGTCCGCGTGCCGGAGTGGCCGAGAACAGCCGCCGCGTGCGTGGACACGAGGTCGACCAGAGCCGTGAGGCGCTTGTCGGCCGGCAGTGCGGCCAGCCGCTCGTGCAGGGACGGGCCGCCGGTCGCGCCCGCGGCATCGGAGTCCTGGGCCGGGTCCGGCGCGGGACGGAGGATCCGCTCGGCCTCGGGCACGCCGGTGAGCAGCGCGCTCGGCCGGCCGGAGGTGAAGTCGGCGGCGAAGCGCGCCCAGTCCAGATCGCCTACGACGAGGGTCGGTTCGCCGCTCGCCACGGCCTGGAACAGCGCGGAGATCGCCGTCTCGGGCTTCATGGGGACCACTCCCCCACGGACCAGGCGGTCGTCCACGGACGCCGAGCCGTCGGTGGCCATGCCTCCATCGGCCCAGGCGCCGAAGGCGACCGAGGTGGCGGGCAGGCCGAGGGCGTGGCGCTCCTCGGCGAGGGCGTCCAAGTAGGCGTTGGCGGCGGCGTAGTTGGCCTGCCCGGGGGCGCCGAGGGTGCCCGCCATCGAGGAGAAGAGCACAAAGGCTTCGAGGCGGTCGGCGTCGCGGGTCAGCTCGTGCAGATGCCGAGCCGCGACGCTCTTGGCGCGCAGAACCGTCTCGAAACGGTCGGGCGTCAGCCCTTCGATCAACGCGTCGTCGAGGACGCCCGCGAGGTGGATCACCGCGGTCAGCGGATGCTCGGCGGGTACGGCGGCGAGCACGGCCGTCAGCTCCTCCCGGTCCGCCGCGTCACAGGCCGCGATCCGTACCGGGACCTCGTACCCGGCCAGCCGCGCCAGCAGGTCCGCCGCCCCCGGCGCGTCCACGCCGCGTCTGCTCGTCAGTACGAGGTTGTGGGCGCCGTTGGCCGCCAGCCACTCCGCGACACGGGCTCCGAGCGCGCCCGTGCCTCCCGTGACCAGGACGGTGCCGCTCGGGCGCCACTCGGGGGCCGCCTCCGCGCCGCGCGCCGCCCGGACCAGACGACGTCCGAACAGGCCCGTGGTGCGGGCCGCCACCTGGTCCTCGGGGACCCTGCCCGTACCGGCGCGGCCGGCCAGGGCGACGGCGAGGTGGTCCTGGGCGCGCGGATCCAGGGTGGCCGGCAGGTCGACGAGGCCGCCCCAGAGCTGGGGCCACTCCAGCGCGGCAACGCGGCCGAAGCCCCAGAGGGGGGACTGGGCGGCGTTCACCGGCGGGTCCTCGGGGCCCACGGTCACCGCGTTCCGGGTGGCCACCCAGAGCGGGGCTTCCACGCCCGCGTCGGCCAGCGCCCGGAGCAGGCAGAGCGTTCCGACGAGTTCGCCGGACACGGCGGAGCCGGCCGGCCCGGTCTCCTGGTCGAGCGCGAGCAGCGAGAGCACGCCCGTCAGTCTGTCCGTGCCGCCGTCCTGGACTTCCCGCAGTAGGCGGGCGAACCCCTCCTGGTTCACCGTGCCCGCCGGAACCGCTCGTACGACGGCCTCGGCACCGTACCGGGACAGGCACTCGGAGACGGAGGCCGCCCACGTGTCCGTGTCCGTGTCCGGTGCGTGGTCTTCGGGTACGACCAGCAGCCAGGTTCCGGACAGCGCGGACGGAGCCGGGGCGACCGCGAGCCGCTCCCATACGATGCGGTAGCGCCAGTCGGCCGCGGCGGACCGCTCCTTGTGCCGGGCGCGCCACGCGGAGAGTACGGGCAGCGCCGGCCGCAGGGCCTCCGCGGCCGTGCCGTCGCCATCGTCATCTCTATCGCCATCGGCGGCGTCGTCGAGTTGCAGTGCCGAGACGAGCCCGGCCAGGTCGGTGTCCTCGATCGCCTCCCAGAAGCGGGCTTCGGCCTCGTCGTGGGCCCTGGAGCCGTCGGTCGGGCGGGCGGGCGTGGCGTCGAGCCAGTAGGGCTGGTGCTGGAAGGCATAGGTGGGCAGGTCGACGCGGGTGGCGTCGGTGTGGGTGAAGAACGCGGTGCGATCGGTGACCGCGTCCTGTGCCAGGAGATGCGCGAGCGCGGTGACCGCGGTGTGGGGTTCGGGACGGTCGCGACGGAGGACCGGGACGGCGATGGTGGTGCTGTCATCGGGCTGCATCTGCTGGATCATGGCGGTGAGTACGCCGTCGGGACCGAGTTCGAGGAATACCGAAGCGCCCTCGGCTTCCAGGGTGCGCACGGCGTCGCTGAAACGAACCGTCTCGCGGACGTGCCTGACCCAGTAATCCGGAGTGCATGCCTCGTCCGTGACGAGGGTTCCGGTGAGCGCGGAAACGAAACCGATCTGGGGCGGGGCGAACGACACGTCCGCGATGGCCGTGCGGAAGTCCTCCAGCATCGGGTCCATCAACGGCGAGTGGAAAGCGTGACTGACCCGCAGCTCCTTGGTACGGACACCGGATGACTGGAATTGCCCGGTCACCTCGGCCACGGCTTCCTGGGTGCCGGAGACGACAACGGCCTGGAGACCGTTGACCGCCGCGATGGCCGCCCCGTCCACCAACAGAGGCGCCACCTGATCCACGTCGGCCTCAACGGCGACCATGGCGCCGCCCTCGGGCAGAGCGCCCATGAGCCGGCCCCGCGCGGCAACCAGCACAGCAGCATCACGCAGCGACAAGACGCCCGCCACATGCGCGGCAGCAATCTCCCCGACCGAATGACCACCCACGAAAGCGGGCCGGACACCCCAGGACTCGACCAGACGGAAAAGCGCAACCTCAACCGCGAACAACGCGGGCTGAGTGAACACCGTCCGATCCAGCAGCTCACCCTCCTCGAACACCACCTCCCGCAAGCCCCGCCCAAGCAGAGGATCCACCTCCGCACACACAGCCTCGAAAGCCTCGGCGAACACAGGGAAAGCCGCATACAGCTCACGGCCCATCCCCAGCCGCTGACTGCCCTGACCCGTGAACACCACCGCCAGACGCCCGCGTCCGGCCGCACCTCGTGCCACCGACATGTCGTTCTCGCCGGCCGCCACCGCACGGAGAGTTCGGGTCAGCGCCTCGCGGTCCTCCGCGACCACCACCGCCCGGTGCTCAAGCACCGATCGGCCCATCAACGAGTACGCGACATCCGCGGCACGCAGTCCGGGCCGCTGCTCGACGAAGTCCAGCAGCCGCGCGGCCTGAGCCCGCAACGCCTCCGCCGACCGCGCCGAGAGCACCCACGGCACCAGACCACCACCCACCGCCACCGACCCGGACTCGGTCCTGGCATCGGGCTCGAAGTCGGCGGTGTCCGGCGCCTGTTCGAGGATGACGTGAGCGTTGGTGCCGCTGGCGCCGAAGGAGGACACACCCGCGCGGCGCGCGCCGCCGGTCTCGGGCCACGGCCGCTCCTCGGTCAGGAGTCGGACGGCACCCGCTGTCCACTCCACCTGCGAGGACGGAACGTCCGCGTGCAAGGTCCGCGGCAGAGTCCCCTGCCGCATGGCCATGACCATCTTGATGATGCCCGCCATGCCCGCGGCGGCCTGCGTGTGGCCGATGTTGGACTTGATCGAGCCCAGCCACAGCGGCCGGTCCTTCGCCCGGCTCTGCCCGTAGGTGGCGAGGAGTGC
>NZ_JBEOUD010000094.1:0-5772 GCF_040303865.1 Streptomyces sp. NPDC094034 | reverse complement strand
AAGTACGTCCAGTACATGGGCGATCCTCCGCCTTGCGATGCACGGCACCAGACGCCGCGGGCTTATCCGCGAAGATCGACCGGACAGGACCTAGTTCGGAGAGTTTCGGGAGATCAACTTCTGATTCTCCGTCACCGACTTCTCCCACCGCTTCTGAAGCACCCGCGCAATCCGCTTCCGCATCGCCGGGGTCACGTGCCGGTACGTGGAGGCCCCACGCCCGGACTGGCGGACCTTGTGCCCCATCCGCTCATCGATCGCCGACCGAGGGATATCGTCCTCCTCCAGCCACACCCGCTGTGCGTGACGTAGCCCGTGCGGAACCAGCCCCTCCAGACCGGGGCACCAGCTATCCGCAGGTCACCCTCTCTCGACCGCAGCCAGCGCCGCAGCCCACGGATACGGCACCTTCTCACCGGGCTGGTTCGGAACAAAGCCCCCTACACCGTAGAGAACTGTCACACCCATCTCCCGTAGCTCGTCGACACTCCTGTCGAGACGACGATGCTGCGCGTACGCCGCGTTCACGCAAGGCATCGTCACGAGCGGGATCCCCTTGCCGATCCCCTCCGCGCAAACGCCCACGACAAACTTCGAAGTCAGTCCGAGCGCCAACTCGTTGATCGTATTGAAGGTGGCCGGCGCCAGCAGGATGACGTCTGCCTTTGGCCACACGTCCGGTTCGCCAGGCGACTTGTACTCGGACCGGACTGGGCCACCGGTCAGCCGCTCCAGCTCGGTCTTCTGCGTGTCCAGCCAGCGTGCTGCGGTCGGCGTCAACCCGAGCCGGACATTCCACCCGCGCGACTGCGCATCGCTGATCACCGTGGCGATGTCGAAGACCGGGGGTGCCGCGCTGCCGAACAGGTACAGAGTCCGTGAAGTCATACGTTCAGTCGACCACAGGCGCTCGCTTCCGAACCAGGTGGCAACGGGGGCGAGCACGAGTACCGTTCCAGATGACGAGTCAGGAACGGAGACCTGTATGCCCGCACCGTCCGACGACCACACAGGCGCCCGTATCAAAGAACAGCGAAAACTGGCCCGCCTCACGCAAAAGCAACTGGCGGGCCAGATTCCGTACTCGTACAGCCTCCTCAACCAGGTGGAATGCGGAGCCCGGCCAGCCACTGACGATTTCGTTAACGCGGTCGCGGGGGCCCTTGGGATCGACATCACCGTCCTGACAGGGCAGCCATATACCAGCGAAGTGCAGCACAACCGGCTGGCCATGCTCGTACGACCAATCCGGGAGGCGCTGGACCTCTACGACCTGGGCGCCAACCCCGATATCGTGGCCCGGCCAGCCGCCGCCCTCATCCAGGAGGCGGACCGCCTATGTCAGGAGGTTCGGGCCACACACCTGCGCAGTGCGGCTGCGGATCTTCCCGGCGTCATCGCCGAGTTGACGCATGTGGCATGGACGAGTCAGTCCACACCCGTATGGCAGGCCCTGGCCTCCACCTACCGGACGGCACACGATATCGCTCTTAAGGTCGGGTTCTTTGACCTGTCGACGGTGGCTCTGGACCGAATGGAATGGGCTGCTGCCAGGGCATCGGACCCGGTTCTAGCGGCGATCCGGCAGTACAAGCGGGCTCTCGGCTACCACAAGATCGGCGCCCCTGTCGTTGGGCAACGGCTCATCTCGTCCGGACACAGCCTGCTCGCCCTGGAGCCTTCCCGAGAGGCGTTGGTCGTGACGGGGCAACTACACCTTGGGGCATCCGCCGTCGCAGCCCGGGCCGGCGATGACGGAACGGTCGCCACTCACATCACTGCCGCACGCGAAGTGGCGAAGCGCGTCGGTGGTGAGGCGCGTGACGTGCATTGGTTGTCGTTCGGTCACACCAACGTGAAACTCCATGAGATGGGCGCGTCGGTCGAGATGCGTCAGTACGACGATGCGCTGGTTCAGGCCCGGGAAATCGAGTTGCCCCCGACCATGCTGACGAGTCGCCGGGCTCGGTTCCTCATCGATTGGGCGTTCGTTGAGATGGAGACCGGGCAATCGGAATCTTCGCTGAAGCACCTCGTGGAAGCCCGTAAAACGGCTCCGGAACAGACCCGCTACCACCCGGAGACCCGCGAAACCATCTCTGGCCTGGTCCGCAAAGCGAGGACCACTCCCGACACACTGGGGCACATGGCTGCCTGGATCGGTTTGTAGGCACGCTCACAGCACTCACAGCACTCACAATCCGTGAGTACTGTGCCGGTGCACGGCGCTCACTCTGGACTCGTACCGTTACCGACGAGCCGGGGACGCCATGAGAGAGCTGACGCAGGCACAGACCAATTCGGCCATCTCACGGTGGTTAACCTCTTCCAGCCCGGCCCCGGCTGTCGCCCACGAGGCGTGGCAGGACGGCCGCCCGGCGATGCTGCGCACCGGCAACCCGTACGACGCCGTGAAGATGCCGTTGCCGCTGGTCCACGCGGCGGCCGACAGCAGCGCCCCGGACGTCGTGGCCGCCGTCCTGGCCGAAGCCCTCGACGGCCCCGTGATCTGCCACCCGCGCCACTGGTACTACGCGTTGGTTCCACCAGGGACCTGCGAGACATGGCGGGAGGTGGAGGCCGTGGTCCGCGGCCCGGGTGCCTGGCTCGGCATCCCGCGGCCGGACCGTACGGAGCCGACACCCGTCACCCCGTACTGGGCCGTCCCCGTGAAGCGGCCCGGGAAGCTGTGCGCCGCCGAGGCCGTGGCCGAACTGCTCCGGGCCGGCCGGGCCCGCCTCGAAGACACCGCCACGTGAACACCACCAGAACCCGCGCGTACACCACCCCCGCCTGCCGCCTCGGCGAGCACGAGGAGTGCCCCGGCCCCGGAGAGACACGCCTGCCCTGGCAGACGCCCACACAGCCGCCGGTCGAAACCCTCCGCTGCGCCTGCCACTGCCACCGGGAGCCCCCGTCATGACGAAGTGCCCCGGCGGCGACCATGACTTCCCGGTCGAAGACGACGACGGCGCCCGCTGCGAGGAGCACGGCATCACCCTGCTGTGGAACGGCCCGCCCATCACGGAGGACGACCTCCTCACGGAAGCGGGCGCCCTCGCACCGTGCGGGCCCTGCCTCGCCGCGCCCCTCTTCGACCTCAGCTCTCCGCACCGCTGCCTCGGCCGCAGCGTCGCGCGCGCCCTCGTCACCGGAATTACCCTGACGGAGCCTCAGCCCTGCCCCTGCCCCTGTCCCTGCGACTGCCAGAGGCAAGGCGCGCGGTGAGCGAGCGGACCCAGCAGCTGCTGTACGTCATCGTCCTGGCCGTGCTCCTGGCCGTGCTCGCGATCGCCATCGCCTCCGGAGGCCAGCCGTGAACGTCCGGCTCCGGACCGACGAAGCGCCCGCCATCCCCGCGATGGGTGCGTGCTTCATGTGTCAGCGGGACTACCTCGCCGTGGTGGCCATCGGTGACCTGACCCGCAACGGCGGGCCCGGCCACGAGGCCATCGAAATCCCCCTGTACGCATGCCGGGCCTGTGAGGGACGGCTGAGGCTGCTGCTCTCCGACGCCCTGCGAAGCCCAGGCCGGCCCTACGTGCTGGCCGGACACCCCCACTGACCCCCGCCCCCGGCCGACGCATCCCGGCAAGGACTCCGGCCGGAGGCGGGTTACCACCCATCCACCAGAACGGGAGGCACCACCATGACTACCCGCTCATCCTTACCCGGACGCGACACCGACACCGATCAATCCGCCCTGGCCTTCGCCTGGTTGGAGGTCACCGGGTTCTGCAACCTCGAATGCACCCACTGCTACGCCGACTCATCCCCCCGAGGCACGCACGGCACCATGACCGCACCACACTGGAAGGACTGCATCGACCAGCTCGCCGCCATGGGCGTAAGGGGCGTTCAGTTCATCGGCGGGGAACCTACCCTGTACCCGCACCTCATCGATCTCATTGGGCACGCGGCGCGCGCCGGCCTGGCCGTGGAGGTGTTCTCGAACCTGACGTATGTCTCGGACGAGCTGTGGGCCGCGTTCGCCGAGTACCGCGTCAGGCTCGCCACGTCGTACTACTCGGACACCGCCGAGGAGCACGACGCTGTCACGGTACGGCCGGGGTCCCACAGGCGCACACGGGCAAACATCCAATGCGCGCAGGAACTCGGCCTCACCCTGCGCGGCGCGGTCATCTCAACGCTGCCCGAACAAAGGGCCGAAAACGCCTTCCGGGACCTCAAGGACCTTGGGCTATCGGCCGTAGCCGGGGACCACACCCGGGCAATCGGGCGGGCCGGCAAGGGCGCCGGACCTACCGTCGCTGATCTGTGCGGGCATTGCGCCCAAGGGAAGCTCGCGATCGGACCCGACGGGGAAGTGTGGCCCTGCGTCATCGGGCGGTTCATCAGCATGGGAAATGTCCTGGTATCCCCGCTGAAGGACATCTGGGCAGGCCCGTCAACCAGGCGGGCACGGGCCGAGATCGAAGCCGGTCCCCGCCCGCAGCCCGCACAATCGTGCACACCTCCGCAGTGTCTTCCTTGGTGCGCGCCTTGCTCACCGTGCGCACCCGACGCGGGGGCTACGATCGAAGTCTCCGGGCAGATCGGACCATAGGAGGCGGCATGCCGCGGACGGACGAACAATGGCAGCGGACCGCAATGTACGTGCGCCACGCGTACAACAAACTCAGCGTGCGTGATCTCCCGCTGTGCCTCCCGGGAGAACCGAAGGAGTGCGGGCAGAGCGCGCAGCAGCATGTGCTGCTGTGGGCGGCTGACCTGAAGGCCGCGGCCCATCACCTGATCGAGGAGTCCGCCCCCTCCCACGAGGACGCCGCCTACTATGCCGGCACCTTGTACTGGGACAAGCTCTCCGTACTGCGCGACAGCTCCGAGCGCCAGTCGGCATAACGCAGAGAGCAGGAGCCCCGGCCGCACGTGCGGCCGCGCGGAGGTGCTGTTCCGCCGGGTGGGGGGTAGTCGGGGTGGGCCGGGACGTGTGGTGTCGGGTGGGGGCCGCCCCTAAGTTTCAGTTTCGCGGTTGCGGGTTGGGCGTCAAGGGCGCTCCTTCGTCGCGTCGGCTGCGCCGATTCCGCTGCGCTCCACCCTTGACACCCAACCCTCCACCGCAAGTGCAGCTTTGAGGGGGGCGGCCCGGGGGGAGGGGTCCCCGGGAAGCTCCCATGTTCCGGGGGCCGGATCCCGGCCTGCGGTCCGGTGGGCCCTGCGGGGCTGCGCGGGAGTGGAGTGGGGCGGCCCCGCACCGGCTCAGCGAGCTGATGCGGGTGGGTGGTCGGGACTCATGCCCCGCTGGTGACAGTCCGTTGACGGGTGCACCTGTCAGCAGGGGTGTACGAGCCCACCCCTGCCCCCTATGTCCCAGTTTGGCGGGCCATTTCAGGGGCCCCGGGCAGGTCCTGCGTCCTGGGTTCGGTTAAGTCGTTCCCACGGCACATCGCTCACGCGCCCCGGGGCGGCGGGGGCGGGTGTGACTGGTGAGGCGCCTAGTGGGCCGGTCGGAGGGGGCATGCGTCATGAGGCCCGGTTAACCGAACTCAGGACGCATGACCTGCCGGAGCACTCCCCAAAGCCCCTTCCAAAAGGGGACATTGAGGGCAGGTGGCAGGCCCGTCCACCCCAGGACACAGGTGTCACCCGACAACGGGCCCGCACAGCGGGGCATGAGTCCCCACCATTCCCCGACGGTCAGTCGCTTTGCCGGTGTCGGGCCGCCCCACTCCACTGCCGCGCAGCCCCGCAGGGCCCACCCACCCAAGGCCGGGATCCGGCCCTCAGCACATGGGAGCTTCCCCGGGGACC
>NZ_JBEOUD010000093.1:0-7437 GCF_040303865.1 Streptomyces sp. NPDC094034 | reverse complement strand
CCGGATGCCGCCGACTGCACCGCCGCTACGAGCGCAAAGCCGAACACTTCCTCGCCTTCACCAGCATCGCCTGCACCCTCATCTGCTACCGCAGACTCACCAAATGAGATGACGTCTAATCATGCTGCATCAGGCGGGTGGGCAGCGGGTGGAGGACAGCCGCGTCTCAGTTGAAAGCCACTCAAGACAGTGTGAACGGTGTGCTGCCCGACGCTGTGTCTCCGCTCCCCCTCCTCTGTCGGGTGTGCGGGAGGTCCGCATCGGCGGGCCGGCACCGGCTCTTCGGCCACGCGACAGATATCGGGGGCTACCCCGGGGGGGGGAAACTGATGTGGTTGTCCGGAGGGCCGGGAGGCGTCGTCTGCCCGGCCTGGGCGGCCAGGTCTGGCGCGGCGCCGAAGACAGCAAGGATACGGCGCGCCGTATCGACTGCTTCGGGGAAGTGCGTCGTGGTGAACTCCTCGCCGTCCGGCCGGTGTAAGGGGAGCAGACCGAAAACCACCGCATGGGCGCCGGGCACCGCCAGCACGGCTTGCCGAAGGCAAATACGTCGACTCGCAGCATGCTCACTTGGCACCCCCCTTGCCCTGGATGCAGCTACGAAGGTCGGCCGCCTCGCCGGAACGGGACTGGGAGCCGACGCCTGCAGAATCACTGTCGGTGCACGGAGGGTGGCCCTTTTGTGATTGATCGATCAGTGATATCCCTTGTCGTGTCCGTTGCATCGGCACTGGTCGGGGACTCAAGGGGGGAACGTGTCGGATCAGACGCGTGCGCTACAAGGCGATCCCGCAGAGGCAGCCCTGGTACTCAGAGGCCCGGCGATGCAGTTCCCCTCCATGCCCAGCCCCAAGAAGATGGTCTTTGGCTATGATCCGGATGAATTTGAGGAGTTCGTCAAGGAGTGGGTTCCGGCACTGAATCCGCTGTACGTGCGAGTCGAGCGGCACGGCGGCAGCGGAGACCACGGGATCGATGTGGCCGGCTACCGCACGCCTCAGGGCCTGGAGGGGCCGTGGGACAACTACCAGTGCAAGCGCTACAAGAGTGCCTTGGGCTGGAGTACAGCCTCAGCTGAGATGCGGAAGATGTTCTCCGGTGTGGTGCTGGGGCACTTCATCCGGCCAACGCAGTACGTCTTCGTCGCGCCCGTGATCGCCCGCACACTGCGCCAGGCTCTCGCGAAGCCGAGCGAAGCCCGCGCGACGTTCCTCCAAGATCTAGCCGGAACCACCGATGAGGTCATCACCCGGCTGACGGCCGAGGAGCGGCTACGCGTTACAGAGCTGGCTGGGCAGACGGACTTCTCCATGTTCGTGCCGGTCGACATGGACCTGATGCTTGCCCAGCACAGAACCACCCCGGCCTGGGCGACCCGCTTCGTCGACGAGCTACGCGAGCGCCCTGCCATCCTGCAGCCTCCGGACCAGCACGATCCGGTCGAGGCCCGCTACGTCCAAGAGCTGGTGAAGGTGTATGCCGAACGTTGGAAGAACGAGGCTGACACCCTGGAACTGATCACCCGGCACCCCAAGGCCGGCGATCACATGCGGCGTCAGCGTGAGGCGTTCTACAGCGCTGAATCCTTGCGTCGCTTCGCCCGCGACGCTTACCCCGACGGACACTTCAACGCGGTCCTGGACGATGTGCACACGATTGCGGCAGAGGTGTCCGACAAACGCCATGAACTTGGCTGGGACCGTCTGCAGGCAGTCCTCGAAGCGGCCGGGACCATTGGTCTGACCGAGACAGTTCTTAGCCGGTACGTGAGGCCCCTGGACCGCAAGGGGGTATGCCATCACCTGGCGAACGATGGCCGACTGACATGGTGCGAGGAAGGGGGAGCCGCATGAACCCGCTCAACAGCCCGCTGGAAATCGGTGTGCGCGCTCTGGTGCTGCTGTCAGAAAGCCACCCTCAGCCCCTGGACCTCGCGCAGCTGGCCGTGCTGGACCACGCCGTTTTGCACAGCGGTGACCTCGACGGCCCGCCCAGCCTGCACCCGTCCCTACCCGGCCACACCGGCGAGCTGGGCATGAAGCGCACCGTACTGGAACAAGCGGTGCTGGTACTGATCCGCGCCGGTCTCGCTGGTGTCGAGGCCGACGAGACCGGCCTGGTCTACCGCGCCACCGAGCGCGGGCCCGCCTTCATCGACATCCTCGAATCCCCCTATGTGGGGCGCCTACGCGAGCGGGCCGAGTGGGCCGTGCACCACTGGGCGCCGGAGACCGACGTACGCGCCGCCACAGCGGAACTACTCAACAGCTCGCTTCACTCACCCACGCCATCCGAGGACCGTCGTGACTGAGCTGCAGCTGACCCACCTCACCTATGCCGGGTCCAATGTGCCCCCAGCGCAGATCGTCTTCGGACCGGAGCTGACCGTCATCTACGGCACCTCCGACACCGGGAAGTCCTTCACCGTCAAGTCGATCGAGTACATGCTGGGCGGCGCCGACCTGACGATGGTGCCGGAGGCAAACGGCTACACCCAGGTTCTTCTAGGGCTGGTCATGCCGGACGGCACCCCACTGACCCTGGTCCGCGCCCCCGACAGCAACAGCATCCACCTGTACAACGAGGATCTGCGCGATCAGGTGATCCGCACCCCGGATGCGACGGTCACCGCGGTCCACAATGCCCGCAGCAAGAACAGCCTGTCGATTCACCTGCTGCGCGCGCTGGGCCTGGACGACATCCTGATCCGCAAGAACGAAGCAGGCGGAACCCGCCCACTCGCGCTGACCGACTTGGTGCACCTGTCCCTGGTCACCGAGAACCGCATGGTCGGCGAGGTGCCTCCGGTGCTGCGCACCGGCACGACCGCTACCCGCACCGCAGAGTTGTCCGTCATGCGCTTCCTGGTCACCGGAGAAGGAGATCCGGCCGTGGACACCGGCCCCAATGCGGGTCAACGCCGCGTCCACAAGGGACAGATACAACTCCTGGACCAACTCGTCATCGACCTGTCGTCCAAACTCACCACGCAGGAAAACGACCGCCAACTACGCGACCGGCTCATCCGAATCCGCGAAGCGCTAGAGGACCAGTCCGGCCCGCTGCGCCAGGTCAACGAATCCCATCGCGAAGCGGTCGACTCCCGCATGGAAACCGCCCGGCAACTGGCCGCCCTTGACGAGCGACTGACCGAAGTCAGTGACCTACTGGGCCGCTTTCGGCTGCTGGAGGCCCAGTACCGCTCGGATCTTGAGCGCCTGGCGATGGTCAACGAAGTGGGCAGCATCCTGGGCTACTTCAAGGTAGGCACCTGCGTGTTCTGTGGTGCAGAGCGTGAGCATCAACAGCCCGACCACGGTGCGGAGGAAACCACTCAACTCCACACTGCCGTGGAGGCCGAGGCCGCAAAGACGTCCGCTCTGCTTGGGGACTTGCTGCCCACGATTGCCGACCTGGACGGCGAACAGGCCGTCCTCATCAATCGCCGAGTTGATGTCCAGTCCGACATCGGTGTGTGGGACCAGATCATCGGCGAGCTAGAAGGCGGCATCGCGCTTCTGCGATCGGACGTCGAAGAGCTCGTGGAGGAGCGCTCCGCTGTCGAGCGGGAACTGGAGCTACATGAACGCATCGCGGAGCTAGACGAAAAGCGGTCCCGCCTGGTCGGTGAAGGATCTGTTTCGTCCACGCGCCCCACCCAGCACATCCCAACGAGCATCCTGGGTGATTTCGACTCTGTCCTCCAGCAGACTCTGAACACGTGGCAGGTCCCGGGTGTCGATCACGCGGAATACGATCAGTACTACGCCGAGATCCGCGCGGGCGGACGCACGCGGACGGAACGCGGCAAAGGTGTGCGATCCGTCCTGCACTCGGCTTTCACCACAGCGCTGGCTCGCTTCTGCATGGACCGAGACCTGCACCACCTCGGCTTCGTCGTGCTGGACTCCCCGGTGGTCACCTACCGCGATCCGGAACCCGACGAGATCCCCGATGTCGAGCTGACTTCCACCGTCGTCGACCGGTTCTACAAGGACATGCTGTCCTTTCCCGGCCAAGCCATCGTCATCGAGAACGGCGACCCGCCGACCAAGGTGCTCTCGGAGGCCACTACCTACCACTTCACAGGATCCGGAGGCCTGCGAGCAGGCTTCTTCCCCACGGCCCTGCACTGACGCCGCGACGCTGAGTGCACAGCCCGCCGACGTCAGCGACGTTTCGCACGCGCCGTGTCGATCCGCGCGAAATCCTCAGGACCTTCGTCCATGATCAGTCCTTGAGGGTCCACCAGCGGCGCCACCACCAGGCGAAGGTCGTCTCCGACGGGATCATCCTCGCCGTCATGCCACCGTGCAACCGCCCGCCCCGCACCCGCCACCAGATCAGCGAGCTGAAGTGAGGGGTGGTCCACCGAGCGGCCACGGACCAGTTCCTGGAGGTGTTCTCCCTTGATGAGGCCGTGGACCAGGCCCACCGCCGTGGCCCCGCGTTCCAGAACGTCGAGCTTGTCGTCGGTCAGCAGCCGCTGCTCGTCCGCCAAGACCCGGAGCTTGCCGCCGCGGCGCATCGACACGTGGAGAATGACCGTGGGCACCGCCGTGACGAGAGGGTCCGTGGTGTCGTCCAGCAGGCCGTACTCTCCGGTCGGTGTGGCCTCGGCCGGGCGCTCACGGGCGAATTCCTCCGCCTCCGGGCGGGTCTTGCGCAGCATGTCCAGAACATCTGCCGCCTTCTTCGCCTGCGGGGCCTTGCGGCGACGGGCGTAGGCGTAGGACTCCTGCATGACGGTACAGAGGTCGTCGACCGTGACGTGGGCGCCTGCGCGGTTCCTCTTGGAGAAGAAGCCGACGGCGGTGGCGATGAGCCGGTCGAAGCCGTCACGGCCCAGTGCCCGGGGCCCTTCGGTGGCCAGGTCCAGGGCGAGTTGCCTGCCCACACCGTTGCTGACGATGTCGTAGCCCATGGCGTGGAACCGCTCCTCGAGCAGAAGGTCGACGAGCTTGGCCGCGACGAAGTAGTGCTTGTCGATCACATAAACCGAGGCACGATCATGCAGAGGCCCGCCGGGGGCCAGCAGCTCGCCCAGGATCCGGCGGCGCCGGCCGGCGCCCCCGCCGGTGAACATTTTCTGGAACTTCACCTCTGCCGCGGACTTCTGGATTCCCGCCTCGCGCCGCAGCGTGTCCACGATCCCGGCGGCTTCGGTGTCGTCGATGGCCACCGAGCCCAGGATCATGTAACGGTCGCCGCCGTGGAGCTGATCACCGTCGTAGCCGGACTCGTCAACAGCGACCCACCGGCCGGGGCCGTCACGGTCGTCGGTGGGCGCTTGGCGGTTGCGGCGGCTGAAGTTCGCTCCCAGCAGTCCTGTTCCGGCATTCGGCGCATGGTCACGTTCGATCATGCCGACATACTCGAGGTACGGATCCTTGTCAGCAAGCCGCGCTGCCTGCTCCGCCAGTCGTCAACGCCTCGGCTTGCACTGCGGACACTGCAAGGGACCAACGCTGGGCTTTTAAGAGCCGGCCTTGCACGGTGCATTTCGGTGCAGGCGGTGCATCGCCTGCACCCGCATCCAAGTTCACGAACCGTCGGGCAACACCGAGTTCGGTACTCGGGATTGGCGAACGAGGCGGCCTGTGGCCATGAGCCGACGGTCTCTGGAATCCATTTCAGTGGAGCCAGGCCGGCGGGGTCGCCGAGGTGGAGCGTGTGGCCGTCAACGCTGATGCGGGCAAGGAAGGTTGGTCACGAGCGCTGCGGTGAGCAGAGTGGATGAGGTCCCCTGTCTGCAAGGCCCCAGAGACGGACGCCGGTGACACTTCCGGTGGCGAGGACTGAGGATCCTCCCTGGCGGCGGGAGCGACATCACGACGATAGCCAATGCCCGCCTGCTCTGCATGCACCGCGAGCCTTCAACAACGGCGCCTCCACGACCACCACTACCGGCGGCTCCTCAACCCTGAGCAGTCAACGCTCCTGTTGAGCAGATCACGGAGACATCTCATCGAACCGCAGCTCAAGTCAAGTCCCACAGAGAAACAATCAACTCAACACAAGAACTACCTTCCAGTAACTTCAACTGAACTCCGCTCCCCCTAACTGAGCAACACCCTGGTCAGCGCCCAAGGGCTGCTCACATCCAAGAGAGCCGCAACAGCCCACCAGCATCACCGCTTCGTCGCCGCCAAGGGGCGTCCCCCCACACTGCCTCAGTTCGCCCGGTTCGCGACCACTGCAGCCAACCACTGGACGGGCGGCGACCTGGGGGCGCTGTACACGGCCATCGGCGAGCCGACGCCATCCCAACAGGAGCGGCCTACCCGCCTACTGACTGAGGACGGCTACGACTTCGCCCGCCGGGTGTACCAGGAGCTGGGCGGCAAGCCCGTCGACCACGACACCTGGGTGAACAACCCGGAAGAAACCCAACGGCAGTGGCAGCTTGGCCGCCTGGCCACCGAGAGCCTGCGCCACCTCCAGCTACAGGAAGCACTCGGGCAGCCGCCGACCGCCAAGGAGTTCGGCGCCCAGCGTCTGACCTGGCCCTGGCCAGGCGAGGAAACCGAAGGCTGGCCCATCCTCGAGCGCGTCCTTGCCACGCTGACCCGTGCCAGCCTGGCCCCGGCCACTACCCGCTCCCCCACCAGCCTGCTACCCGGCGAGGAGAGCGGCACCCTGCAACTGCGGACGAGGGGAGCCAACACAGCCATCCGCACCGAGCCGACGACGGTCCGCATCACCTGCACCGGCGCACCCGTTGACGTGTCCGCTGTACTCCTCACCCGCAACGGCAAGGTACGCAGCGACCACGACCTCGTCTTCTGCAACCACCCCAGTCACGACGGGGTCAGCGTCGGCGGGGACACCGTCACCGCCGACCTGGGCCTCATCCCTGACGACATCGCAACCATCGCCGTCATCGTCAGCATCGACCTCGAGGCCCAACCCGCCACAGTCTTCGACCAGCACACCCAGTGGCAAGCAGACATCACCCAGCCCTCCCGCACCCAACTGGCCTTCACACCTGACCCCTTCTCCTCGGGTGAGACCGTCACCATCGCGGTGGAGCTCTATCGCCACACGACCGGATGGAAGGCCCGTGCCGTCGGGCAGGGCTACGACACCGGGCTGGCGGGCCTGGCCACCGACTACGGCATCGACGTCGAAGCCTGACGCCCCCTGTCTGGTACGCGAAGCCGTCGACGACCAGGTAAGTGCAGCCGCCGCCGATCTCGCGTGCAAGAGCCGCTGCTGGTGCCCAACCTTCCAGGTGTTCCCGGGCCAGCTGGATCTTGCGCACACGATCTCCCCTTGGGTTTCCGTTCCGTCCCGGTACGTCAGGGAGGTTAGGGTGACCGCGACGCGCACCATGGGGGGTGCTAAGAAGCCATCTCATTTGGCTGGTTCGGTAGCCTGTCTGTGTGGGAATCGTTGAGCGGCTGGTGCCGGACGAACTGTGGGAGTTGTTCCAGC
>NZ_JBEOUD010000092.1:0-9015 GCF_040303865.1 Streptomyces sp. NPDC094034 | reverse complement strand
TGTGCGACACCCGCGAGATCGTGCGGTGGTCGGGGGTGAGGACGTCGGCCGCGACATAGCCGTCGAGGAAGGCCTCAGCCGGGCCGCTCCCACTCGCTCCCAAAGCGCCGGAAGCTGGGAGCGACGTCAATCCACGGTTGATCGTGGGTCGCCCGATGGTGTTGCTCCCGGTGAAGATCTCTGCCGTTCGGCACCGCTGTGCTGGTCAAGTGCTCGGCTTTTCGACCCCTTGTCCCGGTTTTCGCCAAGGGGAAGTTCCGCGCGGGGCCGCTCACAAAGCGCTCGCTGAGAGTCCAGGCGCGGTGGTTGTAGGACCGCGACGCCGCCCGGAGCTACTCGCGCAGGTCCGGCGCCGTCCGCAGGGACGAGGCGGTGGATCACACCGACCGCACCTTCAACGCGATCATGGCCGCCGAGTACGCCGTCCTCGCGGACGAGGAAACGGGCGCCGCCTGACCTCTCTCTCGCGTCCACGGACTGGGGTCTCCTCCTGGTCGTGATGACCGCCGTGCCTGCCACGGACGTCCCACGACCACGCCTCAGAGAGGAGACGGCGCCTGACCACGCCCCGGCCGCGCTCTGTGGGGGAGCCTCGGCCGGCCCGCTCAACCACCCCCTCACCGATTGGTGCGTGACGGTACTGAATGGCGGGCGAGTGCACAGCCCCGGCAACCAGACCTGGATCAAGGCTCGGTGCCGGAGAAGCGTGTGGGGAAGAGCCCCTTCCACCAGCTCTTCCCCATGCACTGCCTCGTCAACAATCTCCGCGTCCTTCGTCACAGAATAACGAGAGAGTCAACTGACCAATGCCTGACTTCTGGGCCATGCGCCGTATCCGCAACTACCGCTCCCGCAAGGACTACGAGCCGTACACCCTCATCGACGGCCTCCTCGATAGTGATGGCGGGTGAGGCAGCCGGTCAGCCGGTCGTCCTTGAAGATCTCCGTCCTGGGCTTTCGGGCACGGTCCGAAGGCAGGACCGGCTTCGCCGCGCTCAGGGCCATGTGTCGAGAGAACCCCGCGCTCCTCCACGGGCTCTGCACCTACCTCAGCGTCTCGGGTCTGCTCGTCGTCCTGATCGTCGCCACCACGCTTCAAGGCCGGTGACGGCCAGATGCGGTTGTACCGGCCGCCATGGATACGCCCTCGCTAGGAATCGCTCAGCATCTACGAGCGCAACGTGCAACGAATCCTCAACCCGCCTCCCCCCGAACTGCGCGACCGCCTCGACGGCGTCCTGAGCAAGGCGGAAGACTTCAGGGGCCGCCACGTCACCCAGCGCGAAGTCTTCCGGCAGCTCGACGCCCTGCGCGACGCCGTGAACCAGGCCACACCGCCCGACGTATCCGTCGGCTCCGACCAGCGCAACGCCGAGCCCGTCAGCACGCCGCTCCGGCGCGGGTGGCGGGTTACGCGTGTAGTCGCGACATCGACCACCCCACTGACGCCGACCTGCTGGAACACGGAGTCCGCAAGCTGGGTGGGCTGTTACGGAGGATCAAGGCCGCAGGCGCCGCCAAGCGCACCCGGTTCCGTGACCGCAGCCGGTCGGCTGGACGGGGGATGAAGGAGATCTCATGCACACTGCGGCGCGGACCGGCCAGGCCATGGGCGAGATTGACCGGCTCACCGACGAGATCGCCGCGGTAGCCCGGACGACCACGAGGGACGCAGCCGCGGTGGAGCGCAACGCCCGCCGGGCGCTGCGCGAGCGGCCTTCGGGACACCTCACGTGTGTGGTGACCGAGTTGGCCGAAACCGTGGCGGGCACCCGTCGGCTGCTGGAGCAGACCGCGCAGCGGCTGGCGGGCATCCGCTCGATCTCAAACCGGATGGTCTCCCTGGCTGATCCCGATGCCCGGCCGATCCGCAAGGGCGGGCCTCAGCATCCGACCCAGTTCGGCTACACCGCCCTGGTGGCCGAGGACGAACACGGCTTCGTCGTCGAACACCCGCTCCACCGCGGGAATCCTGCCGACGCACCACAGTCCGTGCCCTCGGTCGAGCGGGTGACCGCGCTGACCGGCCGCCCGCCTGGCACAGTCGTCGCCGATCGGGGCTTCGGCACCGCGGCCAACGACCTGGCCCTGGCCGAACTCGGCGTGAAGCGGATCGGCCTGCAACGCGCGGGAAAACCGGGCAAGGCTCGCCGTGAATACGAACGCACCCGGCCCTTCCGGCGCGTGCGCAACTGGAGAGTCGGCATCGAGGCCCGCATCAGCCACCTCAAGCGCGGCTTCGGTTTCCGCCGCACCCGCCTCCGCCGCCTGACCGGTGCCCAGACCTGGGCCGGACTTGGGATTTTCGCCTCAACCTCCAGCGGATGGCCGTCCTCAGCCGTGAAGTACGGTCCATCGCACAAGGACGCCCTGCCACCGCACCTCGGCAACGGACCTGTCGCCAGCCCAAACCCATTTTCAGGGGCAAGTAGCTAGGCGTGTCGGCTAGTCTCGTCGCCATGACTGTGCGGAAGAAGATCGCGTTGGCTGCGCTGTTGGTTGCGCTCTGCGGCTCGTCTGCGACAGCGGTGACGTTCGCGACGAGCGACGCTGCGGAGGTATCGGTGGAGTCGCATACGGAAGAACCTCGGACACGTGAGCACAACATCCGGCAGTGGGAGAACGCTTTGGCGAAGTCAGGGAAGAAGCTTCCGGCAGGCGTGGAGAAGATGACCGACCAGGAAGTCTTCGATGCGATGTTTTCGGAGCTAAAGAAGCATGTCGTTCCTGCCCGTATGCCGACAGTTCTCGTCGACTGACAGTAACGGACGACGGGCCCTCTCTGAGCGGGAAAGGGCCCGTCGTTGCACGGCTTCGTGGTGTCAGGCGCCGTTGGCGGTATTGATCACAGCTGCGGCGTAAGCTCCGTGTTCAGACGAGAACAGGTCATCGCTATTGCGCTGCCCTGTGGTTAGATTGCCTTCATAGTGACTGCTGGCTCCGACGATGCGGGGATCGAATGGGTCCTCTCCGTAGACATACGGGCCACCGCTGGCTCCGCGACCCATGTCGCAGTCCATCTTGATCCGGTCATCGAAGGGGTTCAAGAAGCTGGCATCGGTGGTTTCGCCTACGCAATGCATCATGCGCTCCCCGTTGAGATCGGTTCGCTGGTAACCCTCGTTGGGATAGCCGATCGCAAGGGTATCCGGATAGTCCGTTTCGTTCTCAGTGAAGCGGTAGCCGAATGCCGCCCCGACTGCGCTCTCCAGAGTACCGCGACTTGTATGCGTGTTGAGTACGATGGCGGCCATATCGGCTTCGTATTCGTCACCGTCCTGAGTCCAAGCCGACGCAGCGTATTGGTGAGCGACGGTCCACACACCGATGGGCTCAGCTCCATCCCGGTACCCTGGAACGTACAAGATGTCGGTCATCCAGCCGGCATCGCCGGAGCCGTCGCCTTCATGAATGCAGTGGCCAGCAGTCCAGATGGTGTTCTCGTTGTCCGAGACAATAGAGGCTGCACTACAGGATCCAACGTCACCATTGGGATGGGTGAAGATCAGCTTGCCTACGACGGGAGGCCCGACGGGCGCTTCCCGGGAGACGGATATCGGTTCGACTGCGGCCTTCGCCTGACGTTCCCTAGTGAATCCTCTCGCGGGGACCGATGCCGTCAATTCCTGCCTCTGCGTGCCACTTTCGACGGAGGTACGACGACTGTGGTTTGATTTTGCGGGCGCCTCGGCAGGATTACTGAGAGCTTCTTTCATCCGCGCCGGCGTCCAGTAGTCACGTATCTGCTTGTCTGTCTTTTTACTTGTGTAAACATCGACACCGATGGTGGTGCGCTCCGGCGTCGCAGGGGCAGCCAAGGCGGTGGTGGGTATCACGATGGCGAGCAGGGAAATCGAGGCAGTTGCTGCGGCAAGGCGGAGGAGATGCACGGATGTCCTTCCGAAGGGAACCTCATCGATCGATCTGCGATACGCATCGAACCATAGGCGGCTGTCATATGTGCGACACTTTCAAGTCCGCCTTTGGCTAGTAAAGTTGGCCGGTTCTCGGGTGGCAGAAGCTCATCGCAACCTAGTACTGCACCGGTATTTGTGGTGACTGATGGACAGCTTCGTCGTTGGTCTGGTTATGGGTGGGATTTTGCAGATATCAGGTTGTGGGCCGGGGAACTGCGTGCCGTGCACGAGCGGTTCGTGCACCGGTTCAACCAGCAGGAGTCGCGGGATTCGACGCTCGCGTATATGCGAGGACTGATTGCTCCGCTGGAGCAAAGAACGGCTGGACGCTCGCGGAAGAAGCCGGGTACACAGGCCCTGACCGCATTCACCGGTTACTGAACCGGATCGAGTGGGAGGTGGACGAGGTTCTGGGCACCAGGGCAGGGGGATTCCGGCACGGGCGGCTAGGGTCCGCTGGGAAGGCGCTGGTCACACTGGCCGTCCGTCAGATCACCACGCCCCCACAAAGCGTGATCATCCACGACCAAAATCCACTTTTGCACCAGACCCTACGTACTGATCTTTTCGTAAGTTCGGTGGGTGTGGTGAGTGGATGGTCAGGCCGGTATGGGCGAGGAATGACCATGGCAGTCGGGGGTTGGCGTTGATGCGGTGGATGCCTTGCTCGGTGGCGTCGGCGACATCGGCGAGGTGGTCCCCGGTGAGGTTGGCGAGTTCACGCTTCTTGAGCGAGGACCACAGCAGTTCCACCGGGTTCAGCTCGGGAGCGTAGGCGGGTAATCGTTCCAGGGTGAGCCAGTCCTGTTCGGCGGCCCAGGCCCGCATCGCCCGGCTCCAGTGAGCGGACAGGCCGTCCCAGACCAGGACCACTCGCTCACCGCGGTAGAACACCTTCATCTGCTCCAGGACCTCGATGAGCCCGGCGGTGTCGTAGCTGCCGGGCTTGAGATGGAAGCAGAGGCGGGCCCCGCGATCGGGGTCGGTGGAGTGGTAGCCCAAGGCCCCGGCCATCGACGCGCGCTTCCAGTTCAGGCGGTGCCGCAGGAGCGGAGTCCGCCCTCGGGGCGAGTAGGTGCGGCGGATCCGAGGGAGCAGGGAGACGCCCGATTCGTCGAGGAAGACGATCCAGGCACGTGTGTTCACGGCCCCTTTTGATGCGCGGCCACTCATGCGCGATCCAGCGGGCGATCTCCGACTCGTCCCGCTCGACCGCCCGCCGCTCAGGCCGTTGCAGGCTCCATCCGAGCCGGCCGGTCAGCAGCCGCCACACCGACGCCCTCGACAACACCACCCCCGTCACCCGCTCCACGACGGCGCCGACTCGTTCCAGGGTCCACAGATCGGCCTCGAAACCATGAGCCCGGGCACCTTGCTCCAACGCGGCCCGGACCATCTCGACCTGGGCGCCGTCCAGCTTGGGCGGACGTCCGGTGGCTGCCCGTCACCGCAGAGCCGAAGCACCGCCTTGCTCCCACACCCGCCGCCAACGCCGCACACTCTCGGCACACACCCCCACCGCCCTCGCGATCTCCGCATTCGAGACGCCGTCCTCGAACAACTCGACCGCCCGAACACGACGCGCCTGCGCCAACTGAGGCCGCGACAAAGGAGAAAGGGAAGAGCCGACAACCGAAGGAGAAAGTTGATAAGCCACGCCAACAGCCTCCCACCCACACGGCCACCACACCCACCGAAATTACGAAAAGATCAGTAATACTCCAGCTGTAGATCGCGATCTTGCTGGTCGAGTACCAGGTGCCGGGCCGGTCTGAATCCCCGCCTCGATTGGTCCGGTCCGATGCGCTTGCTGCTGGACTGGTCAGGAGGGGCTGTTGGCGCCGGCCGTGCCGTAGAAGCGGCCCTGGTCGCACAGGGCGTCGATCTCGGCGTTGTCTTCGTCGCTCAGTTGTGCATCCAGCGCGACGCTGATGATGCCTCGGGCGCGGGCCAATCGGCGAGCGACATCCCAGTCGGCGATGAATGTGCCGACTGTGTATTCGTCGGCGGCTCCGGATGCCTGGCGGGATCCGAGTCGGTCGAGGGAAACGACGAACTCGTTCAAGTCCTGGAGTACTTCGACGATCTCGCTGAGGGGCATACGGATCTCTCGGGAGGACATGTCCATCAGCCGATTCAACTCCAGAGTTGACGCTCGGGCCCAGATCCTGATCTTGGTGGTCGGGGCCGGTCCGGGAACGGGTGCGGCCACCGGTGATCATCGGTGTGTGAAGACAGAAGATCAGTCGGTGGCCGCAGGCCACAGCATAGATCTGCCTGCTGGCAGAGAACGTTCGAGGTCCTGATGGACCGTATCGCGGGACGGTTCAGCCGGGTAGAACCTCGGCGCCGGGCACGGGCGTTCGTGCTCGGACTCTTGTCGGACCCGCCGCGCAAGAACTGCCGGACACTCGCCGAGCAGGCCGGCGACGCGAACCCGTACGGTCCGCAACACCTGCTGTCGAGGGCCAGGTGGGATGCCGACGCGGTACGCGATGACCTCCGCGGCTTCGTCGTCGAGCACCTGCACCACGACGATGCGGTGCTGGTCGTGGATGAGACCGGCGACCTGAGGAAGGGCATGGGCACGGCGGGGGTGCAGCGCCAGTACACCGGCACTGCCGGGCGCATCGAGAACTCCCAGGTCGCCGTCTACCTTGCCTACTCGACTCCGCTCGGGCATGCGGCGACAGACCGGGAACCGTATGTTCCGCGTTGGTGGACCGAGGACACGGCCCGCTGCCAGGCCGCCGGGATACCCGACAGCCTCGCCTTCGCCACGAAACCCGCCCTCGCAGTCCGTATGATCACCCGCGCGCTGGATGCCGGCGTCCGCACATCCTGGGTGGCCGGCGACGAGGTCTACGGAGCCGACCCGCACATGCGCACCGCCCTGGAGAAACGGCAAGGTCGGCTACGTACTCGCCGTCGCCCGTGACCACCAGATCGCCACCCGCGCGGACCCGTTCCGCGCCGACGCCCTACGATTGGGCCGCGGTTAAGCTGCCCGGCGTCGACGGCGCAGGTCCCACCCACTACCGCTGGGTGCTGGCCCGCCGCAGCCTGGCGCGGCCCGAGGAGATCGCCTACTACCTTGCCTTCGCACCGGCGGACGCCGACGTCTCCGAGCTGGTTCGGGTGGCTGGCGCCCGGTGGGCCATCGAGGAGTGCTTCCAGGCCGCGAAGAACGAATGCGGCCTGGACCAGTACGAAGTCCGTCGCTATGTCGGCTGGTACCGCCACATCACCCTGTCCTTGCTCGCGCACGCGTTCCTGGCGGCCATGACGGCACATGCCCTCGAAAGGGGGGCCGCAGAAACGGTTCGAGCAGCCTCGTTCGCCTCACCGTGGCAGAAATCCGACGGCTCTTGGACCTTGCCCATCCCCCCACAACCCGGCGCCGCTCACCCCCACGTCGACTCCACTGGTTCCACTGGCGCCGACGCCACCAGGCCACCGCCCGCCTCTGCCACTACCAGCACCGCACCTACCCCGATCGGGTGAGTCACGAACCACCGTCAACCTGACAGGGCGTCACCCCCACTAGGCTCCAAAAGGGCCCTGTGACCAGGACAAATGAAGAAGCACGACTGCAGTACTAAGCGGCGAGCCATCCGTGTACAGCTGCCCGCGAATCTTCCAGGAGGGCGAGCCGGTGAAATTGCCGGCCCCTTCGAAGGGGGAACCTACCGTCAATGCACATCATCAACGGCGCATGAGACCGACAAGTGGAGGCACCAGATGGCCGATCTCCCGGTACCGCCAGAGGGAATTGTGCTGGCCCACTTCATCGTCTCGGACGATGTCGAACGCTCTCGACGCTTCTACACCGAAGTGCTCGGCGGCCGGCTGGCCTACTCCGGCCCTGGAGGCCTGACCTATGTCGCACTGGCCAACAGCTGGATCATCATCAACGTCGGCGGAGGCCCGACGGACGACAAGCCCTCGGTCACCCTGGAGGCGCCGCGCGATTCCGGCCGGGTCAGCAGTTTCCTCAATATCCGCGTCAGGGACATCTACCCCTTGTACGAGGAGTGGAGCGCCCGAGGTGCCCAGTTCCTGACGCCGCCCAAACAACACGCGTACGAGATCCGCTGCTACATCCGCGACCCTGACGGCCATCTGATCGAAGTCGGCCAGACCACCGACCCGGAGGGAGACTGGACACCGGCTCACTGGCCCCCGAGTTCCCGCACCGGCGACTCCGAGTGAGTTCCGCGACTCCTCCAGCCTCGCCCCGAAGCCGGCCGACGTGGACGACGACGGGATCGAGCGGGCCATGCGCGACCTCGGGCTGCACGTGGCAGCAGTTGCCGACTGCGTCGTTCGGGCCGTCCGGCGCGACGGCTCACCGGCGTTTCACCGAGTGGTCGAAGGCCCGGGTGTGGGCCAGGCTCCACCGCCTGGTGCTCGACGAGCTCGGATCCCGTGGCGAGTTGGACTGGTCGCGGTGCGCGATCGACTCGGTGAACATGAGGGCGATGAAAAGGGGGAGCTGACGGGTCCGAATCCTGTCGACCGGGGTAAGTACGGGTCGAAGATCCACTTGATCACCGAGCGCACCGGTCTGCCATTGTCAGTCGGTATATCGAGTGCGAACATGCACGACAGTCAGGGCCTGGAGCCGCTCGTGCGGGGTATCCCGCCGATCCGCTCGCGACGCGGGCCGCACCGCCGCAAGCCCGGCAAGCTGCACGGCGACAAGGGGTACGACTACCGCCACCTGCGGCAATGGCCCCGTGCGCGGGGTATCACGCACCGCCTGGCCCGACGCGGCATTGAATCCTCCGCCCGCCTGGGCCGTCACCGCTGTGTCGTGGAGCGGTCCGTGGCGTGGCTCGCTGGCTGCTGTACACTCCACCGCCGCTACGAACGCAAGGCCGAGCACTTCCTCGCCTTCGCCGCCATCGCCTGCACTCTAATCTGCTACCGCCGACTCACCAAATGAGATGACTCCTAACGAGTTGGTGCGTGATAGCGGGTGAGTTGTGCTTGCCCTGGTTGTGGCGCCCGTCAGGTGGTGGTATTGCGGTCGGACACCAGGGTGGCGATGGCCTGGTAGGTGTAGGGGAGACGGTCGCGGCGGTGGGTCCAGCGC
>NZ_JBEOUD010000091.1:0-9128 GCF_040303865.1 Streptomyces sp. NPDC094034 | reverse complement strand
CGGGGTGGAACGACGCCGCACCCATCCCTCCAGCGCATCCCGTTCCTCGTCCGACAGGATCAACTCGGCCTTCGGCCGCCCAGTACGCGCCACCCACCACCCCACACATCTGAACAGAATTCCAGGCTCAGAAGACTAGTGCTGCCAGATACCGGTGGCCGCAGTGGCCCGGGCGAACTGAGTGAAGGAGATCGGCTCTCGTCCGAGCACTTCCCGCACGTCGTGTGCGACGGATTCGTCGGCGCGATCTGCGGTGCTGGTGACTGCGTCGATGATCTCCTGTGGTGTTCCGTGTTCGCGCAACCGGGCCGCGTACTCACCCGCCGAGAGCGGGGTGTACGCGACCTGCTGGCCGGTGGCTGTGGACAGCTCGCGTGCCACGTCGTGAAGGCTGAGCGATTCGGGACCGGTGACGTTGTAGATCTTGCCGTTGTGCCCGTCCTCGGTGAGGGCGGCGGTGGCCACTGCGGCGATGTCGTCGGCGTCGACGTAGGCGATCTTCACTTC
Organism: Streptomyces sp. NPDC094034; assembly: GCF_040303865.1. Lineage (NCBI taxonomy): Bacteria > Bacillati > Actinomycetota > Actinomycetes > Kitasatosporales > Streptomycetaceae > Streptomyces > Streptomyces sp. NPDC094034. The sequence continues at coordinate 8,621 of NZ_JBEOUD010000091.1, read as the reverse complement.
TCCGAACGGGTAGGCGAGCTCGGCGCCGCGGATGGCGTCGAGGAAGTCCATGAAGAAGTCCTCGCTGAAGTTCTGGTTGAACCAACTCGGGCGCACGATCGTCCACTCCGCGCCGGCATCGACGACCACCTGCTCGACCGGGTACAAGGTGTCGTTGGCCTCGCCGCTGTATCCACTCAGCAGCACCAGCCGAGTGACACCCCTCTCGACGGCGGCCGTGGCGAAAGCATCGACCTGGGCGATGGCCTCGGCGGTGACCAGGTCCGGGTGGACGACGTAGACCCGGTCGACGCCGTCCAACGCGGCCGCCCACGTGCTCTGGTCCGCCCATGAGAACGGTGGATTCCCGCTGCGTGAGCCGATACGAACGTGCTTGCCGAGGTCTCGTAGGCGGGACACGACACGGCTTCCGGTCTTGCCCTTGCCGCCGACGATCAGGGGGAGGGAGGAGGTGCGGGAGGTCATGATTCCCTTCGATAGTCACATGCGCAACAGGTTCCGGCACGCAGGCGCAGTGAGAATGGGAGAAGAGCTGACAGCGCCCCCTCCGATGGTCACACGAGTCAGCCCTGCCGGAGGACAGCGTCAGGCCCAGGCAACGGCCTTGTTGACGTCCACCCGCGGCAGGCGTTCGAACCACGGGTCCTCACCCGGGTGGCCGATGTTGACCACCATGAGCGTGGTCCAGTTCGTGCCACCGAAGAACTCGGCGTCGATTCCCGGACCGTCGAAACCACCCATCGGGCCGGCGGCAAGGCCAGCGGCGCGCACCGCGAGGATGAACGCCCCTGCCTGTAGGGCGGCCGAGAACCGCCCCGTGCTGTGACGGCCGTCCAGGTCCGCGACATAGTCGTCGCGCATCTGCGGAAAGATCGGGAAGACGTTCGGGATCTCCTCGTGCCATTCGTTGTCGTAGGCCACGATGGCCACCGCCGGAGCCGAGTCCGTCTTCGCCCGGTTGCCCTCAGCCATGTGCGGGGCCAGCCGCTCCTTCCCCGCCGGGGTACGGACGAACAACACACGCATGGGCTGGACGTTCGCCGAGGTGGGTGTCCACCGGGTGAGCTCCCAGATGTCGCGCAGTTCCTCATCTGACACCGGCGTGTCCGCGAAGCTGTTCGCTGTGCGGGCCTTCGTGAAGATGATCTCCCGAGACCGCTGGTCCAGCTTCTCCAGGTTGATCGACTCACCCATGAATGCTCCTAACTTCGTGACACTTCATCTCTCGAAGGTGCTTCGAAAAAAAGAGTAACACGGTGTATTGGAGTCGTTGAGCTACCCTGTGACCATGAGTGAGGTCGACAGCACCGTGGAGCCGCAGGCGTGCCATGTCGCACTGGTGCGCGCCTTCGACTTTCTGGGCAAGCGATGGAATGGGGTCCTGCTCGGCACTCTGATGCCGGGCCCCATGGGCTTCGCCGATCTCAAGCGCAGCGTGGCCGGCATCAGCGATTCGATGCTCTCGGACCGTCTCGGCGCGCTCACCGCCGCTAAGCTCATCGACCGGCAGGTCGACCCCGGCCCGCCCATTTCCGTGCGATACAAGCTGACAGCCTCCGGACATGCGCTCATCCCCGCACTCGACGCCCTCACCGCTTGGGCGAAGGAGAACCTAGGCGACGAGGCCTGCGGCACGCAGGAAACGTGACGGGAGAGCCCCTGCGGCAACCAATGGCGGACTGCGAACGTGACTGCCACGGACGGCCCTTCTTGATCGGCGAGATACAGTTCCCGGACGCCGCTGCTTCGAGGGTGGCGTCTGCCAACTCGTCGACAATGCTGCTGATCGCCAGTCGGTCACGGACTTCGCCAGGGATGGCCCGGTAAGCATCGACAAGGAGCGGGTGGTCAGCCCAGGCCGACCACCGAGGCGGGGCCGCGGCGGGTTGCGTTATGTCCGTATGGGCGGGACAGGGACGGCTGGGTATGCCCGGGACGCCGCCTCCCAGTGCGTCACGGCTCGACCAGGTGCTCGATGGTCGCCGTGCAGCGCGAAGCGGTAGTGCAGGTCGACAGTGCCGCCGAGGAAGTCGCCCTCGAAGTGCCGGGACCCACCCGGCAGTCGGAACTGGCCTCCTCGGCGCCGGTGAGTTCGACGGTGTACGTGAATCCGGAGCCGGAGTGGTCGAGCCACTCCTCGATGGCGTAGGCGCCATCGTTGGTGACGGCAGCTCAGTGCCTGAAGTGGTTCTGCATCTCCCACCACGGCAGTACGTGTGTGCGGTCCTTCGGAGGATTGCAGAGGTTCCCCGCAAGACGACCACAAGGCCCGCAGTCAGCACCGGCACCCAGAACAACGCGGCGACTTTGCAGTGCGGGTGGTTTTCAGAGGTTGGCGTAGCTCCGCAGCGTTGAAGGGAACTTCCGGACTTGGAGACGCCGCCGGTGCAGACGCCCCATCTGCCGCCATCAGCACATGCCAGGTTCCCTGTTTGTGACGATCACGCCCTCGCAGTTCACATTCGTCAACCATGCTGCGAACCTCGGAAGTCACGAGAGCGGGTTCTGGACGCCGCAGGCCGTTGTTCTCCAGCGGTCTCAGGGCTGGTCGGCTTCGGTTTCCATCCATCCAAGCGACGGCACAGGCGCGTTTTCGAGCTGTTGGGTTTGGAGGAGAGGAGGAAGACGGACGCGATCGCCGAGGCTACGGAGAGCCCGAGCGCCCACCAAAAGGTGTACCCGAAAACGCTGGCCACTGCCGGACCGCGGGGAGCCGTATCGAGCGATCCGCCGGCGCCGAGGTGAGTGGTCAGCAGTACCGAGAAAACGGTTACGCCCAGGGAACCGCCAGCGCGCTGAAGGATGTTGAACACGGTGTTTGCGCGGGCGATGTCCTGATGCGCCAAGGTTTGGAGGGCGGCGGTCATCGTGGGGACCTGGGTGGCCCCCGCACCGATGCCGACGATCAGCGTGCAGGCAACGACGAACCACAAGGGCGTGCTAGGGCCGATGAAGGCCAGCCCTACCAAGCCGGCAAGGAAGGGGATCATGCCGATGCATACGGTGCTCCCCGCAGCTATGCGGGATGAGAATCGGCCGACTGCAAGCATAGAGACGGCGGCTCCAATTCCCAGTGGACTGATGAGTAAGCCAGTGCTCAGCGAGTTCTCGCCGCGAACAAGCTGGTAATAGAGTGGCAACAGGAACATCATTCCCATGAACGGGACGGACTGCAGGAAGCTCGTGATGGTTGAGGCGGTCATCGCGCCACGACCAAACAAGCGCACGTCGATCAGAGGTGATTGAGCACGCTGGGCGTGGGTGACGAACAGGACGAGTAGCACGAGTCCGGTGATGAACGGCACCAGGTAGGCGGCGTCGGCGAATCCAGTGCTGTTGTTGGTGCCGGAGATGCCATAGAGAGTCAAAGCCAGGCCTGGGGACAACAGTACTGCGCCGCCCCAGTCGAGTCGCTGGCCGCGCATGGCGTTGTCGCGCTGGAGTAGCCGCGCGCCGAGAACGAGCGCCAGGGCGCCAATGGGAGCGTTGATGAAGAAGATCCATCTCCAGGAGAACGACTCAATGAACCAGCCACCGAGAATAGGCGCGGCGATCGGGCCGATCAGCATAGGCACCCCGACCAGGCTCATGACGCGCGCGAGGCGGGACGGTCCGGCGGCCCGGGTGATCATCGTCATGCCGGCGGGCACGATCATGCCGCCACCCAGGCCTTGGAGCACACGGAAGATGATCAACGATGGTGCGGACCAGGCCAGGCCGGCCAAGACCGAACACACAGTGAAAAGGGCGATGGACCAAAGGTAGAGTCGTTTGGTGCCGAAGCGGTCGGCGGCCCAACCGGTCAACGGAACGACCATGGCGAGTGAGAGCAGATAACCGGTGGAAACCCACTGGATCGTGGACAGCGGGGCCTCGAATGTGCGGGTGAGGACGTCCATGGCGACATTGACGATCGTCCCGTCGACGATCGACATGATGCTGCCGAGAGTAACTACGGTGATCACACCCCTTAGGGGGCGATCCAGGGGGGCAGGTGCGTCATCGGGTGCCACAATTGTCATACGTATCCCTTGCCGTGATGCGTGTTCTTGTGCGGAAGCCCGGAAGACGATTGGCCGGCCATGGATCAAGCCCACGTCTCGTGTGGGCACATCGCGTGCCTCGCATGTTCTGTAGCGAGTTATCCGACAAATGGGTTGGGGTGCTTACTCCCGTCCGTAAAAGTCATGGAAGACGTTCTTCGGGTCCCACTGTTGGCGCAGGGTGCTCAGGCGGGCCCACGCGTCTGGGGAGTAGCTGTCGGGGATGTCGCTCGCGCGTCCGATCTGGTCCATTTCGTTGATGTAGCTGCCGTGGGCGAGGGGCTTGAGTTCGTTGAAGACCTTCACGGAGTAGTCCCGGCATGCTGCTTCTTGTTCGGGATGGCTCCACTCTTGGGTGTAGCCGATGTAGTAGCTGGCTTTCTTGGAGAACGCCGAGTCTGGCAGCGGGTCGCTGCCCAGGTAATGCAGCGATAGGTAGGAACCGGACGATGGATTTTCCGCGATGTGCTTCTTGAGGATCTGGAAGGCGGCGTGAGGATCTTCGGTCCAGATCGTGTCCATCATGTGCGGGTTCCGGTAGGTGTCGGCGTAGTCGTCGTCGGCGGCGTAGTAGTCGTCGATGCTGATCTCGCGGCCCGGCGTGTGCTCCAACGCGCGAGTGATGATGGGGTCATTGCTGACGGGTGCGACTAGGCGCCGTCCGTCCTTCTCGTCGGCCGTGAAGGCGTACACGGAAAGGTGGATTCGATCACGCGCATGTGCTGGCGCGGGCGTCATGCCGAGGCCGATTTTGACGTTCTTCTCCAGTTGCGGGGCCAGGCGCACCATCGTCTCGATGACTGTGTCCAGCTCACCGGAGGGGAACATGTAGTTCACGGTCCAGATCGTCCCGGGAGCGTCGAAGCACTGGAGATGGAACTTGACCACGACGCCGAACAGGCCTGGCCCGCCTCCGCGGACGGCCCAGAACAGATCCGGGTTTTCGGTGCGGCTGGCGTGCCGCAACTGCCCGTCGGCGGTCACGATATCCACAGCGGTGACGGCGAATGTGCTGATTCCGCCCGGGGCCCAGGCGCGTCCGTTCAGCCCCACACCACCGCCGAGCAGGAAGCCGCTGAGCGGCACGATGCCGGCGTGCGCGGTGGGGAACGCCAGCCCTTCCTCTGCTAGTCGCTGATTCAGGCGTCGTCCGAACACACCGGGGTCGACGATCGCGGTCTTGGTGTCCTTGTCGACTTCGATTCCGTCGAGATGACTGACATCGATGAGCATGCCGTCTTCGCGCAAGAACGAGGAGGAGTAGCTGTGGCCGCCGCAGCGTGTGGTGACCTTGATTCCATTGTGCGCCGCGTACCGAACGGCCTCCTGCACGTCTTTCACGTTCAAGGCCTGAACTATCACGTCGGGATGCCGACGGACTGTAGCGCGTTGGAAGACCATGGACTGGTGGCAGGCTTCATAGGCGTCATCGGTCTTGGCTACGACAGTCCCAGCGACCCGCTTTCGCAGCTCGGCGGGAGTCCGTGCGGGGGCGAGTGGCGATGGGTGCGTCATGCGGAAGCGCTCCTTTGGGAAATGCCGTGGCGGGGCACGGAGAGGGCGAGTACGGCTGATAGCAGGGCGGCCAGCGCACAGGCTGCGAACAGAACTCGGTAACCACTGAGGGTGGGTATGTCCTGGCTGGTGAGGCGGAAGGAAAAGCTGGCGAGCAGCGTGGTGCTCACCGCGGTCGCCAGAGTGGAGCCGAGACTGCGGAACAGAGTGTTGAGGCCGTTGGCGGCCGCAATCTCGTGCGGGAGTGTGTGGGTGTTGATGATTGTGGGCATGGCGGTGTAGCCGATGCCGGTTCCGACACCGATGACGGTGGAGCCCAGGATGACCTGCCAGAGTTCGCTGGTGAGCGCGATGCGCGTGACCCAGCCTATGGAGACGACCAGGGCGCCGAGGGCGAGCGTTCGCGGGGCTCCGCGGCGCTGGATGAGCCGGGTGGCTACGGGGGCCAGCAGCAGCATCATGATCCCACTGGGCAACAGGGTGAGCCCGGCGAGAAACGGGGTGGCCGCGAAGCCGTAACTGGTCTGCCCGGTGGGGAAGGTATGCGGGTCGACGGCCACGAAGGTTGTCGTGCCGATGAACGAGGCGAACAGAGCGAATCCGAAGCAGATCGAGGCGAGGTTGGTCATCAAGATCGGTCGGCGGGCCAGCGCCCGGACGTCGACGAGCGGTTCGCGTTGACGCAGCTCGAGGATGCCGAGGGACAACAGCAGCACTGCGGAAGCGGCAAGCAGCCCCCAGACCTGGAGGGAGCCCCACCCCCATTCGTGGGCCTGCTCCAGGGGCAGTACCAATGCCAGCAAGCCCGCGACCAGAAGCAATCCGCCGACAGGGTCGACACGGCCGACAATGGGCTGGTGTGACTCGCGCACCAGCAGGACGATGCCCGTGAACGAGACCAGCCCCAGGGAAAAACTGATCCACATCAGGCACTGCCAGTCCCAACTCTCGGCGACCAGGCCGCCCAGCGGCAGACCGAGAGAGCTGCCGACACCCAGCAAGGCACTGACCACGGCGACAGCCGAACCAGCCCTCTGCGCCGGCAGCAGGGCGGCCAGCAGACTGATCCCCAGCGGAATCACCGCCATAGCCGCGCCCTGGCAGGCCCGGCCGAAGATCAGTACCGGCAGGCTGTCGGTGACCGCGTCAACGAGGCAACCGACCGTCAACAAAATCAGAGCGGCCAGGAGCATCCTACGTATCCCGTAGAGGTCGCCCAGGCGTCCCATCACGGGCACCGCGATGATCGCGACTAGGAGGGTCGCCGTCAGCAGCCACACGGAGTCTGGGCCGTAACGTTCTTGCAGTTGGGGCAGCACTGGCAGCAGAAGCGACTGGCTTAGTGATGCCACCAAAGCCGCTAGGGCCACCGCAGCCACCTCCAGGCTCGCGCGGTGGCCGCTCGTGCGCCGCTTGATGCCCGCGTCTGCAGGCTCTGGGCTGGCGAACAACTCGTAGCTCTCGCTCATCACACCCCGTGTCACTCGTGTGCCAATCTTGGCATCCTATGTCATCTATGGCGCTCTGGTCATCGCGCCTAGGCCGTGTATCGAAAGTGGATCTTGGGCTGTGAATGATCACGGTTCATGGGTAAGGGAGATCTCACGGACGAGCAGCGGGCAACGCCTGAGCCGTTGTTGCCGAAGGGCGCGAAGGCGGGGCGGCCGCCCGTCTGGCCTCGGCGGCGGCTGATCGACGGCATACGGTTCCGGGTCCGGACCGGTGTTCCGTGGCGGGACGTGCCCGAATACGGGCCGTGGAGCCGGGTCTACGACCTGTTCCGTCGGAAGCAGCGGGACGGCATCTGGCACCGCATCCTCACGCGGCTCCAGTCCCTGATTGACGCGAAAGGCGCGATCAAGTGGGACCTGAGTGTCGATTCCACCGTGTGCCGCGCTCATCAGCATGCGACAGGGGCCCGCAAGCAGGGTGATCCGCAGAAGGAACCACCGGGCGGTGTCTTTGCCGAGCCCCGTGATCATGGACTGGGACGCTCGCGCGGCGGGTTCACGACCAAGCTGCGCCTGGCCGTCGAGCAGGGCCTGAGGGCCATGCCGATCCTGGTCACGGTCGGGCAGCGCGGCGACTGGCCGCAGTTCGAATCTGTACCGGGGAAGGTCCGCGTGCCCCGCATCGGGCCGGGCCGGCCACGCGTCCGCCCCAACCGGGTCCGCGCGGAATCCGCTGCACCATCCCAAACAAGGCTGACCAGGTGCACAACCGCAGAAAGCTCGACTCCCGCAGTAGCCGGCCACCGCGCTTTGCCCCGGTCGATTACCGCGAGCGTCATGGGGTGGAGTGCGGGATCAACCGCATCAAAAGGAACCGCGCTGTCGCCACGCGATACGACGAGCTCGCCGTCCGCTACGAGGCGACCGTCCTCGTCGCCGCCGTCAACGCGTGGCTGTGAGCCTCGGCCATCACACGGTGGGATCCACGTTCCACGTCTCCGGCAGATCGCTGCCGCAGAAGACACAGACGAAGTCGTCCTCGCGCACGATGTTCTGCTCCTGGCAGCCAGGACACCGGCGGAACACCACTTCATGGGTGAAGCCGGAGGGTCGTTCGAGCCCTACATCGTCCAGCGCACGAGCGACTTCCGACCAGGAGTCGATGTCGGGGCAATATCCGGTTGACTGGTTGCTGACCTCGCTCACGGCCCACCGGTCCGCCTCGCGCACGAAACCGATCTCGCCGGCACTCAAGACCATGGCTCCGCCGGCACAGGCAACGTGCTCGCCCCGTCGCGGCGCAAGCCGAAGCGCGCCGTCCGTGCCCACCACGAAGGTGAACTGCTCGGCCAGCTCCGCCGCCGATCGCCCAGCGATCCAGTCGCCGAATTCAGCCGCCGAGCTGATCCGGCACCCGTCGCTGCCAGGCCGGACCGCAGCCTTCAACTCGACCGGTCCGACATATCGGTAACCCCGCCCCCGCGCACTCACACCAGCCAACCTAGAGCACTTCCGACACACGCCCTAGTCTTCTGAGTCTGGAATTCTGTTCAGATGTGTAGGGTTGTGGGGTGGCGCGTACTGGGCGGCCGAAGGCCGAGTTGATCCTGTC
>NZ_JBEOUD010000090.1:0-9568 GCF_040303865.1 Streptomyces sp. NPDC094034 | reverse complement strand
GTTGACTTTTGGCACGCTGTTGAGTTCTCAAGGAACGGACGCTTCCTTTGTACTCACCCTCTCGGGCTTTCCTCCGGGCTTTTCCCTTCGGTCTTACGTTTCCGACTCTATCAGACTCTTTCGGCATGTTCCGCCTCAAGAATTCCGATGGCCTTTGGATTGGCCTTTTGCCTTTCGGCTGTTCACTACTTTAACCGGATCCCTGCCCCGCTCATAATCGAGCGATTGAGTCCGGATTTTGGCATGCCGAAATCCGTACCCGTCAGGGTGTCGTCGAAAGTAGTGGGTGGCCGCCTCGGGGACTGCTGAACAGCAGGACCCGTTGAAAGCGGCTCGGGCTACGTTAGGCGGATGAACAGCACGAGTCAAGTTCGACGTTTACGTGGTGCGTGAGCGCGATAGGGGCTCACCGAGGGGTCGCCGTCGATCCAGAAGCGCCAGGGGTGGATCGCGCCGTCGCCGCCCACTCCGGTGCGTGGGCCACTGCGGACCTGGTCAGTCGGGACAGGGGTACCGGTGAGTATCGACAGGGGGGCGTCGGGGCCGGCGCAGACGTCCGCTCCGTTCAGGGCTCGGTCGACATCGAGGGCGGTGGCCAGGCGGGCCGGACCTTTGGCCAGTTCCCTGTCGTGACGGGCCGAGAATCGACGTTTGCGGGCCAGTTCGGCGCCCACGCCGATCTCACCGGCCCGTAGCAGGACCCCGCTCGCCGTGCCCACGGGGCCGCACACCAGGTTGAGGCAGTGCCACATCCCGTAGGTGAAGTAGACATACGCGTGACCGGGCGGGCCGAACATCACCTCGTTGCGGGCGGTGCGGCCGCGGAAAGCGTGCGAGCCCGGGTCGACCGCACCGGCGTACGCCTCTACTTCAGTCAGCCGGAGTTCGATGGGACCGTCGTCCGTGTCCCGCATCAGCGTTCGGCCCAGGAGGTCCGGTGCGACCTCAAGGACCGGCCGGTCGAAGAAGTCGCGGGGCAGCGGCCTGCGGTCGGGGCTCTCCGTCATGGCGTATGAGCCTACCGGGGAACCGAATACCGTCGAGGCGCGTATGTAGTGGTCAGGACTAGAAGGAGTGAACATGGGGTTCAAGAAGCTGCTCGCGAGTCTGGGCGCCGGTGGCGCCTCCGTCGAGACGGAGCTGACCGAGCTGAACGTCGTCCCCGGCGGGGTCGTCCAGGGTGAGGTACGGCTCCAGGGCGGGTCCGTGAATCAGCGGATCGAGGGGCTCAACGTCGGGCTCCAGGCGCGCGTCGAGGTCGAGGGTGGCGACCAGGAGACCAAGCAGAACATCGAGTTCACCAAGCAGAACATCGGCGGCGCCTTCGAGGTGCAGGCCGGGGCCGTTCATGTGGTGCCGTTCGGTCTGGAGATCCCCTGGGAGACCCCGATCACGACGATCGACGGTCAGTCCCTGCGCGGGATGAACATCGGTGTGACTACGGAGCTGGAGATCGCGCGAGCGCTGGATTCCGGCGATCTGGACCCGATCAATGTCCACCCGCTGCCGGCGCAGCAGGCGATCCTGGACGCCTTCATCCGGCTGGGCTTCCGTTTCAAGTCCGCGGACATGGAGCGCGGCCACATCCGCGGGACGCGTCAGCGGCTGCCGTTCTACCAGGAGATCGAGTTCTTCGCGCCGCAGCAGTACCGCGGCCTGAACCAGGTCGAGCTGTCCTTCGTCGCGGACGACCGCGAGATGGACGTGATCCTGGAGATGGACAAGAAGCCGGGTCTGTTCACCGAGGGCAGCGACTCGTTCCGGGCGTTCCAGGTGGGGCTCAACGACTTCCAGGGCACCGACTGGTCCGCGTATCTCAACCAGTGGCTCTCCGAGGTCGGTGGCCGTCGTAACTGGTTCTGAGCGCGGGTTCTAGGCTCGGCCCCGCGAGGCGGCCGCACCGCCGCGAGCGGTCGGCGGCCACGCGGCCAGGCGGCCACGCGGCCAGGCAGGACAGCCTGTTCGGAGGTTCAGACGTCACGGAGCTTCCCGTGGGCGCGGGCACCGGGGTGTTCGACGCGTCGCCCGCGGTCGTGGGCTTCAATTCGCGGTTCCATACGCTGGCTCGTGCGCAGCTCATAGGCGAGTACGCGGCCCCGGCCGCCCTTTGACCGTTTACCTTTTGTTTGCCCTGCCCTGGTCTTGGAGAGATCAGAGCAGGGCATTTTTTATTGTGTTGTCCCTCTCGGCGTGCCCGGCCAGAGTTGATCCAGGCCCGACGCCTCCCGATGGGGCTCGGGCCGGCACACGGGAGGTGGGCGGGATGCGGGACACGCTGGTACTGAATGCGAGCTTCGAGCCGCTGTCGACGGTGACACTCAACCGTGCGGTGGTGCTGGTGCTCCAGGACAAGGCCGTTGTCGAGCACGCTCATCCCGATCTCCGTGTGCGTGCGGCCGCGGTGGAGTTGCCGGTGCCCCGGGTGATCAGGCTCTGCCGTTATGTGCGGGTGCCGTTCCGAAGACAGGCTCCGTGGTCGAGGCGGGGGGTGCTGGTCAGGGACCAGCATCGGTGCGCGTACTGCGGCAGGCGCGCGACGACGGTGGACCATGTGGTGCCGCGCTCCCGGGGTGGTTCGGACAGCTGGCTGAATACGGTCGCTTCCTGCGCCGAGGACAACCACCGCAAGGCCGACCGTACGCCGGAGCAGGCGGGGATGCCGCTGCTGTACCAGCCGTTCGTGCCGTCCCCGGCGGATGCCATGCTGCTGTCGCTGAGGGCCGGTGAGCGTTCGGAGCTGCCGCACTGGCTGGTCTCGGTGCCGTCCGCCGCGTAACGCGTGAGAGCGTGAGAGCGCGTGTCGGAGGAAGCCCGCTGCCCCACGGGGAGCGGGCTTCCGGCTGTCCGCGGCCTCGTGGAGGCCCCGGGCGGTCCGTGCGCGCCTGTCAGCCGTATCGGCGGACGAGCAGCTGGACGATGGCGACCACGCCGACCGCCACGACCAGCCAGCGCAGCGCCGCGGGGGGCAGTTTGCGGCCGACCTTGGCCCCGAGCTGGCCGCCGATCGCCGAGCCGACGGCGATGAGGACGACCGCTGTCCAGTCGAATTCCGCGACGAAGAGGAAGAAGAGCGCGGCGACGGTGTTGACGACGGCGGCGAGGATGTTCTTGACCGCGTTCAGCCGCTGCATGGTGTCGTCGAGCAGCATGCCCATCAGGGAGAGGTAGATGATGCCCTGGGCCGCGGTGAAGTAGCCGCCGTAGACGCTGGCGAGCAGTATTCCGGTGAACAGGAGCGGGCCGCCGCTGGGGCGGGCGCTGGTGCCCTTCCGGGCACGGCGGGCCTGGACGGCCCTGGCCAGCCGGGGCTGGAGGATGATCAGGACGAGAGCGAGGGTGACCAGGACGGGCACGATCGTCTCGAAGGCCGTCGACGGCAGTGCCAGCAGCAGAGCGGCCCCGCCCAGCCCGCCGACGAGCGCGGCGGCGCTCAGGCGCAGTACGCGGCGGCGCTGGCCGGTGAGTTCGGCGCGGTAACCGATGGCTCCGCTGATGGCACCGGGTATCAGGCCAAGGGCGTTGGAGACGGTGGCGGTGACCGGCGGGAGGCCGGTGGCGAGCAGGACGGGGAAAGTGATCAGCGTGCCGGAACCGACAATGGTGTTGATGGTTCCGGCACTGATGCCCGCGACGAATACGGCGAGCATCTCCCAGGTGGTCACGGTGCGGGGCCCTCCGGTGATCGGTGCTGGATGCACCGATCATGCAGGAGGGGTCGGGCGCTCAGTCCAGCGGGGGGTCCTGCCTGCGCTCCTTGCCGGTGTCGAAGCCCGGCATGCCACCGCCCAGGTTGCCGAAGGCGCCGCTGAGTCCCTTGAGTGCGTCGCCGATCTCGCTGGGCACGATCCAGAGCTTGTTGGCGTCTCCCTCGGCGATCTTGGGGAGCATCTGGAGGTACTGGTACGAGAGCAGCTTCTGGTCGGGGTCGCCCGCGTGGATCGACTCGAAGACCGTACGGATCGCCTGGGCCTCACCCTCGGCGCGCAGGGCGGCGGCCTTGGCCTCACCTTCGGCGCGCAGGATCGCGGACTGCTTCTCGCCCTCGGCGGTGAGGATCTGCGACTGGCGGATGCCCTCCGCGGTGAGGATCGCGGCGCGCTTGTCACGGTCGGCGCGCATCTGCTTCTCCATCGAGTCCTGGATGGAGGTCGGTGGCTCGATCGCCTTCAGCTCGACGCGGTTGACGCGGATGCCCCACTTGCCGGTGGCCTCGTCGAGGACGCCGCGCAGCGCCGCGTTGATCTCCTCGCGGGAGGTGAGGGTCCGCTCCAGGTCCATGCCACCGATGATGTTGCGCAGGGTGGTGACGGTGAGCTGCTCGATCGCCTGGATATAGCTGGCGACTTCGTAGGTCGCGGCGCGGGCGTCGGTCACCTGGTAGTAGATGACGGTGTCGATGTTGACGACCAGGTTGTCCTGGGTGATCACCGGTTGGGGCGGGAAGGGGACGACCTGTTCACGGAGGTCGATCCGGTTACGGATCGAGTCGATGAACGGGACGACAATGTTCAGGCCCGCGTTGAGAGTTCGTGTGTAGCGGCCGAACCGCTCCACGATGGCGGCGCTCGCCTGTGGGATGACCTGGATCGTCTTGATCAGTGCGATGAATACAAGCACCACCAGGATGACCAGGACGATGATGATCGATGGCATCGCGTTCCTCGGGCCCTTCGCTGCCGGATGTTCTGATGATCGATTTTCTCAGACCGCGGGCGTATGTGCTTACCATTCGGCCGGGTTGGCTCACATCACCACGGCTGTGGCACCGTCGATCTCGACGACATCGACCTGTTCACCGGGTTCGAAGGCGGCTCGCTCGTCGTAGGTGCGGGCCGACCACACCTCACCGGCCAGCTTGATTCGGCCACCTCTGCCGTCCACCCGTTCCAGTACGACGGCTTGACGGCCCTTCAGCGCGTCGATGCCGGTGGCCGAGCCCGGGCTCGCGCCGCGTTGGCGGGCCGCGTAGGGACGTACGACGGCGACGAGGGCGATGGACACTACGACAAATACGAGGACTTGGGCCACGATTCCGCCGCCGAGCGCCGCGGTGACGGCTCCGGCGACCGCTCCGGCCGAGAACATGCCGAATTCGGGCATCGCCGTTATGACGAGCGGAATGCCCAGTCCGACAGCGCCGATCAGCCACCACACCCATGCGTCGATTTCCACATGGTCATGGTAGGGGCGGGGGTCCCTGTCCCGACAGGGGTGATATCCGGTCAGCTGAGGGCCGTTGACCGGCCGGACGTCAGCCGAGGGGCAGGCCCTGCGCGGTCCAGCGGTCGCCGTGGCGCTCGATGACGAGCGGGAGACCGAAGCAGTGCGAGAGGTTGCGCGAGGTGAGTTCGGTCTCCACGGGGCCGGCGGCGAGCACCTTGCCCTGACGGATCATGAGGACATGGGTGAAGCCCGGCGCGATCTCCTCGACATGGTGGGTGACCATGATCATGGAAGGGGCGTACGGATCGCGGGCGAGGCGGCCGAGTCTGCGTACCAGGTCCTCGCGGCCGCCGAGGTCGAGACCGGCCGCGGGCTCGTCCAGGAGCAGCAGTTCGGGGTCGGTCATCATCGCGCGGGCGATCAGGGTGCGCTTGCGCTCGCCCTCGGAGAGCGTGCCGAACTTGCGGTCCAGGTACTCGGTCATGCCGAGGCGGTCGAGGAAGGCGCGGGCGCGCTGCTCGTCGACCTCGTCGTAGTCCTCGTGCCAGGTCGCGGTCATGCCGTACGCGGCGGTGAGAACGGTCTCCAGGACCGTCTGGCGCTTGGGCAGCTTCTCGGCCATGGCGATGCCCGCCACGCCGATACGGGGGCGGAGCTCGAAGACGTCGACCTTGCCGAGCCGCTCGCCGAGGATCCGTACCTTGCCCGAGGTCGGGAAGAGATAGCTGGAGGCGAGATTGAGCAAGGTGGTCTTGCCGGCGCCGTTGGGGCCGAGGATCACCCAGCGCTCCCCCTCCTTGACCGACCAGGAGACATCGTCCACCAGAGCGCGTCCGTCGCGGACCACGGATACGTCCACCAGCTCCAGTACATCGCTCATGAGCGCGTTGTCTCCCCATGCAATCGTCTTGAGGTTTCAGGTACGCCTGTAGGCGCGTCACCCAAGGAAAACCTACGCCACCCATCGGGGGGTCCGGCCGTGAGGTCCGTTCCCTACGCTGGTGCCATGCTTTCGCAACCACGCTCAGGACTGCTGGCCGCATGGGGAAATGCCCTTTTGGCCGGGTTTGTATCGCCGGATGACGCTGTGACCGCCGTGGTGGGCGCCGACGCCGTGCACCGGGTGGAAGGGCTGCCCGGTGAGGCCGGTCCTGTCGGGCTCACGCTGGCGCTGGGCCGGCTGCGGGCGCTCGGGGTGACCGGGTACCGGATCGCGCTGCCCGCGTCGGGCCATCCGCTGGGGCTCAGCGGCCCGCCGGAGTTCAATGCCCGCGCGCTGGAGGCCGAGGAGGCCGTGATCGCCGCCGGGGCGCCGTACGGACTGATCCCCGAGGTCTCCGCGGTGGGCCCGGACGGGGACCAGCATGTCGAGGTCGTGTGGCACTGTCTGCCGGTACGGGAGGCACCGCCGGCGGACGTGCCCTCGCTGGGCGAGGCGGAGCGCGAACTGGCGGAGGCGCTGCGGGAGGCGACGGACGTGCTCTCCCGGCTGGATGTGGCGGCCTCGGGGCCGGTGGCCGAGGCGGCGCTCGACGCGTACCGGGCACGGTCGGAGCGTGGGCGCGAGGTGCTGGCGCCCGGCTATCCGCCGCGCGCCGTACGGGTGCTCGAACTGGCGCAGCGGATCGCGCTGCTGGTCTCACTGGCGTACGAGCACGGCCACGGCGGCGCGGTGAGCGCGTCGGAGATGGCGGCGCGTGGTGAGGCCCTGCGGCCGGTGGAGCGGTGCGCGCGACGGGCGCTCGTGGCGTCCTACAACGCGTATGTCGAGGAGCGGGAGCGGGGCATGCCGCCCGTTTCCTGAGGTCCCGGGGTCGTGCGGAACCGGGGTCGTGCGGAACCGGGGGCGTGCGGAACCGGGAGCGTGCGGAACCGGCGCACCGGGGTCTTGAGGCGCACCCGGGTGGTGAGGGGGCGGCACAAGGCCGCCGAGGCGCCGGTACCCACCCGCCAGGGAGTCACCGGGCCTCGGCGGCACGTAACGCGCTGCGTCAGTGGTTGACCGAGGCGTTGCCCAGCGCCGGGTTGAGCAGGCCGATCACGTTCACGGTGTTGCCGGTGAGGTTCACCGGGATGTGCACCGGGACCTGGACCGCGTTGCCGGAGCCGACACCCGGGGAGTGCTGCGCCACGCCGTTGGCGTGGGCGCCACCCTCGGTGGCGGACGCGGCTCCGGCGGTGGCACCCGCCGCGAGACCCGCGGTGACGATGACCAGAGCGGCCTTCTTGGCAACCTTCATGGGATGTTCCTTAATCGTGTGATCAACAACAGCGGCGGTACGCCGCCGCACGCCATGAAGAACGCGCGAAGGACGATCAGGATGCGCCGTGTGGGTGACATACACCCGACGGTATGAATACTCAGACCGGAGTGCGATCATCCGATTCGTATCCCCGTGTGTGCTCTCAGCCCGTCACTCCATGTCGCACGGCCCACAGGGCCGCCTGCGTACGGTCCGAGAGGTCCAGCTTCATCAGGATGTTCGAGACATGTGTCTTGACGGTCTTCTCGGAGAGCACCAGCGCGCGGGCGATCTCCCGGTTGGAGCGACCGTCGGCGATCAGGCCCAGCACCTCGCGCTCGCGTTCGGTGAGGGATGTGCCCCTGCCCTGGCCGCTGCCCGGCTCGTCCTGGGCCAGCAGCGCTCCCGCGACCTCCGGCTGGAGCAGCACATGCCCGGCGTGCACCGAACGGATCGCACCGGCCAGCGCCTCGGGATCGATGTCCTTGTACACGTAACCGGAGGCACCGGCGCGCAGCGCGGGGACCACCGTGCGCTGTTCGGTGAAGCTGGTGACGATCAGAACCCTGGCCGGGTTGTCCAGCTCACGGAGCGTGCGCAGCGCCTCGATACCGTCGGTGCCCGGCATCTTGATGTCCATCAGCACGACATCGGGGCGCAGTTCCTCGGCGCGGGCGATCCCCTCGGCGCCGTCGGACGCCTCGCCCACGACCTCGATGTCGTCCTGGATCTCCAGGAACGTCCGTAGTCCGCGCCTGACGACCTGGTGATCGTCCACCAGCAGCACACGGACAGCCCGCCCGTCACCCACCGCCGCCCGTCCGGCGAAGCGCTCCGCGCCGCCCCTGTCCTTGTCAACCACCGGGCACCTCCATCTCGATCGTGGTGCCCTGGCCGGGCGCCGATATCACCCTGAGCCTGCCGCCCACACCGCTCGCCCGGTCGCGCATCGAGACCAGCCCCAGATGGCGGCCGGCCCGGCGCACCGCGCGGGGTTCGAAGCCCCTGCCGTTGTCGGTGATACCGAGGAGCGCGCCCTGGCCCCGGCGGGCGAGGGTGACGTCCACGCGGTCGCCGCCGGAGTGGCGCAGCGCGTTGTGCAGGGCCTCCTGCGCCACCCGGAGCAGCGCCTCCTCCTGGGCGGCAGGCAGCGCCCGTATCCCGCAGGTGTCGAAGGTCACCCGGGCGGAGTGGGCCCGGTCGAGGACCTGGATCTGGGTACGGAGCGTATTGACCAGGCCGTCCTCGTCGAGGGCGGCGGGGCGCAGCTCGACGACCGCGGCGCGCAGCTCGTCGGCGGCCTCGGCGGCGAGGGCGGCGACCTGCTGGAGTTCGCCCTTGGCCCGGTCCGGATCGCGGTCGACCAGGGCCGCCGCCGCCTGAGCCGTCAGCCGCAGCGAGAAGAGCTTCTGGCTGACGGCGTCGTGCAGCTCATGGGCGAGGCGCGAGCGCTCCTCGGCGATGGTCAGCTCGCGGCTGCGCTCGTAAAGACGGGCGTTGGTGAGGGCGATCGCGGCGTGCTGGGCGAGGATCGAGAGAAGTTCCTCGTCCTCCTCGGTGAACCCACAGCGGCCCTCCTCTTTGGGGCAGCGCTTGTTGGCGAGGAAGAGCGCGGCGATGGTCTCGTCGCCGTCCCTGACCGGAAGTCCGAGGAAGTCCGACATCTCGGGGTGGGCGGCGGGCCAGCCCTCGAAGCGCGGATCCCTGCGTACGTCGGCGAGCCGCTCGGCCTTCTCCTCGTGGAGCATCGCGGCGAGGATTCCGTGCTGGCGCGGCAACGGGCCGATCGCCTTCCACTGCTCATCGCTGACGCCGTCCACGACGAACTGGGCGAAGCCGCCGTGATCGTCCGGCACACCGAGCGCCGCGTACTCGGCGTCGAGCAGTTCACGGGCCGAGGCGACGATCGTCTTGAGGACGTCGTGCACCTCCAGATGCCTGCTCATCGCGAGGAGGGCGGTGCTCACGGCCGCGAGGCCGGAGCGTGGTCGATGGCTCATGGCTTCACCGTACCGGCGGGCGGGGCGGCCGGTATCGGTCGCGGGATCGGCTCCGACCAGGGCCGATGGCCTAGGTCCTGTCCGGTCGATCTTCGCGGATAAGCCCGCGGCGTCTGGTGCCGTGCATCGCAAGGCGGAGGATCGCCCATGTACTGGACGTAC
>NZ_JBEOUD010000089.1:0-9786 GCF_040303865.1 Streptomyces sp. NPDC094034 | reverse complement strand
CTGGCCTGGGGACTGTGGGAAGGCACGGGCGGAATGGGCGGTGAGCTGGGGGAGGCCGACCTCGGCCGTATCGAGCGCTCCGGCATCCGAACCCTCACCCCCGCCCACGGCCTCACTCTCTTCGATACCGCTCTTCGGACCGACCGGGCCCTGCTCGTTCCCGTCCCGCTCGACCTGGCCACGCTCCGCAAGCGTGACCGCGTCCTCCCACTCCTGCGCGCACTGATCACCACGTCCCACCGCCGCCCCACCACCGGCACCACCGCGCACACAGGACAGGGCGGCTCCTCCCTCGCCGACCGGCTGACGGGGCTGGAGCCGGCCGAGCAACAGCGGATGCTTCTCGGCCTGATCAGTACGCAGGCCGCCGCCGTTCTCGGGCACACCGGCACGGCGAGTGTGGAGCCGAGTCGCGCGTTCCGTGAGCTGGGCTTCGACTCGCTCACAGCCGTCGAGTTCCGTGGCGCGCTGATGAAGGAGACCGGCCTTCGGCTGTCCGCGACCGTGGTCTTCGATTACCCGACTCCGGCAGTCCTGGCCGAGTTCCTGCGGAGCGAGCTCGTCGGCGCTCAGACGGACGCTGACGGCACCACGGGGAGTTCACTCGTCGCGGTGGCGGAGGACGAGCCGATCGCGATCGTGGGGATGAGCTGCCGTTACCCGGGCGGGGTCGCATCCCCGGAGGACCTGTGGCGGCTCGTGGCCTCCGGCACGGACGGGGTCTCGGGTTTCCCGACGGACCGCGGCTGGGACCTCGGCACCCTCTTCGACGAGGACCCGGATCACCGCGGCACGTCGTACGCCACCGAGGGCGGATTCCTGCATGGCGCGGCGGACTTCGACGCGGACTTCTTCGGGATCTCGCCGCGTGAGGCACTGGCGATGGACCCGCAGCAGCGGCTGCTCCTGGAGACCGCGTGGGAGTCCTTCGAGGACGCGGGCATCGACCCGCAGCAGGCCCGCGGCACCCGTACCGGCGTCTTCACCGGCCTGATGTATCACGACTACCTCTCCCGGCTGACCTCCATCCCGGACGGCCTGGAGGGATTCCGCGGAACGGCGGGCGCGGGCAGCGTTGCCTCGGGGCGTGTGTCGTACCTCTTCGGCCTGGAGGGGCCCGCGGTGACGGTGGACACCGCGTGCTCCTCGTCCCTGGTGGCGCTGCACCTGGCGGTGCAGGCGCTGCGGCGCGGCGAATGCACGCTGGCGCTCGCCGGCGGCGTCGCGATCATGTCGACTCCCGACACCTTCATCGACTTCAGTCGGCAGCGCGGCCTTGCGCCCGATGGCCGGTGCAAGTCCTTCGCCGACACCGCCGACGGCACCGGCTGGGGCGAGGGCGTGGGCATGCTGCTCGTGGAGCGGCTGTCGGACGCGGTACGCAATGGCCATCGCGTCCTGGCGGTCGTACGCGGCTCGGCCGTCAATCAGGACGGTGCCAGCAACGGCCTGACCGCCCCCAACGGCCCGTCCCAGCAGCGGGTGATCCACCAGGCTCTGCAGAGCGCCGGCCTGACGACGTCGGACGTGGACGCGGTCGAGGCCCACGGCACCGGTACCAAGCTGGGCGACCCGATCGAGGCGCAGGCACTCCTCGCCACGTACGGCCAGGACCGTCCCGAGGACCGTCCCCTGTGGCTGGGCTCGATCAAGTCCAACATCGGCCACACGCAGGCCGCCGCGGGCGTGGCGGGCATCATCAAGATGGTCATGGCGCTTCGCCACGGGACCCTTCCGCGCACCCTGCACGTGGACACGCCCTCGTCCCAGATCGACTGGACCACGGGAGCCGTCCAGCTCCTCACCGAGGAACAGTCCTGGCCGCAGACGGAGCAGCCCCGCCGAGCGGGCATCTCCTCCTTCGGCATCAGCGGCACCAACGCCCACGTCATCCTCGAACAGGCACCGGACACCGCCAATCCCATTCCCGCTCCAGATCTCGATCCCGAATCCGAGTCCGGGTCGGTGGCGGTGGATGGTGGTCTGGTGCCGTGGGTGCTCTCGGCGCGGTCGGTGGAGGCGTTG
This sequence comes from Streptomyces sp. NPDC094034, assembly GCF_040303865.1. NCBI lineage: Bacteria > Bacillati > Actinomycetota > Actinomycetes > Kitasatosporales > Streptomycetaceae > Streptomyces > Streptomyces sp. NPDC094034. Next base: position 7,761 of record NZ_JBEOUD010000089.1, on the reverse strand, counting down.
CGGGCTCAGGCTGCGCGGCTGCTGGAGTTTGTCGAGCAGCGGCCTGGACTGCGTGCGGCGGATGTCGCGTATTCGTTGATGGGCCGATCGGTGCTTGAGCATCGGGCGGTGGTGGTCGCGGAGGATCGTGCGGGGTTGCTGGACGGTCTTGACGCGGTTGCGGGGGAGCGGCGTTCTCCTGGTGTGGCGCGGGGGGTGGCTGCTGCTGGGCGTGAGCTGGCGGTGGTGTTCACGGGTCAGGGCAGTCAGCGGCTGGGGATGGGCCGTGAGCTGTATGCGGCTTTCCCTGTGTTCGCCGAGGCTTTCGAGGCTGTGTGCGCGGAGCTGGACGCTCTGCTCGGGCGGAGCTTGCGGGAGGTGGTGTTCGAGGGGGGTGAGCTGCTGGACCGGACGGTGTTCACTCAGCCCGCGTTGTTCGCGGTTGAGGTTGCGCTTTTCCGTCTGGTCGAGTCCTGGGGCATCCGGCCCGCCTTCGTGGCCGGCCACTCCGTCGGCGAGATCGCCGCCGCGCATGTGGCGGGCGTCTTGTCGCTGCGTGATGCCGCTCTGCTGGTTGCCGCGCGGGGCCGGCTCATGAACGCCCTGCCCGAGGGCGGCGCCATGGTCGCCGTTGAGGCGGGCGTGGATCAGGTGGCGCCTCTGTTGGTGGACGGGGCGGCCATCGCGGCCGTCAACGGTCTCCAGGCCGTTGTCGTCTCCGGCACCCAGGAAGCCGTGGCCGAGGTGACCGGGCAATTCCAGTCATCCGGTGTCCGCACCAAGGAACTGCGGGTCAGTCACGCGTTCCACTCGCCGTTGATGGACCCGATGCTGGAGGACTTCCGCACGGCCATCGCGGACGTGTCGTTCGCCCCGCCCCAGATCGGTTTCGTCTCCGCGCTCACCGGAACCCTCGTCACGGACGAGGCATGCACACCGGACTACTGGGTCAGGCACGTCCGCGAAACGGTTCGTTTCACCGACGCCGTGCACACCCTGAAGGCCGAGGGCGCCTCGGTATTCCTCGAACTCGGCCCCGACGGCGTACTCACCGCCATGATCCAGCAGATCCTGCCCGATGACAGCACCACCATCGCCGTCCCGGTCCTCCGTCGCGACCGTCCCGAACCCCACACCGCGGTGACCGCGCTCGCGCATCTCCTGGCACAGGACGCGGTCACCGATCGCACCGCGTTCTTCACCCACACCGATACCACCCGCGTCGACCTGCCCACCTACGCCTTCCAGTACCAGCCCTACTGGATTCACGAAACCGGCGCTCCGGCCGATGCCGAATCGGCAGGCGTGGACTCGGCCGATCACCCGCTGCTCAGTGCTGCGGTTGCCCTGCCGGACTCCGATGGCTTTCTCTTCACGGGCCGGCTGTCGCTGCGCTCGCATCCCTTGTTCGCCGGTCACCGGGTGCTCGGCAGGGTGGTGGTTCCGGGGGCGGCGCTGGTGGAGTTGGCGGTCCGGGCCGGTGACGAGGCGGGCTGCGACACCCTCGACGAGTTGAGTCTCGAAGCTCCGCTCGTTCTGCCCGACGACGGTGGGGTGCAGGTGCGCGTCGTGGTCGCGGAGGCGGACAGCCAAGGGCGGCGTACGGTCACCCTTTTCTCCCGCATGGAGGACGCCGACGAGGGCGCGCCCTGGGTCCGGCACTGCACGGGTGAGCTCTCCTCCACCGCGCGTCCCGCCGAGGACGCCGACGGTGACCTTTCGGTGTGGCCTCCGGTGGGCGCCGAGCCTGTGGAGACCGATGGTCTGTACGGGTCGCTGGCCGAGGTCGGACTTGCGTACGGTGACGCTTTCCAGGGGCTGACGGCTGCCTGGCGGTTTGGTGATGAGGTTTTCGCGGAGGTCGCGCTTCCGGAGGAGGCGGTTCAGGACGCGGGTCGGTATGGCCTTCATCCGGCGCTCCTGGATGCGGCGTTGCACGGGATCGGCCTGGGTTCGTTCGTCTCGGGCGAGGAGGGGGCGGGGGCGCGACTGCCGTTTGTGTGGTCGGGTGTGTCGCTGTATTCGGTCGGGGCGTCCTTGCTGCGCGTACGTATTGCTCCGGCGGGTACGGACGCGGTCGCGCTGACGCTGGCCGATTCCACCGGCCGTCTTGTGGCGCGGGTGGAGTCGCTTGCCCTGCGGCCGGTGTCGGCGGAACAGCTCGGCGGCCGGAGCGGCGGCGCGAGCATTCGTGATGCGCTGTTCGGGGTTGATTGGGTCGATCTGCCGGTCGCGGAGGGCCAGGTGTCCACGGATGGTTGGGCAGTGCTGGGTGGTGCCGAGGGCACGGGTGTGGGTGTCCGGGCGTTCGGGGATCTGGCTGGGCTGGTTGCCTCGGTCGATGTCGGGGGTTCCGTCCCGGATGTGGTTGTCCTGCCTGTCGAGAGCAGCTCCGTCGATGGCGCGGTGGACGCCGGGCAGGTGCGCGAGACGGCCAGGCAGGTGCTGGCGATCGTGCAGCGGTGGCTGGTGGATGAGCGTTTCGCTGGTTCACGTCTGGTGGTCGTTACCTCGGGTGCGGTGGCGGCCGAGGCCGAGGAGCCGGTGCGGGACCTGGGCGCGGCCACGGTGTGGGGTCTCGTGCGTTCGGCGCAGGCCGAGAACCCCGGTCGGCTGGTCCTCGTCGATGCCGACGCGGACGACAGCGCCGCCTGGGCGCAGCTTCCCCTCGCCCTGACCACCGATGAGGGACAGTTCGCCCTGCGCTCTGCCGGAATCCGCGTGCCTCGCCTGGTGCGTGCTGTTGTGGGTGAGGGCACGCCTGTCGACTTCGGTACGGGATCGGTGTTGGTGACCGGTGGCACAGGCGGTCTGGGTCGCCTGCTTGCCCGGCATCTTGTCACCGAGTACGGCGTGAGCGATCTGCTGTTGACCAGCCGCCGGGGCATGGATGCTCCCGGTGCGGCGGAACTGGTGGAGGAGCTCGCGGAGTTCGGTGCCCGGGTGAGGGTGGCGGCATGTGATGTCGCCGACCGGTCGGCCGTCGCTGACCTTTTGGGCTCCCTGCCCGCCGGCCGGGGTCTGTCGGCGGTGGTGCATGCAGCCGGTGTGCTGGATGACGGTGTGTTCGGTTCGCTGACCGCCGAGCGAATGGACATGGTCCTGCGTCCGAAGGTCGACGCGGTCTCGCATCTGCACGAGTTGACGGCCGGTCTGGATCTGTCGGCGTTCGTTGTGTTCTCGTCGGCTGCTGGTGTCTTCGGTGCTGCGGGGCAGGCCAGTTACGCCGCCGCCAACAGTTTCCTGGACGCGCTTATGCATCACCGGTGTGCCGCGGGTCTCCCGGGCCTGTCACTGGCCTGGGGACTGTGGGAAGGCACGGGCGGAATGGGCGGTGAACTGGGGGAGGCCGACCTCGGCCGTATCGAGCGCTCCGGCATCCGACCTCTCACCCCCGCCCATGGCCTCACTCTCTTCGACACCGCTCTTCGGACCGACCGGGCCCTGCTCGTTCCCGTCCCGCTCGACCTGGCCACGCTCCGTAAGCGTGACAGTAACCCTGCTCTGCTACGGGCGTTGGTCGCCGGATCGTCGCGGCGGACCGCCACCACCCGTACCCGCACTGGTACCGGTCCCGGCGCGGAAGCCGCTCTGCCGTCGCTGCGGCAACGGCTCCTGGCCCTGCCGCAGGCCGAGCGCGAGACGGCGCTGCTGGATCTCGTACGTACTCAGGTCGCGGCCGTGCTCGGCTACACCGGACCCGACGCGGTCGCGCCCGAACGAGCCTTCCGTGAGCTCGGCTTCGACTCGCTCACCGCCGTCGAACTGCGCAACGGCCTCGTCAAGGAAACCGGCCTCACCCTGCCCGCCACGCTCGTCTTCGACTACCCGACGCCGGCCCTCCTCACCGCGTACCTGCGGCCGGAATTCCTCGGGACGGACAGCGACGACACGCTGTTCGAGCAACTCGATTCGTTGGAGCGGGCGATCGAGGGCATCGCCCAGGACGACGAATCCCTCCGGGCGAAGACGCTGGCTCGCCTGCGCGCGCTGATGCCGAAGCTGGCGACGGCGGAGACCGACGACCGGGAAGTCGAGTCGGCGACCGCCGACGAACTGCTCGATCTGATCGACAAGGAATTCGGCTCGCTGTAACCACGGCAGCCGCGGCTGCCCGCCCCGCCCCTTGCTCGCATGACTTTGCTTTGAATCACAGAATTTCTTTGAAAGGCGACAGTCGATGGCTGACGAATCGAAGCTTGTTGATTACCTCAAGCGGGTGACGGCTGACCTGCGTCAGGCCCATCGGCGTCTTCGTGACGTAGAGGCCGAAGCGACCGAACCCCTCGCTATCGTGGGGATGAGCTGCCGTTATCCGGGTGGGGTCGAATCCCCGGAGGACCTATGGCGGTTGGTGGCTTCCGGTACGGACGGGGTCTCGGGTTTCCCGACGGACCGCGGCTGGGACCTCGACTCCCTCTTCGACGAGGACCCGGATCACCGCGGCACGTCGTACGCGGCCGAGGGCGGTTTCCTGCATGGTGCGGCGGACTTCGACGCGGGTTTCTTCGGGATCTCGCCGCGTGAGGCGCTGGCGATGGATCCGCAGCAGCGGCTGCTCCTGGAGACCGCGTGGGAGGCCTTCGAGCAGGCCGGTATCGACCCGCTGTCCGTGAAGGGTTCACAAACCGGCGTCTTCACTGGCCTCATGTACCACGATTACGCGACACGGGTCGCCGACGTACCTGAGGAGCTGGAGGGCTACCTGGGCAACGGCAGCGCGGGCAGCATCGCCTCCGGGCGGATCGCGTACGTCCTGGGGCTGGTCGGGCCCGCGGTGACGGTGGACACGGCGTGTTCGTCGTCCCTGGTGGCGCTGCACCTGGCGGTGCAGGCACTGCGCCGCGGCGAATGCACCCTGGCACTGGCCGGCGGTGTCACCGTGATGTCCACCCCCGGGACGTTCGTGGAGTTCAGTCGGCAGCGCGGCCTTGCGCCCGATGGCCGGTGCAAGTCCTTCGCCGACACCGCCGACGGCACCGGCTGGGGTGAGGGCGTGGGCATGCTGCTTGTGGAGCGGCTGTCGGACGCCGTGCGCAACGGTCACCGGGTCCTGGCGGTCGTACGCGGCTCGGCGGTGAACCAGGACGGTGCCAGCAACGGTCTGACCGCCCCCAACGGCCCGTCCCAGCAGCGCGTGATCCGCCAGGCTCTGCAGAGCGCCGGCCTGACGACGTCGGACGTGGACGCGGTCGAGGCCCACGGCACCGGTACCAAGCTGGGCGACCCGATCGAGGCGCAGGCACTCCTCGCCACCTACGGCCAGGACCGTCCCGAGGACCGTCCCCTGTGGCTGGGCTCGATCAAGTCCAACATCGGCCACACGCAGGCCGCCGCGGGCGTGGCCGGCATCATCAAGATGGTCATGGCCATGCGCCACGGCACCCTTCCGCGCACCCTGCACGTGGACACGCCCTCGTCCCAGATCGACTGGACGACCGGCGCCGTCCAGCTCCTCACCGAGGAACAGTCCTGGCCGCAGACGGAACAGCCCCGCCGAGCGGGCATCTCCTCCTTCGGCATCAGCGGCACCAACGCCCACGTGGTCCTGGAGGAAGCACCACCGCAGCCCGAGCCCGAGCCCGACCCCGAATCCGAGCCCGGGACCGCCAAGGACACGGCTCCTCGCGCCCTGCCCGAGGTGCTGCCCTTCGCCGTGTCGGGCGCGACCGGCGAGGCCCTGCGCGGCCAGGCAGCACGACTGGCGGCCTTCCTCGGTGATGCTCCGGAGACCGGGAACACCGGGAACACCGGACGCACCCCGGAGACCCTGGAGACCGATCTCGCGTACTCGCTGGCCACCACCCGCGCCGCCCTGGAGCACCGCGCCTTCGTCGTGGCCGCCGACCGCGACGAACTGCTCCGTGGCCTCCAGGCGCTGGCGAACGGCGACACGGCCGCCGGCGTCGTCCGGGACACCCAGACGACCGGCGGGACCGCCTTCCTCTTCACCTTCCAGGGCAGCCAGCGTCCCGGCATGGGCCGTGAACTCTACGAGACCTTCCCGGTCTTCGCCGCCGCCTTCGACGAGGCATGCGCCGAACTGGACAAGTACCTGGACCGGCCCATCCGGGACATCATCTTCGCGGCGGAAGGATCACCCGAGGCCGAACTCCTCGACCGGACCGGCTACTCCTCGCCCGCCATCTTCGCTCTCGAAGTGGCGCTTTACCGGCTCCTCGACCACTGGGGCATCCGCCCGGACATCGTGTCCGGCGGCTCCATCGGCGACTCCGCCGCGATCCACGCCGTAGGCGTCCTCTCCCTCCCGGACGCCGCGAAGCTCGTGGCCGCACGCAGCCGGCTCATGAACGCCCTGCCGCCAGGCGGCGGCATGGTCGCGGTCGAGGCCCCCGAGGAGGTCGTACGAGCGGCCCTCGACGAACTGTCCGGCCGGGTGAACATCGCGCTGATCAACGGGCCCCAGGCGTTCGTGGTCTCCGGCGACGAGGAACTTGTCGTTGAGCTCGGGCGCCGCTGGAAAGCCGAGGGATACCGGATCAAGAGGATCAGTGTGGGGCACGCGTTCCACTCCCCGCACATGGACCCGATGCTCGACGACTTCCGCAAGGTCGCGGAGACCCTCACCTTCCAGCCGCCCCGCATCCCCATGGTCGACGCGCTGACCGGCGACCTGATCAGCGCCGACGAGGTGTGCTCCCCGGACTACTGGGTGCGGCACGTCCGGGAAGCGGTGCGGTTCTGCGACTCGGTGCGCACCCTGGAGGCCAAGGGCGTCACCACCTACCTGGAGGTGGGGCCGCTCGCCATGCAGAGCCTGATGGCCCGCGACTGCCTCACCAAGGAGACCGACACCGCCCTCGTGCCGGCCCTGCGCCGGGACCGTCCCGAGGTGTGGTCGCTGCTCACCGCCGTGGCCCACCTCCACACGCGAGGCGTACGCGTCGGCTGGCAGGCATTCTTCGCGGACCTGCGCCCCGGCGGCGTGCTCGACCTCCCGACGTACGCGTTCCAGCGCGACCACTACTGGATCGACGCCCCGGCCCTGTCGGGCGGCGCCCTGGCCGGACCCGAACTGGGCCTCAGCCTGGCCGATCACCCGCTGCTCGGTGCTGCGGTTGCCCTGCCGGACTCCGACGGCTTCCTCTTCACGGGCCGGCTGTCGCTGCGCTCGCATCCCTTGTTCGCCGGTCACCGGGTGCTCGGCAGGGTCGTGGTTCCGGGGGCGGCGCTGGTGGAGTTGGCGGTCCGGGCCGGTGACGAGGCGGGCTGCGACACCCTCGACGAGTTGAGTCTCGAAGCTCCGCTCGTCCTGCCCGACGACGGTGGGGTGCAGCTGCGCGTCGTGGTCGCGGAGGCGGACAGCCAAGGGCGGCGTACGGTCACCCTTTTCTCCCGCATGGAGGACGCCGACGAGGACGCGCCCTGGGTCCGGCACTGCACGGGTGAGCTCTCCTCCACCGCGCGTCCCGCCGAGGACGCCGACGGTGACCTTTCGGTGTGGCCTCCGGTGGGCGCCGAGCCTGTGGAGACCGATGGTCTGTACGGGGCGCTGGCCGAGGTCGGACTCGTGTACGGTGACGCTTTCCAGGGGGTGACGGCTGCCTGGCGGTTTGGTGATGAGGTCTTCGCGGAGGTCGCGCTACCGGAGGAGGCCGCACAGGACGCGGGTCGGTATGGCCTTCATCCGGCGCTCCTGGATGCGGCGTTGCACGGGATCGGCCTGGGTTCGTTCGTCTCGGGCGAGGAGGGGTCGGGGGCGCGACTGCCGTTTGTGTGGTCGGGTGTGTCGCTGTATTCGGTCGGGGCGTCCTTGCTGCG
>NZ_JBEOUD010000088.1:0-10604 GCF_040303865.1 Streptomyces sp. NPDC094034 | reverse complement strand
ACGAGGATGGCCCGAATGGTGGCACCGGTCCATGCCTTACCGGTGGCGGACGTGATGCCCTCGGCGTTGAACGCGCGGGACATGGCTCGCGCTGACATGCCCCCGGCGATCCCCGTGTAGATGCGCACGACTACTTCCCACGGCGTGACTTCCCGCTTCCCCTTGGCCAGGCAGATGTAGGGGGTGTGGTCCGGGGACAGCTTGCGCGTGGCTGGATCGGCGACCAGACCGAACGGCGCCCGTGCAAGCCAGCGCCCCTCGTTGCGCTGCTTCGCCTTCGTGCTGCGGACGTTGTGTGACAGACGCTGGGAGTACTCACGCGCGTTCTCCGCACGATCGATGATCCAACGGCGATCCCGCTCGTCCATCGAGTCAAGACGCTCATAGTCGAAGATCACTCGGGCCTTGCCGAGGATCGGCACGACCGCTTCGGCACCCTTACGGCTGAACCTGTCGAGCGCGTAAACCCACAGACAGGTCACTTCACCGTTGAGTACGGCGTCCATAGCTGCGTCGTACTTCGGACGCTTCACATCGGACCATGCCGACAGGTTCTCTTTCCACACCTTACGGACGCGGTAGCCGTTCTCTTCGGCCCACGCACGGCCCCGCTCCTCCTGTGCGCGGATGGAAAGAGCGCGCTCCCCCTCGCGAACGACCTTGGACTTACGCAGCAACAAGTCAACTTCGGGGCGGTTGTCGAGTGCAGCAGGGACGGGGGCTGTGCCCCGGTCGGTGGTCTTCTTCATGGTCTCTCTGGAGACCAGAGGTTTCCTGCGCGCCTTGACCTGAGTGCCTGTCGCCATGGGGATACCCCTTGTGACCTGCGGAAACGTCCCGCTACCCGAGCAAGTCCCAGAGTGTTGGACCTACTGGGGGAGGGGTCCCCGGGGGGCTGGGATCGTGGGCCCGGTCCTTTCCCGGCCTGCGGCCCGGTGGACCCTGCGGGGCTGCGCGGGAGTGGAGTGGGGCGGCCCGGCACCGGCAAAGCGACTGACGGTCGGGAAGTGGTCGGGACTCATGCCCCGCTGTGCGGGCCCGTTGTCAGGTGACACCTGTGCCCTGGGGCGGAGAGCCTGCCACCTGCCCCCAATGTCCCCTTTGGGAAGGGGCTTTGGGGGGTGCTCCGGCGGGTCATGCGTCCTGGGTTCGGTTAACCGGGCCCCACGACGCATGCCCCCCTCCGACCGGCCCACTAGGCACCTCACCAGTCACACCCGCCCCGCTGCCCCGGGGCACGTGAGCGGAGGGAGGGGTGTGACTCATGGGGCGGCCACTGGGCCGGTCAGGGGTGGCGATGTGCCGTGGAGACGACTTAACCGAACCCAGGACGCACGACCTGCCCGGGGCCCCTGAAATGGCCCGCCAAACTGGGACATTGGGGGCGGGTGGCGAGTCCGTCCGCCCCTGCTGACGGGTGCACCCGCCAACGGACTGTCACCAGCGGGGCATGAGTCCCCACCACCCACTCGCATCAGCTCGCTGAGCCGGTGCCGGGCCGCCCCACTCCACTGCCGCGCAGCCCCGCAGGGCCCACCGGCCCAAAGCCGGGATCCGGCCGCCAGAACATGGGAGCTTCCCCGGGGACCCCTCCCCCCGGGCCGCCCCCCTCAAAGCAGCACTTGCGGTGGAGGGTTGGGGGTCAAGGGTGGAGCGCAGCGGAATCGGCGCAGCCGACGCGACGAAGGAGCGCCCTTGACGCCCGACCCGCAACCGCGAAACTGAAACCTAGGGGCGGCCCCCACCCGCATCCACACGTCCCGGCCCACCCCGACTACCTCAGAAAGCCCTGCCGCTGGGCGGTGGTGAAGCGCAGGGACGGTCGGGTCCGGTCCTCGCTGTCCCGTGCGGCGCGGCCACCGGTGGCGGTCGGCGCCAGTCGTCATGACCCGAGCGGGAAGATGTTCGGTATGTGTAGAAATTGCCGACTGTGTGGGCACGGATCAGGGAGACCCTGAGAAGTGGGGGCTCAACAACGTCCTTGGCGAAGTTGAGTTGGCTGCCTGTGAACTTCACCAACGCCATCGTCCACTGCGGACCAGGCATCTGCTCCTGCGCGCCGGCGGCCCCGAGGGCGAAGAATGCGGGCGGGGCTACTGCTTGCGGGTTTGAGGTTCGATGGCCCTGGTCGTGTCAGAACTGCTTCTGCTCGGCGTCGGGCGGGAGGAGGCAGGGGGTGCTGACGATGAGTACGAGGTGTTCCTCGTCGCTGTCCCTGACGGAAATGAACTGCTGGTCCTTGGGGTGCTTGGCATACAGCAGATTGGGCGGGCTGACCTTGGGGTCGGTGCGGAAGTCTTGAATCTCCAGCCCTTGCTCCTTGAGAGCGTCCCTGACTGCGTAGAGAGCGTCGGCGTGTTGAGGCTGTGGCAGCTTCGCACGCACGGAGTAACGCAGCGTAAACCGGCCGTCATCGGCGGATTCGTTGTTCTTCCCGATGCAGTTGGTGAACTTCGCCGCAGGCAGATCAGGATCGGTTTCAGGTTCGATCTCGGCTTTGGCGGTGCGAGCCATGGATACGGTCCAGTGTTTCGCCCATTCCTCTGCCTTCTCCTTGCTCATCCGAGGCAGGGGGGCATTGGCGTCGTCATCTGTATCGTTTCCCTTGTCGGGCATACAGCCTCCCAGTAGCAGTGTGAGAGTCAGAACGGCGGTGCTCCGGCGCATTGAGCGCATGAACGTGCGTCTCCTTAGGTCAGGGATTCCGCCCAGCGCCCGGTTGCTGACCGGCGATGATGGCTCCCATGTTCTCCAGGCTCCGACTGCCGTCGTTCCAGTAGCCGCCATGGTCCTGGGTATCGACGTACATCCTCCGGGCACCGAACTCAGACGTTTTGGGGTCGGCGCCGAGCGTCAGACCAGAGGCCAAGTTGGAGACAGGGTCGTTGTCGGCGGCGCCCACCCACAGACGCCCGGGATCGACATGGAGCTGATCCGCTCGGTCGACCGTCAACCCGGGGCTGCCGACGACAACCATGTCGTCCGCGTCCAGCCCTCGGCCGCCCGCATCGGCTGCGCCGGCGGTGGTGGAACCGTAACTGTGGGCGAGGACGGTCAGATGGCCGCGCTCCCCCTCGTGGGCGGCACGGAGCCCGCGGGTGAAGTCGCGAAGACCCTCGGCTCCGTCCTGCGCCCGTCCATCGGTGGCGATAGCCAGATTGAGTTCGGGGTCTGCGGGGTCGAAGTTGGCCTCGGGGGCGTTGTAGTCCAACCAGGAAATGACAGAAACGTCTGTGGATCCCTTCGCACCGTTCCAGTCCGCGGCCGCGTCCTGCAACTTGTCGACCCGGTCGATCTGGCTGCCCACATTGTCCAGTTGGTTGCTCGTACCAGGAACCTGGACCGCCGTGTACTTCGCCGTGTCCGGGTTGCCGACGGCGACGATCGCCCGGCCGTCCTTCTCGGTGCTGAATCCGAGTAGATACAGCTGCTTATGGGCGGGGGCGGTGTCCGTCTTGTCCAGGCGGTCCTTGAGGAAGCTCAGAGAGCGGTAGTTGCTCCTCTCGTGGTAGCCCAGGTCGCCCTCCCGCAGCGCATAGTCATTGAGGCGCATGTCCAGCATCGTCCGGTTGGCCTGGTCCCGTGTAGCGGTGGGCAGGCCGTCCAGCGTGCCCAGTTGGTCGGGGAACGCGGCGAGGTAGAAGTGTTGCTTCTCCGCGTTCAGCCCCGCCCACCAGTCCGCCGTCTGCTTCGGATCCTTGCCGTCCGGGATGTCCTTCGCGCTGATCCCGGCGAACTCGGCGACCCGCGCGGCGTCCTCTTGGGCATTCGCGACGCCGTACCGTTTGTCGAGGTCGAACGGGTCGATCTGGTGCAGGATTTCGGCTGCCTGGTGGCTGGCGCCCGTAGCGTCGGCGATGGCCTCGTCGATACGTGCGCGGTAGCCGCCGAGTCCCGCGTTGGCTCGCTGCTGTAAGTCCTCGTAGTCCCCGTCGTTGTGGTAATTGGGGTCCACGGCCTGCTTTGGTTCCACCCATCCGTCGTCCCGGACTTTGTGTCCGGCCTCTTCGGCGTCGGCCACCGCGTTGCGCAGCTTGCGCTGAGCCGCCTGCATCTTGGTCTGGAGGGTGTCCAGGGTCGCGGCGATCAGCTGGACGTTCGTTTGCGCTGTGCCGAGCTTGCTCTCGGTGGCTTCTATGGCGTCGAAGCCGTACGTGGCGCTGAGGCCTGTCCATCCCGCTTTGTGGAGGGGCCCGGTTACTCGCTTGCCGCTGCCGGTCTTGGTGTTGCCCAGTGCCTCGGCGAGGTTCACCCAGGAGGAGGATGCCGCGTCCAGCTCCGAGAAGTCCTGCTTGAGTAATCGCGCGAATTCTTCCGGCATGTCTCCGTGTCACCAGCCCGTGAAGGAGCCGCGGACATCCGTTTCCATGATGTCGCGGCCGTTGGCCAGCAGCCGCATGCCCTGCGCGTGCTCCGACAACCTGTCGCGCAGCGTCTCAAGTGCTGAGCCCCAGCCGTCGCTGGTCTCTTCCATTCGGCGCCCGGCTGTCCAGCTCTGGAACGAGGCCGATGCGTCCGTCAGGTCGCTGATCGCCTTCCGCAGTGATGGCTGTAGATCGGTTACCAGGCCCTCCGCGGCCCCGGCCGAAGCTCTCAGCTCACCTGCGGAGATATTCAGATCCTCGGCCATTTCTGCCTCTCCCAGGGGTGTCTGCCACGCTTGAGCAGCGTGCGCCGACCATATTCAACAGCAGGTTTCCGCAAGCAAACGGCGGCCGGATCCGGGCGTGCCTCCGGTCAAGGACGCCCCACCGCCCGTGCGGTCGACTGCTCGATGCCGTCGTCGCCTTGGGCGCCTGCCGCGTGGCACGGGTGGCGTCGTCCCCGGCGAGGGGGCGACGGTGGTGGAGCGGGCCACGGCATGACGGCCGCCCGTTCCCCCGGTGTGATCTCGGCTTTACGATGGGTGATGGCCGGGCCGCTGCCCGTCTCTCACCCAGGGGGGTCCGTACGGCGGGTTCACCGGCCGCCGCTCATCAGCCGGACTGTCCGCCGAGGACCCCGCCGCGTGATGCGGCACACCGCGCTTTCACGGAGGGCTACGCGTATGGAACCGGAGCTGGCCGCTTTGGCGGGCACCGCGGGGACCACACTTGTCACCTTGCTGGCGACCGATACCTGGCAGAGCATGAGAGAGGGGTTACTGCTGCTCTGGCGGCGGGCCCGGCCCGACCGGGCGCAGGCCATCGCCGGCGAGCTCGACTCGTCCCGGGACGAACTGCTCATCGCCCAGGCATCGGGTGACCTGGAGACCGAGGCGGAGATCCGGACGGAGTGGCAGGGCCGGGTGCGACGGTTGCTGACCGCGCACCCCGAACTGGCCGAGGACCTGCGCGTGTTGCTGGCCGAAGTGGCCCCGGGTGCGCACGCCCAGCCCCTGCCGACCCAACAGGCCACCGCCTCCGGCGAGGCACGGATCTACCAGGCGGGCCGTGACCTCCACATCGATCAGCGGTGACCGGTCGCAACGACGGCCGGGCCGAGGATCAAGGGCGCGTCTACCAGGCTTCGGGCGACCAGCACATCACCGAACACCATCACCACGGACCGTCGTGGTCCGGACCGGACTCGGTACGCCACCCCGCCGTGGGACGGGCACCCGCGATACTCCGTGACCGCGATGAGCTCATGGTGCGCCTGCGGGCCGCTGTCGCCGAAGGCGCGGGAAACGGGGTCCTCGTCCTCCACGGCCTCGGGGGCTGCGGAAAGACGGCCGTCGCCCACACGCTCTTCCGGTACGCGGCGAACGAGGCCGATCGCCTCGGTCTCTGGGTCAATGCCTCCGACCACGCCTCCTTACGCGCCGGCATGCTCGCCGTGGCCGCCGACCGGGGAGCGGGCGAGGGCGAACTGATGGCGGCGCGCAATGGTCTGCGCGCGGCGGCCGACCTGGTCTGGGACCGGCTCGACCAGTCCGACCGGCCCTGGTTGCTGGTTCTCGACAACGCGGACGATCCGGCGGTGCTGCGCGACGGCGGCTGGTTGCGCACGAGTCCGCGCGGCACCGTTCTCGTGACCACCCGTCAGTCGGCGAACCACTGGTGGCCCGCCGCCGAACTGCTCCACGTCGGGGTGCTGCCACGTCCCGAAGCCGCCCAGGTGCTGTGCGATCTCGCGCCGGGGACCGGGACCGTCGAGGAGGCCGGCACGATCGCCGACCGGCTCGGGCGCCTTCCGCTCGCGCTGACGCTCGCCGGCGGATTCCTGGCCCACCAGGTGATCGAGCCCTGGACCATGGCCGAGTACGGCCGCCGCCTCGAAGACCGCCAGGACTCCATCGAACTGATCGACCAGGGCGCGGGCGCCGTCGGCAACGACTCCCGCTATCTGGTCAGCGGCACGTGGCAGCTCTCGCTCAACGCTCTCGTCAGACAGGGACTGCCTGATGCCACCCCCCTGCTGAGACTGCTGGCTTGCTGGGCAAGCGACCCGCTCCCGCTCTCTCTGCTCAGTGGCGTCGAACTCGGCCCGGATCTGCCCGCGGCCCGCGTCGAACTGGCGCTGCGTGGACTCCTCGACCACTCGCTCACCGAGCTCGTACCGGGTGGCGGCCCGCGCTGCCTGCGCACGCACGGCGTGCTGCTCGACAGCGTTGCCCGGGGTACTCCCGACGCCCAGCGCGATCGGCTCGCCGCCACGGCCGCCGGTCTCCTGGCGTCGGCCCTCCCGGAAATGCCCGAGCGCGGGACACAGGACGCCCGGCTCAACCTCCTCACCTCGCACGTCCTCGTGCTCCTTCGACGCGTACGGGACTGGTCCGCCGTGCGACAGCCGACAGCCGAGGCAGCGGTCGCGTGCGCTCTGCGGCTGGTGACGGCTCAGCACCGCGCCGGTGACTACGCGTCGGCGCTCGCCGTCGCGAACCAGGCCGTGGAACTCGCGCGGCCCCGGCTGGGCGAGGATCACCTCCTCGTGCTGAGACTCCGTCAACGCGTGGGGAAGTCCATCGATCGTCTGGGACGCCTCACCGAGGCGGCGGAGCTGCACCGCGGGGTGCTCGCCGATCTGGAGCGTGTGTACGGTGCGGACTCCGCGGACGCCCTGACGAGTTGTCTGCATCTGTCGCGCCCGCTCACCTGGCTCGGTGATACGGCGGAGGCCGTGGCGCTGATGCGCCGGGCGGCGACAGGACGGGCGGCGCGATGGGGCCCTTCGCATCCACTGACGCTGGAGGCGCGCGCGTGTCTGCTGGAGTTGCCACCGGGAGCCGAACTGGACGAGGAGGCCCCGGGAGGGCTCGGCTTGGTCGCCGACTGCCACCGTGAACTCGGCCCGGATCACCCGATCACCCTCTCGGCCGAACTCAACTGCGCCCACGCCTTGTTCAACGCAGGTCAGCCAGTGGAAGCGCTGCCACTGGCCCGCAGGGCACTCGCCGCTCATGAGCTGCGCTACGGGGCCGAGTATCCGATCACGATGGCCTCCCGGAGCCTGCTGGGCAGTGTCCTCGCCGCGCTGGGTGAGCTTGCGGAGGCCGTCGAACAGATCGAGATCGTCATCGAGGGGAGAGAACGGGTACTCGGCCCGAGTCATCCGTGGACGGTGGTTGCCCGGGAGAAGCTCGCGACGTACCGGGACCTTCAGGGAAGCACGTAGCCGCGGGGCCGGGGCCGGTTTCCGGTGGACCTTCCTGGGGACACCCCCTGGCGCGAACTCGTCACTCAGCGTTGCATCGCGATGTGTGCTCGGTCATACTCGCGCCAACTCACCTGGAGGATTCGCGTGATTCGTGCGTGGGAAGCAGATCCCTCTTCGCCGCTGGTCCGTCGTCTGGGCAAATCCCCCGAGGAATTGGGAACAACAGGCGGTGAGTCCGGCTGCCCGGACGTCTGGGAGCTGGAGAACGGTGATATCGCGGTGATCGGCAGGGATCTCACCGATTCCTATCGGGCGCATCTTCCTGATGGGGTGAAAATCGCCCCCGACGAGCGGTTGGTCATCATCCCGCGCACGACGGCCGTGGCCGCGAAGGAGGATATTCCGGATGCGTAGCGCCCTGGCGGATGCGGTCGGCGACCGGCTTGAGCTGGACGCGTACCTGGAAGATTTCGACCGGCACTTCTGGCGCGCGGGCAGCGCGGGCTTCTGGAAGCTCGAACGCCAGCAGACTTTCAGAGAGCCCGGGGTGAAGAGCTGGGAAGCGTTCTTCCGCGGGGAGTGGGGGAAGGCTCTCTCGCTCATCGCGGAGCAGCGAGGTCATTACGAGAGATACTTCCGGAAGATCGCGGACCACGGGTTCGGTCTCCATCGCGTCCGTGTGGTCGAGGAGCCAATCGCCCCCTATCTTCAATGGGAACTCCACCTGCTGCACCTGAAGGAACAGTGCGGAGAGGACACGCGGGTCGTGGGGTGGGGCGACACCGCTTTACGTGAATCCGATGGTGTGTTACCGGAAATCGCCATCATTGGATCCTCCGTACTGTACGAGATTATTTATGACGGTGACGGAAACCTTGCCGGCGGCATGAAATACACCGATGGTGGGGTGATCGCCGAGTGCAAGCGCACCATTCTGGACCTGCATAAATCCGGAGAGCGGCTCAACAGCTTCTTCGAGCGCCGCGTCGCCCCTCTGCCTCCCCCTGCCGTGCACCACCTTCAAGCGTAGAGGCCGAGTGTCCGGTCTCGTGAAATATTGGGCGGATCGATGCGTGTCATCCTGGTGTCCTATTCGGCGCGGGGATTCGCGGTCCTGCAGACAGTCTGTGAACGGGCCGCGCACACGCCCGTGGCGTATGTACACGCACGATCTCTGAGGCCCGGCGGACCGACCAGGTCCGGCGCCGGACCGGTGATCGGCGAGATCGCCGACGGGATTCCGCAGGGGGTCGATCTCTTCCTGCCCGGCAGCAAGAAGGTGCTGTCGGCGACCCTGCGCGGATATGGTGCGGACCTCCTGATCTGTTACGGGTTCCCCTGGAAGTTCCCACCCTCCGCCCTGCGGGCCACGTCGCTGGGGGCCATCAACGTGCACACATCGATGCTGCCGAAATATCGCGGTCCCATCCCCGTGAATTGGGCCATCAGGAACGGTGACCCAGAAATTGGAGTGAGTATTCACTGGATGGATGAGGAATTCGATTCGGGCGGAATCCTGATCCAGGAATCCGGAATCGTACTGGACGACGATGTGCTTCCGGAGCGTATCTGGGGTGCGGTCGACGAATACATTTCGCGCCTTCTCCCCACGGCTCTTGAGCGTGTGGGCGAAGGGTTTCCCGGTACCGCGCAGTGCGCCGCACATGCCTCTTACGCGGGGTGGATGGAGCCCGGCTTCTCCCGTATCGACTGGGGGCACACCAGAACCCGGATCCACCATCAGGTACGCGCCACGCGATTCGGTAGTTCGGGTAGGTCCGGTCCAACCGCGTTGGTGGCGGGCGAATGGTTCAGGGTGCTGCGGACCTCCCTCGAACCCGCCGGCGGCGTAGCGGTGGAATGCGCGGACGGTCCCCTCTGGATCGTGGAATCGATGCCTGCCTGAGCCCGCACCGGCTCCACCGGATCCGCCCTCGGCGGGCCGGTGGCGGTGGTGGTGCGTTGTGGGGTGCGGGTGAGGGCCGAGGGGTAGTCGGGGTGGGCCGGTGCGTTTGGTGGCGGGTGGGGGCCGCCCCTGGGTTTCAGTGTCCCGGTTGCGGGTTGGGCGTCAAGGGCGCTCCTTCGTCGCGTCGGCTGCGCCGATTGCGCTGCGCTCCTCCCTTGACTCCCAACCCTCCACCGCAAGTGCTGCTTTGAGGGGGGGGCGGCCCGGGGGGAGGGGTCCCCGGGGGGCTGGGATCGTGGGGCGGCTTCTTTCCCGGCCTGCGGGCCGGTGGGCCCTGCGGGGCTGCGCGGCAGTGGAGTGGGGCGGCCCGGCCCCGGCTCAGCGAGCTGATGTGGGTGGGTGGTGGGGATTCATGCCCCGCTGGTGACAGTCCGTTGACGGGTGCACCTGTTGCCTGAGGGGGACGGACCCGCCGCCCGCCCCCTATGTCCCAGTTTGGCGAGCCATTCCAGGGGCCCCGGGCAGGTCGTGCGTCCTGGGTTCGGTTAAGTCGTTCCCACGGCACATCGTCACCCCTGACCGGCCCACTGCCGCCCCATGAGTCACACCCACCCCACCACCCACATACCCGGCCGCCGGGCACGAGCCCCGGCCACTTCCCCTCCCCGGACCGTGGGGAATGGGGCGGGTGTGACTGGTGAGGCGCTGAGTGGGCCTGTCTGAGGGGGCATGCATCGTGGGGCCCGGTTAACCGAACTCAGGACGCATGACCCGCCGGAGCACTCCCCAAAGCCCCTTCCAAAATGGGACATTGGGGGCGGGTGGCGGGTCCGTCCGCCCCAGGACACAGGTGTCACCCGACAACGGGCCCGCACAGCGGGGCATGAGTCCCGACCACTTCCCGACCGTCAGTCGCTTTGCCGGTGCCGGGCCGCCCCATTGCACTGCTGCGCAGCCCCGCAGGGCCCACCGGCCCGCAGGCCGGGATCCGGCCCCCGGAACAACGCAGCCCCTCCGGGGACCCCTCCCAATGCCAGGAACTTTAGGGGGTGCGGGTTTGAGTCGTGGTGGTCTCTTGGTCGTGTTGGTGTTGGGTCTGTGTGTTTGGGGTGTCCGGGGT
>NZ_JBEOUD010000087.1:0-12097 GCF_040303865.1 Streptomyces sp. NPDC094034 | reverse complement strand
CCAAGTACGTCCAGTACATGGGCGATCCTCCGCCTTGCGATGCACGGCACCAGACGCCGCGGGCTTATCCGCGAAGATCGACCGGACAGGACCTACGCGCCTATCTCTGCCATGTCGCGGACCAGGCCGCGGCGGCATTCACGGCCGGCCGGACCTGGCGGCAGGCGTCCGACGAGATCGATCTGGACGTCTTCGCCGGCTGGAGCGAACCCGAGCGTGTCGTAGCCACCGTTCACACCATCTACCGCGAACTGGATCCGGCCATGGCGCACGGCACACCCGCCGACGTGTTCCGGCACATGGCGCACTGGAGGGCAGCCCGACATGGCTGACCACTACGCGGACCGCCAGCGGGCCCATTGCCGGGCGGCCACGGCGGACGGAACGCTTCCACACCTCACCACCCGCCTTTTCCGTTCGGCCGACCAGCCGCGCGGTGTGCTGTCCCCCGAAGTGTGGGGCTGTATCGAACCGGCCGTCGGCCAAGGTGCCACGACGCGGGCCGACCGTAACGCCTTCGCCCTGTCCGGGTTCAGCAGCCCCGACGAACTGTAGCCCGAAGACCTGGGCACCGTGCCTGTGCACAGCACCTGGTAAAGATCCTGAAGGGAAACCGCCGTGACACCGAACCGCATTCTGATCACCGGGGGCACCGTGCTCGTGGGCCCGCCCCGCACCGGTACCTTCCGCAGGACGTGCCTGCTGATCGAGAACGACACGATCGTCGCCATCGGAGACGATCTCCCGAGCGATGACGCCCAAGTCGTCGACGCGGAAGGCACCTTCGTGCTGCCCGGCTTCGTCGATGCCCACGCGCACCTGTGGGAAGCCACCATGCGCGGCATCAGTTCCGACTGGAACCTGATCGACTTCGCTTGGAGCATCCGCTACCACCACTCGGCCGTGCACGCCCCCGCAGACCTCTACGCCGGCGTCTATGCCGGCGCACAGGCGACTCTCGACGGCGGCACCACGACCGTCCTGGACCACGCGCACGCCACCCTCTCCCCACAACACGCCGATGCCATGCTCCAAGGCGTCAAGGACTCCGGCCTGCGTGCCATCTGGGCCTACGGCCTCACCGACGTCCCGACGCAGACACCGGTCTTCTCCTCGCCCAAGCAGCGCCACGACGACCTTCGCAGGATCCGCGCCGCGCACACCGACGGCCTGGTCTCCATCGGAGTCGCTGTCAACGACCTCCTCACCGTGCCATGGCAGGTCACGGTGGAGGAGTACGCCCTCGCACACGAACTGAACATGCCGCTCACCGCACACTTGAACACCGCCCCCGGCCCGCAGCGCGTGCCCGAGGCAGTGCTGCTGCACCATGACGGACTGCTGGGAACAGGCCAGGTGTACTCCCACGGCAACGCCAGCTCGGATGACGAACTCGCCCTGCTCGCCGCGGCAGGCGCAGCCCTGGCCTCCACCCCCGAGTCCGAGGCCCAGATGGGGATCGGCTACCCGGCCCTCGCCCGCGCCCGGGCCGCCTCGGTGACGGTGGGCCTGGGCTCCGATCTCCAGGCGAACAACTCCCCAGACGCCTTCACCCAGATGCGGCTGGCACGGCAGCTCGAGAACGCCCGCGCCAACCAGCCGCTGCTGGACAAGGCCGGTCTGGCGGGACTGGCAGGCCAGGACAAGCTTTCCGTCACCGCTCGTGAGGCCTTCTGCCTGGCGACTCAAGGGGGCGCCGAAGCCTTGGGCCTGGCGCACCTGATCGGCTCACTGGAACCCGGCAAGGCCGCCGACGTCGTCCTGGTCCGCAACACCTCGCCCCGGCAGCGGCCGATCATCGATCCGTTCGCGACCGTCGTCGAGCACAGCTCGGTCGGCGACGTCGACCGGGTGATCGTCGCCGGACGGACTGTGAAGAGCGACGGCCGTCTCTTGGAGGACCGCGCCGACCGCGCCGTCGAACTGGTCGAGTCCGCCTGGGCCGGCCTCAGCGCCCGCATGGCCGAGCGAGGCGGATTCAATCCCCCGCGTCCGGACGGCCTGCTGGAGGCGGTGGCCACGTCCATGGCGGCCAACCTGCCTGAGCGGTTCACGGCATGACGAGCGGAACTCTCCACAACGACAGCGGGCCAAGGACCCGCACCGCTGGATCCGCGACGACCGGTCAGGTCCGTCATCCTGCCGGCACCGCCCCTTCCACTCCCGGTGCGCACGTCCGCTTAGGGAAGACGAACGAACCAGACTGCCCGACGCCTGATGAAAGGCCCCAGTGAAGTGCCCCGGGTCCGGCGGAGCAGCCGCACACTCGCGAGGTGTTCTCACTTCGCCCGGTCGCTCCGGGACCGGGGAAAAGGCGAGGAGACCCGGTTCGGCGCGGCGTGCGTGGCCGACCGATCGGATTCGCGGCGCGAGCGGTGACGGAAGCGCTGGGGCGGTTCGCCGACATTCCTCTTGAACGCGGTACTGAAGGCACTTTCGGAGCCGAAACCCAGGGAGGCGGCGATGACAGCAATGCTGGTGTCGCCTTCGCGCAAGGCGCGCTGGCCGAGCAGTGTGCGCCAGCGTGAGAGCTGTGTTCGGGCCGGTCGCCACCGACTCGACGGTCTCCCGTCCGGTGGACGCCATCACCGCCGCGTCGAGAAGGCACTGACATCGGTCCGTGCTGCCCGGGCCGATGTCCGCGGCCGAGTCGGGAAGTTGGGGGCTTCGGGCACCGGTGGGCGGGTGACCGTGAACCCGGACGGAGTCCCGGTCATCGCGCACTTGGACAAGCGGGACGCCACCCCGGCCTGGAACGGCCGCCTCCGGAATCGGAGGGGCGGCCGCATGGGTCGGGGTGTTGAGCGTCAACAATGGGCGCATGCCCTCGCGATCGTTGGACCTGAATCTGCTGGTGCAGTTGGATGCCCTCCTGGCGGAGCGGAGCGTGTCGGGGGCGGCCAGACGACTGGGCCAGAGCCAGCCGACACTGTCGGGGGCCTTGAGCAAGTTGCGCCGTCACTTCGATGACCAGTTGCTGGTCCGGTCGCGTGGCGGGTACACCCTGACGCCGCTGGCCGCGCGGTTGCTTCCCTTGACAGGGGTGGCCCTGACGAGCACGGAGCGGGTTTTCGCGAGCGTCGGCAGGTTTGATCCGGCGGTGTCCGAGCGGGAGTTCACGGTGGTGACCTCGGACTACGGGGGTGCTGCTGTTCTGCCGTCGCTGCTGCGGGTGATCGGCGAACAGAGCGGCGCAGTGCGGGTGCGTCAGGTACCGCCTGTCGCCGATGGGGTGGACCAGACGCTGCGTTCGGTGGATGTGCTGTTCATGCCGCGCGGCGTGGTGCGCGGTCTGCCGTTCCTGGACCTGCTCCGGGATGAGTGGGTCTGCGTCGTCGACGGGGAGAATCCGCACGTCGACGGCGAGTTCACGCTGGAGGACATGGGGCGGCTGCCATGTGTGCTGATGACCGCGGCGCCGCTCGGCGGGTCGGTGTTGGGGGCCACCACGTCCCCGGTGCATCAGCTGCAGCTGCTGGGAGTGCAGCTGAGGGTGGCGGCGTCCGTGAACAGCTTCCTGGCGATCCCGCCGCTGCTGGTGGGCAGCGAACGGTTTGCCATACTGCCGCGCAGCCTGGTCCGGCTCGCCTTCCCGGATGCCGGGTTGCGGCTGCTGCCGTGCCCATTCCCGGTCGTGCCGCTGGTGGAGGCGGCGTGGTGGCACCCGATCCACGAGAACGACGCGGGGCACCGCTGGTTCCGTCAGTGCCTGGGCCGGGTCGCCGCGGAGCTGCGGGGGCTCAAGTCCCGTTGACATATCGGCCGTACCAATACTCAGCATGGCGGGACCTTCCGGGTGGCCTCGTAGATGGTGGCGCGGTGAGGATCACCGGGGAGCGACGCATGCCCGCGCGTGGAGGCTGACTCTGTCCGGCTCATGCGGCAGGTCAGGTGCGTCGTGCGGACAGGGCTCGGTGCTGGCTGGGACGGACATCGTATTCGCGGGTGAAAGCCGCGCTCAGTGCAAAGGCGCCGGAGTAACCGACCTGTTGGGCGATGGAGTCGATGGTGTCATCGGTGCGCTCCAGGAGGTCGGAAGCCAGGCACAGGCGCCATCCGGCGAGGTAGGAGATGGGTGGCTCGCCCAGCAGGTCGGAGAACCGACGGGCGAACGTCGCCCGCGACACCCGTGCCTCACTGGCCAGCATCCCGACGGTCCACGGCCGGGCCGGCTCGTCGTGAATCGCCCTCAGCGCGGGGCCCACGACCGGATCTCGGGTGGCGTGGTACCACCCAGGCGCGGAGGCCTCCGGCAGGGAGAACCATTCGCGCAGAGTTTCGATCAGGACGAGGTCCAGAAGCCGGTCGAGCATTGCCTGTTGGCCGGGCTCGTCGCGTTCTATCTCGGATTCCAGGAGGTGCAAAAGCGCCTGCCGTTGGTGCCTGTGCGGGACGACCAGGACGCGCGGCAGGGAAGTCAGGAGACGGTCGGCTATCCGGCCTGCCGTGATGTAGGACCCGGTGAGCAGCGCGTGCTCGGCCTCCAGGTGCGTGCCGCAGGTCCGGACACCCAGGTAGATGTCTTCCTCGGCGAGGACGTTGCCCGTCTCGTCGGTGCAGGTGCCCGCTTCGGTGACGACGTACAGGGGTGAGGTCTGCCGGTCAGGGTCGCTGGTGACGCTGAACGGTTGTGAACCGGTCAGGATCGCAACGTCCCGGTTTCGCAGATGAACGGGCTGGCCTTCGTGCGGAACGACCCAGGCATCACCACGCAGCATGGTCACGAGGGTCATCGACGCACCTTCGTCGAATCTGATCGACCACGGTGGGGACACCAGGTTCTGCCCGATCAGGGCTCCCGCGGAGCGGATGTGCTCCAGTACGTCGGTCAGGGTATCCATGCCTCCACTCTAGACGCTGGAGTATGGAAGGTGACCGTCTGGATCATTCCCTGTCTCATGGATCGCAGGTTCACTGGAGCCATGAACCAGCCCAGGGCCCGCACGGACCGACGGCTGACCCAGGCCGGGACCCACGTCGGACAACGCCGGACCGGAACCGTTGTCCGACCCGCCGACCCGCCGAACCGCCGACCCGCCGACCCGCTGACCCGCACGCGAAGACTTCGCACCCCTACCACTGGAGAGACTGATGTTTGCAAACCCCCTCGCGCTCGAAGCGTCGATCCGGGCAGGCGACCTCGCGGCGGCCACCGACCTTCTTCGCTCAGGTACGGACGTCAACGGCCGTGGCCCCGAAGGACTGACGCCGCTGATGATCGCTTCCGGCCTCGGCCAGCCTCAGATGGTGGACATTCTGCTGACGTCCGGAGCGGACGTGCTCGCGGTCGAACCGCGGATGGGAGCGATGGCGATCCACAAGGCGGCACAGTCGGGCAACACCGATGTGACGGGGCTGCTCCTCGACCACGGATCCTTCATCGATCAGCAGTCTCCGGTCCTTGGGAACACACCCCTTATGGACGCGGTCCTGCACAAGCACGAGGACGTGGTGCGACTGCTCCTGGAACGCGGCGCCAGGACGCCGATAAGGAACCACTGGCACCAGTCGGCGCTTGAACTCGCCCAGGACGAAGGTCTCGACGCGATCGCGCGACTGATCGAGGCGCGAAACGAGACCGACGCCGCGCATGTCAGGAAGCAGTCGCTGATCGCCGCGATCAAGGCAGGCGACCTCGGCGAGGTGACGCAGCACCTCACCGCCGGAGTTCCCGTCAACGAGCGGATAACGATCGTGGGGGGCTTCGACGACGACTACACCCCGCTCGGCATCGCTGTCCGCGAAGGGCACACCGGCATCGTGCATGCGCTGCTTGGCGCGGGGGCGGACCCTCGCCGGGTGATCGGATTGATGAAGGGCACGCCCGTGCACGAGGCCGGCTACTTCGGGCGGGCCGAGGTCCTGCGGGCGCTGACGGAGACGGGCGGACACGCTGACGCGCCCGCGATCGAGATCGACGCGCAAGGCCCCTACAACGGCCTGACCGCGCTGCACGACGCAGTCTGGCACGGACATCTGGAAGCGGCACGCGTCCTGGTGGACGCGGGTGCCCGTCTGGACCTGAAGACGCACGCGGGCCTGACCCCCAGGGGGCTGGCGCAGCTCTACGGCTACGACGACCTCGCCGCATTCCTCGCCGAAGCCGAACAGAACTGATCCGGGCCAGGATCGTCGCGCATCACCGGCACAGACCTGCCTGCACACCCGCAGGCTGTGGCCTCACCGCAGGCCATGGCGCCACCGCTGCCCGTGGCCTCACCCTAGAGAAGGAGTTCGTCATGACCGACGCCATCACACCGCACCCTTTCACCTTCCCCGACGCCGCGCTCGACGATCTGCGGGATCGGCTGTCTCGCACCCGCTGGCCCGACCGGGAGACAGTGGACGACTGGAGCCAGGGTGCGCCGCTGGCCAGGATGCAGCCACTGATCGACTATTGGCGCGACGGCTACGACTGGCGCGCGGCCGAAGCCCGGCTGAACGCACTCAATCCGTCCATGACGCGGATCGACGGACTCAACGTTCATTTTCTGCATCTGCGTTCGCCCGAACCCGACGCGGTACCACTGGTGCTGACACATGGCTGGCCTGGTTCGGTCTTCGAGTTCGTGAAGTCCGCGCCGCTTCTCGCTGATCCTCGGGCCCACGGCGGCGACCCCCGCGACGCCTTCCACGTCGTCGTTCCCTCGCTGCCTGGCTTCGGCTTGACCGAGAAGCCGACCGAGACCGGCTGGACCCCGGAGCGGACCGCGCGGGCATGGATCGAACTCATGCGGCGTCTCGGCTACGACCGCTTCGTCGCGCAGGGCGGCGACTGGGGCTATGCCATCACCAACGAGCTGGGCGGGATCGGCGCGCCTGCCGTTCAGGCGGTCCACTTCAACATGTTCCCCATCTTCGAGACGATGGAGGCCGTCGATGCTCAGGAAGAACGTGCCCTGAAGCGGCTGCGGGACTTCAAGGAGAACGAATCCGGCTACCAGATCGAGCAGACGCAGAGTCCTCAGACGATCGGCTATGGACTGACCGACTCCCCGGCGGGGCAGGCGGCGTGGTTCTACGAAAAGTATGAGCAGTGGACCGACCATGGAGGCGATCCCGAGAGCCTGCTGAGTCGCGACGAAATGCTGGACAACATAACGCTGTACTGGCTGACGTCGACGGCGGCATCCTCCGCGCGCATCTACTGGCAGAGTATGGCCAACTGGAAGGAGCGTGAGATCGAGGTGCCAGTCGGTGTCACTCAGTTCCCTCGCGATATCCACGAGACCAGCCGACGTTGGGTGAAGGAACGCTATCCCACACTGGTCCACTACAACGAGGCACCGAAGGGCGGACATTTCGCCGCTTGGGAGCAGCCGGAGTTGTTCACCGACGAGGTACGCACGAGCTTTCGCCACACGCGGTGACAGCGCGGCCGGGGACAGTTCGCGAGTGGTCTGTACGCCGGGTTCTTCCTTGGCGCGATCGCCGGGATCGTGCTGATCATCGGCCGCAACATGCACCGTATGCAGTAGGTCCCACTGGGCCGTTCATGCTGGTGGGAATGCTCGCCGGGGACTATCCGGGCGGTCCGGTGGCGCGCTTGTACAGCGGTGGGAGGAGTTCCGGTCTCCCCCGCTCGGTCGATGTACGGAGTACACCACTTTGACTACGGTCGAGACATTCCACTTCAAGGAGTGCTGATGCCAGTCAGTCGACGTGGCCTGTTGGCCGGAGCAGTGGTTGCCGGCGCGGCTGCCGCCGTACCGGAGGTTGCCAACGCCGCCACCACCTCGGGTACGCCGTCCGCCGGGGAGCGGGTCGGGCCTCAGGACGCCCGGTTCCAGGACTTGGTGCAGCGCGGCCAGAACAAGCGGTTCACCGCCCGGCCCGACTACGTCCGGGTGATCCGGACGACCGATGACGCGCTCCAGGCCGTGCAGGACGCGGTCACGTCCGGGAAGCGGATCGCGGTGCGCGGTGGTGGGCACGGCTTCGAGGACTTCGTCGACAACAGCGAGGTCGAGGTCCTGCTCGACATGTCGCCGTACAGCGAGGTCCGTTGGGACGAGCGCTACCGCGCGTTCTCGATCGGTTCCGGCGCGACGCTCGGAAACGTCTACCGGGAACTCTTCTTCAGCTGGGGAGTCACCCTGCCGGGCGGAGGGTGCGGCGGTGTCGGGGTCGGCGGTCACTTCAGCGGAGGCGGGTACGGGGCGCTTTCGCGTCAGCACGGCTCGGTTGTCGACCACTTGTACGGTGTGGAGATCGTGGTCGTCGACGCCCGGGGCCGGGCGCGGGTCGTCGTGGCCACGCGGGACAACGCCCACCGCGACCTGTGGTGGGCGCACACGGGTGGTGGCGGCGGGAACTTCGGTGTCGTCACCCGCTACCTGATGCGGTCCGCGGCCGCGTCCGGCCGGGTGCCCGAGGAGTCCTTGCCCAAGGCACCGGCATCACTGCTGACCAGTGCGATCCTCTACGACTGGAAGACGGTCGACGAGGGCCAGTTCCAGCGGATCGTCCGCAACTGGTTCCGGTTCTACGAGCGGCACAACACGGCGGACTCGCCGTACGCGTCGCTCTGGGGCCCGTTGATCGCGTCGGCGGCGTCGGCCGGAAGCTTCGTGGTGACGAACCAGATGGACGCCACCGTCCCGGACGCGCGGGGCCTGATGGAGGCCTACCACGCGGCCCTGATCGAAGGGCTGGACCTGAAGCCGGAGGTCATCGGGCCCGAATCCGGGCCGTTCTGGCGGGCGACCGCGCTGCGGACGGACGGCCCGATGCCGAGCACCATGCGGCAGAAACTGAAGGCCGGCTACCTGCGCAAGGGGTACACCGACGCTCAGATCTCCACCATGTACGCGGCCCTGACCGACGAGTCGCAGACCAGGCCCGAGGCGTCCTTCCTGCTGGTGCCCTACGGCGGCAAGGTCAACACCGTCCCCTCGGACGCGACCGCGACGCCGCAGCGCGACGTGGTGGCGAAGATGGTATTGACGACCAGCTGGGAGGATCCGAAACAGGATGCGATGCAGCTGGCCTGGATGCGGAAGTGGTACGGCGAGCTCTATAAGGACACCGGCGGGGCGCCGGTGCCGAACGCGATCAACGCCGGGTCCTACATCAACTACCCGGACGTAGACCTGGCGGATCCCGAGTTCAACACCTCGGGCGTGCCGTGGCACGACCTGTATTACCTCGGGAACTACCCGCGACTGCGGCAGATCAAGACGGCGTGGGACCCACGCAACGTGTTCCGGCACAAGATGTCGATCGAGCCACTGTAAAGGGAGCGCTGTGACAGCAGGCCGGTACCGGGCAGCGCTGCGCTTCTCGGCCCGGGAGCAGTTGAGGTACAGGAAATCCCGGTGAAAACGATCACGCAGCGGAGGACCCCGGCGATCACGCCGGGGTCCTGTGCCGGCTCAGGCCCTGGAAAAGCGTCGCTCGGCCGTCAGGCGGTGAAGCCGCCGTCGATGTTCAGGCTGGAGCCGGTGATGTAGTCGGCGTCAGGTCCGGCAAGATACGAGACAAAAGCGCCGATTTCGGCAGCGGTGCCGTAGCGGTCGGCGGCCATGACACCGAGCATGGCCTGGGCGGAGGGCCCGTCGGCGGGGTTGGCGTCGGTGTCGATCGGTCCGGGCTGGACGTTGTTGATGGTGATATGGCGCGGTGCCAGTTCACGCGCGAGGCCCCGGGTGAGGCTCGCCAGCGCGCCCTTGGTCAGTGCGTAGATCGACTGGTCGGGGAACGGCGTACGGTCGGCGTTGATGCTGCCGATGTTGATGATCCGCCCGCCTGGGCCCATGTGAGCCAGCGACTGGCGGATCGCGACGACAGCGGACCGTACGTTGATCGTGAGCATGGCGTCGATCTCCTCCATCTTCAGGTCGGTGATCGGTGCGAAGGAAGCCACTGCGGCGTTGTTCACGAGAATGTCCAGGCCGCCGAACCGTTCGACGGTCCGCGCGACGGCGGTTTCGACGTCCTCCTCGTGCATGCTGTCGGCGTGGATCGGGAACACGGTGCCTCCCGATGCGGCGGCCGCGGCCGCCACAGCGTGCGCACGCTCGGCGGACCTGGCGTAGGTGAACGCCACTGCCGCGCCGTCGGCTGCCAGGCGGGCGACGATGCCGGCGCCGATTCCCCGGGATCCTCCGGTCACCAGTGCCGTCTTGCCCTCAAGCGGTCGTGCAGGCATGGGTCTTCCTTTTCGTGTTGTGGAGCTGGGTCGGGACACCCGTGATCACGGGCGCGCGTGGGAAATGAACCGGGCGTTGCGCAGGTTGCGGGCGAGTTCGGCACGCGTTTGGCGGTCGTGGTGGTTCCAGGCGGGTTGGCCCGGTGCGGTGCGCCAGGACTCGCTCAGCGGACTGTTGTCCACGGTGTCGAAGCCGAACTGGTCGTAGAGCCGGGTCACCAGCGCGACGGCGTCGGGAAAGTCGCTGGAGACCGAGAGCGCCAGACGGCCGGGATCACCGGCCGGCCGGCCGGCGGTGAGCAGGACCGGCGCCTGGATGTGAGTGAAGGCTTTGGCGACCCTGGATTTCGGCAACTGCTCCTGGCGGAACTCGTGCTCGGTCTTCTCACCCGAGTCGATCGCCGGGATATGGCCGTCGCGCCACGCCATGTAGTTGTTGGTGTCCAGAACGACCTTGTCGGCCAGTTCCTCCACCGGTAGCCGGTCCGCGGCGGTGAGAGGCATCGCCACGACGGCGAAGTCGCCGGCAGCAGCCGCGTCCGCTGCCCATGCGGCGGAGGCGCCCGGTCCGAGCCGCGTGATGAGGGGGGCCAGGGTCTCCGGTGCTCGGGAGTTCGCCAGGACCGCCTCGTATCCATTCGCCAGAGCCGCCCGAGCGATCTGGCTGCCGACCTCTCCCGCCCCGATGATTCCGATCGTGGCCACGACCCCACCCTCCTTTTGTACCGTTCGGTTGGAACACCGTAACAGGTTTTGTACCGATCGGTTGGCCGAGTGTTCCGTAAACTGTACCGATCGGTAGGATGGTGCGATGACACGAGACACGCCGAGCACGGGCCGACCACGCGGCTTCGACGAGGAAGCGGTCCTCGACCGCGCTGTCGAGGTCTTCTGGAGGCAGGGCTACGAGGGGACGTCGATGAGCGACCTCACCGGTGCCATGGGCATCAACCGGCCCAGCCTCTACGCCGCTTTCGGCAGCAAGGAACAGCTCTTCCAGCGCGCCTTCGACCGCTACCGCAAGACCAAGGTGGCCTACGTCGCCGACACCTTCGAACAACCGACCGCGTACGCAGTCATCGAAAGTTTTCTGCGTAGCAGCGCCGACGCACTGACGGCCGGCGACCACCCCCGCGGCTGCCTCTCCGTTCAGGGCGGCCTTGCCTGCTCGCCGCAGAACGCCGGTGTCCCCGAGGTCCTCGCTGCCGGCCGGGCCGCTACGGAGTGCTCGCTCGCACAGCGGCTGGCCCGAGCGATTCAGGACGGTGATCTTCGGGCAGAGGTGGACGCCCGAGCGCTGGCGAGGTTCGTGATGGTCCTCTCCGAGGGCTTCGCGGTCCACGCCGCGGCCGGTGCCGAACGCGACGACCTCCATGCCTCGATCGACATCGCGCTGCGATCCGTCACGGCGTTCTGCAACTGACGTGCACCACCGCCATCACAGCCGACACCCAGGCCTTGACGAAGCGCTACCTGGCCCCCTTCGGCGAAGACAGAGGCACCCCCCTTTACGGTCCCTGGCCGGATGACAAGGGCTTTCTCGGCAAAAGCAAGGACACCGACACTGGACTCACCCACATCGGCGCCCGCGAATACGACCCAGGAATCGCCCAGTTCATCAGCGTCGACCCACTTCTCCAGACCGACATGCACCAGACCCTCAACGGCTACAGCTACGCCGCCCAGAACCCCCTGACCAACGCCGACCCCAGCGGCCTGGGCCTGGCCTGCGGCGGCGCGGGTGGCTCGAGCGAGGGCTGTCCCACCACCGCCGAAGGCAACAGGGGCAACGGCCGCCCCGGCGAAGCCGTCAGCGGCAAGCCGAGCAAGCCACACGGATGCACCGGCCTTTACGAGTTGGTGCGTGATAGCGGGTGGGCATGCTGTGCTGGTGAAGGGCAATGTGGATCGTTCGGTTCTAGCGCATCCGTTGTTCACGGGCATCTC
>NZ_JBEOUD010000086.1:0-12808 GCF_040303865.1 Streptomyces sp. NPDC094034 | reverse complement strand
TAGCCGAGGAGCTTCGCTGCGTCTGGCGGAACACCCAACTGCCAGTCGATCAGGGACAACACCGACAATGAACCCCCTAAGTTCCTGGCATTGGGTAGGGTCCCCCCGGCTTGCCAGGAACGGTATGTCGGGGTCAGTTGCATGCCAGGAGACGCGTGTCCCGTTCTCAGAGACCCTGTTGGTGTACGCGGCTATCTCCGCGTTGAGAAGGTAGTCGAGGAGGTTTCGGACCTTCTCGGCGACCGTTCTAGTCGTTGTCACGCGGCAGGTCTTCCTTCAGCTTCATCACGGACAGCCGTGTCCGCATGGCTGGCGGAAGGTCATAGAAGTCGATCTGATCGGTCTCGTACGCTTCCAGGAATGCCTGGAGTCCGTCCTTGGCCTTCTGCATGGCGGCCTGGTCGTCGTCGGAGCGGTCACGGTGAAGGTGCCGAAGCTGGTCCAGCTCCTCGCGTGAGGGGATGGTGAAGCCGAGTCGAAAGCTCTTCTCCCGTACCGTGTCGATCTCGCGAGAGATCGCGTCCATCCGGTCGCCCCACCCCACGACGCGGACCCATGCTCGGCTGCGGGTGATGGCGGTGAAGAGGGTATTACGACGAGTGACGGCCTGGTGATCGCTGTTCGCGTGCTGAGCATCGACGACGTACACCATGGGTGCCTCGTTACCCTTGGCCCTGTAGATGTGGGCCAGGGCGACAGAGTCGCGCTTGAACACCTCGTCGACGCTTGTGCTGACTCCCACCAAGTGCGAAAGGATTCCGTGTTCCAGGAGAGTCTGCATCAGCCTCGGAGCCCGGGACTTGGCCCGGTAGACGTCGGGCAGAACGATTAGGATGTCGTCGTGCTCAAGCTCGTCGGCAGTCAGGTTCGTCTTGATCTGCTGAGCTACCCAGACGTCCTGCGCGGCCTGGTCGTCGAACTTCTTCATGATGACCGCGTCATCGGGGTTGAGCAGTTCACGGAAGTACGGCGGGGAACTCGACTCCGCACGCTCCAGCGTCACCGCAGAGCCGAGAGCCAGCCGGCCGTGGACCGTGTTGTAGCCGATGTCCCCCCATAGTTGGGGATCATCGAAGTGCTGTAGCAGCCCGTCCTCCTGGCGATACACACCGATTCCGAGGGCGTGAGCTGTGGCCAGTGCCCAGGGAGTGTTGCGGTAGCACACGGGCAGCACGATGTCGCGCTGCGGCTGCTTGTCCTGTTGGGCGAGGCTGATGAGACTCTCCCCGGAGGGGCCTGTTCCGAACAGCTCATCCGTCCCGGGCATGGCGGACTCCGACAGCTTCTGAAGCTCGTCATAGCCCCAGATGATCCGCTTGGGGTCCTTCGTCAGCAGGTAGACGAGCTGAAAGAACTCCGGTGGAAGGTCCTGGGCTTCGTCGATGAGGACGGCGTCGAAGACCGGCTCGGGCGAGTTGGCCCGCACTACTGCTAGCAGTTCCCGGCACACTCCCTGAAAAGCGTTGTCCATGCCGTAGGTGGCACGCGCGTAGTTCCAGTCCCGTGGTGTGACCCCCACAGCGCGGGCCATCTCGCTGTACATGCCCGCCTTGGAGCTCGACCCCCAGGAATGCATGATCCGCAGGAAATGCTCGTCGTAACGGTCATTGCTGTACTCGAATGTGAACCTCTCCACCAAGTCCTGAATCTGCTGGTACAGGGCCCGGGAGTGGAAGGTCACCGCGATATGCCACTCGGGGTGCTGGGTGTGAAGATAGGCCGCCTTGAGAGCCAGAACAACCGTCTTGCCCGATCCGGCCAGACCGCGGATCCGCTGAGGCCCCTCAGGCGTTTCGATCGCGGCAGCCTTCTGCCACTGGTCCAGGTTCGCTATGCCCCGCTCGATCACCTTCAGGGCCGCGCCACGCGAGGAAGAGTCCTGAACAGACGCGCGCTTCTTGACCGGCTTGATCGTCGTTACTCGCTGCAACGCCGCTTGGAGAGCCCGCTCGATGTCCGCGTTGATCGCGTCGAGAGCCGCCACTTCAGTGCCGACATCCAGCAAGTCGCAGTAGACGCCCTCCACATCCGAGGGTTGATCTCCTACCGGCCCCGGGAAAACGCTGACCGTAGAGATCTTCAACGCAAGCCGTCGGCGCCGGCGCAGCCCACTGTGCTTGCCGAGATTGCTCTCCAACACGTTGTACAAGCGATCCTGGGCAGAGGAGACGGCATCCCAACTGTCCGCATCGTGCGGAACGGTGTCCTCAAGCAGGAACGCCACGAGCCCGTGTGCTCGGCTGACCAGCAGAGCGTCGACCTCCACACGCTCGTCAGCAGTGGCCAGTACGGGGTACCCGAGGTACACCGTCCCGCCGTCGACCACCTCACGCAGCTTCTCGGCGAGCTGCGAAGCAGTACCCCGATCCCGGCTTTCGCCGTACACGACCTCAAGCGGCACTACGGCGCCCTCTTCCTCTCAAAGTGGCCAGGTACAGCCGTGCCACAACCGTGCAGTACTGAGCATCGCTCATCCTAATGAACCGGTGTGCCCCACGCCGCGGGCCGACCCGAGAGAAGCGCGCGTCCCGGCCCGGGAGGAACAGTCCTCTCCCGCGACGCAGTGCCAAACCGGGCCGGCGGAATCCTGGTATCCATGAGCCCGAGTGCAACAGGATGAAGAGGGGGCGTGGCAAGGACAGCACCCCGAAAGCCCTGGCCCGCACCGTCACCTCCTCCGGCTCTATTGCGAAAAGTCGAGAGGGAGCGTCTCCTGGATAGCGGCCCTCTTTGCCCCACCGGCCTCCGCGATGATGTGCTGCTGTTCGTCGTCATCCTTCGGCCCGAACCTTGCGGTAACGCGGATGGTCCAGGTCCATCTGAAGCGCCGCGTGCAGAGGCGCCGGATAGCGGGTCCGGTCACACCAGCTGAGCGCCTGGTGGCAGAGGCGGGCCACCGCGACGGCCAGTGCCTCCTGGTCATATCCGGGTTGTGTGTAAAGCAGTGCGATCCCCCGCGTGGTCATCGCGTACCAGGGAGAGTTCAGCTCGCTCTCCCCGAAGTCGCTGTCGCCTGTTCGGCGCGCCAGCGGGTTTTCTGCGCCCCGTACCTCTTCCTGCCGTAGTTGCGGGGCTCGGTGAACGGGAACCAGGGATGGCCTTCCGGGCAGCTCGCTTGAACCGGCTCGGGCGGGAGCGTACGGAAAGCCTGAGAATCTCGTGCAACGCGGCGCCGTCCTGGGCCCATTGCCGCAACTTGTCGCGGTCGACCCAGTGGATGCCGTGCCGGTCGCCCCACGCCATGGCGTCGCGGGTGAAGGTCCCGTTGGTGACGACGACGGCATGAGCCGCTTTGTGTACCGGTCCGGCGGTTCCCTTCACGGCGTACATCACTGATGCCCCCACCTTCCCGCTGACGCGGGTGTGTTTGGCCTGCACGACGATCCGTCCGAGCTGCGGATGGTCACCGATGACGTCGGCGGCCTGGTCCCCGGCGCCGCCCACCCTGCGCGCCGGACAGCTGTCGCGCACCAGCAGATCCCGCAGGGCGTACTCGAAGTGCCGGTCGTCCATTGCGTCGAACTCGGCCAGGGAGATCCGGAGAGCGGCCAGCCGCTCCCTTTCACGACGCCGCGTCGTGATCACTTGCCGCAGGCGCCATGCCCCGACCGTGCCGGCGAGCAGAGCGAGAGCCGGCAACACAGGCCAGGCCTGCGTCAACGGGCCTGCCGCCGTCGCGGCCGTCCGGAGGGCCAGAACGATCACGGCCACCGCGACGACGACAGCCGAGACCACTTCTGCTCTGCCGCGGGGTCGCCGTAGGCGCAGCAGTGCCTTCACTGGTCACTCTGCACGGAAGCGGCCGGCTTCGGATCGGCGGGCGGCGTAGTGGCGGCGGTCTCACCGAACCCGAACACCTGCCCCCACAGCCACGCACCCGCTACTAGGCCGGCGATCATCCAGCCGCTCATCCGCTTCGCGCTCCGTGGCTTCGGGTTGCGGCGGATGTGTCCACGTACCCGATAGAACCCCTCCGGCACCTTAGACATGCTCGTCCCCTCCCGTCGGCAGGCCGCGGAATACGGCCCGTCCCTCAGGAATTGGTGTAGCAGCGGCCACTGACAACAACTGATGGCCCATCACGATGCAGAGCCCGGCAATGCTGTCATCAAGCCACGAGCGCCTCCACGCGTCCGGCTGCCCCGAATGCTGCGGCCCTGGACGGCGCACCTCGGCGGACGTGTTCCCCGCCTACGTCGGCCGCTGCCCTCGCCCTGAGGCCACGCGACTGACAGCACCGCCGGAACAGCTCTCACCGGCGGAAACAGTGTCGGTGACGCCAGGCAGTGCATCCATGATGAATTGGCGAAAAGCGACCAGCGCGCATTCGATGCCCGGTGCGCCGGAGGCGCCCCTGATACGACCACCGCACGGGCTGGCCAAGCCCCCCACGACCGCAGGGTCCCCGTCGCCCGTGACAGGTTGTTCGCGGACGTTCCGCGTGCCCAACTTCAGCAAGATCACAGGCCGGTTCGGTGAAGGCCACCCGCCAGTATCTGGGCTGTCACATCAGCAGGTTGCCGAGCGTAGCGGCGTCGTGCGCTCGGCCGTCAGCGACATCGAGCGCGGCGTGCGCAAGGCGGAGGTGATGGAACTGCAGGAGCTCGCCCGCCTGTATCGGCTCCCGGCACGACGTGGAGCCCCGTCCTCATCGGGTGGAGATACGGGCCCAGACGGTTTTGCCTGTGTCGTTCTCGTCGATGTGGCACCCCCAGTTGTCGCTGAGTGCTCTGACGATGTGCAGTCCGCGGCCGTGGAGGGTGAGGTGGTTGGTGCTGATGAGGCGTGGAGCGTGGGGGCATGGGTCGCTCACCACGCACAGGACGGTGTGCCGGGAGTTGGTGAGGGCGAGCCAGCCGGTCTGTCCGAGCTGCTTTGCGAGTACGTGGCGCATGGCGTTCGCCACGAGTTCGTTGGCGATCGAGACGGCGTCGTCGGCTCTGCGGGCGAGGCCCCAGGACCTCAACGTGTGCCGAGTGAAGTCCCTTGCTCCACGGAGTGCCCCGGACGTCGCGGTGAAGCGGTGCGCGGTGAAGGGCGGTACACCCAGGCCCATCGGCAGGCCCCAGTCCACGGGCAGGGGGCGGGCGGGTTGTCTGTCCTCGGCCAATATCAGCTCCTGTGCGCCGGCTCTTGTTGATATTCGGCTCGGGGAAGGGGCGTCACGACAAGACAGGTGCAGGAACACTCTTTCGGGGGACCGTATCGCCGCCGGGACGGGTCTAGTATTCCTGCAACCCATCTCCCATGCAATTGCATATGGGATTTCATGCCGTTGGCAGGAGGCGTGACCCTGCGGCCGGTCCCATGCGGCCGTGTGCGGTGCGGGTTTTCCGGAACTGAGGGCGAAAGAGGTCGGAAATGCAGTACGACAACGGAGTCCCTGCAAGCCAGATCACCGGTGTGGCCTGGTTCAAGAGCAGTGCGAGCACGGCGCAGGGCAACTGTGTGGAAGTCGCGGCTCTCTCGGAAGGGGTGGTGGCAGTGCGTAACTCGCGTTACCCGGACGGGCCTGCCCTGTTGTTCACCCCCGGGGAGATCGAGGCATTCGTGGACGGCGCGAAAGCATGTGAGTTCGACCGTCTCACCTGCGTGGGTCAGGCTTAGGCCATAGGTTGATTCTGCGGACATACGGGCTCAACTCTGGGAAACTGGCCTGGTTTTTGCCGTATCTCAACTGGAGCCCGAATGTCTGTCAGCCGCGCGGAGATCGAGTGTCCGGTCGGACAAGTCGGCGTGCCCGGCCAGGAACCTGCGGCTGATACCCGGCCGGAGGCCTCCGGCCGGGTATTGGGCGAGGCCCTGCGCAGGCTCCGTAAAGACAGGGGACTGGCGCTGAAGGACGTGGCGCCCGTCATCCGCGGATCCATCTCGAAGATCAGCCGGCTCGAGCGCGGTGAGAGCCCGCCCAAGGAGCGGGACGTATTCGACCTTGCGCGGCACTACGGCGTGTCTGCCGAGCAGATGAGAGAGATCGACAGCCTGCTTCAGCAGTCCCGGAGCAGCGCCTGGTTCGACCAGTACGGAGACGTGACCCCCAGCTGGCTGCGCCGCCTGATCGATCTGGAAGCCTCGGCCTACGAGATCCACATGTACGAGACGCACATCGTGCCGGGGCTGCTGCAGACCCCGGCCTACGCCCGCGCGGTGGTCAAGGCCGGCCTCCCGGACGCCGCGACAGCCGAAGTCGAGCGGCGGGTGGCACTCCGGGAAGGAAGACAGAGGATCCTGCGCAGTTCGCAGCGGCCCAAAGTGGTGGCCGTGCTCGACGAAGGGGTTCTCCGCCGGCCGAAGGGCGGTCCTGAGGTGATGCTCGAACAGCTTCGGCACCTCAAGCGGATAGACACCGAATGGGGGATCCACGTCCGGATCCTGGAGTTCGAGGACGGGGCGGACGTTGCACCGAGCTACCCCATCACGCACCTGCATTTCCGCGACGGCGGCCCCCCGGA
This sequence comes from Streptomyces sp. NPDC094034, assembly GCF_040303865.1. NCBI lineage: Bacteria > Bacillati > Actinomycetota > Actinomycetes > Kitasatosporales > Streptomycetaceae > Streptomyces > Streptomyces sp. NPDC094034. Next base: position 6,356 of record NZ_JBEOUD010000086.1, on the reverse strand, counting down.
GATTGTCTATGTCGAACTCATCGACAGTGCTCTCTACGTGACCAAGCCGACGGTCGTGGAGCACTACCGGCACGTGCTGGCCGAAGTCGAGGGAAAGTCCGCACGCTGGGAGGACAGCGTGCGGATCCTCGACGACGCCATCGAACGCTACGAGAAGAAAATCCTTCGGCCGGGGAGGGCAGCGCCCGGCGAGTTCTAGGTCCTGATCACGCGGGCGAGGCCGCCCCACTCCACCCAGTCATCGGCGCGCTGTCTGGGTACCACTTCGCTGTCGGGTCGCCAGTCGGTGACATCGATCAGCCCGGGATCCTCTATGAGCAGACCGTCGAAGTACTGCCTGACCTCATCCCTTTCCCGGACCCGTCCCCAGTTTCCTCCTGTGGCGTCCCGCATGAGTTCGGTGACGCCTTCCCGAACGGAGGCGTGATCACTGACAAGTTGGCAGATGACCATGAAACTGCCGTCCGGGAGCCGCTCGGCGACCCGGCGCACCAAGGCGCCCGCATCCTCATCGGGCAGGCAGTGCAGCACGGATACGAACAGAGCGGCCACGGGCTCGTCGTCCCGGATGAGCCGGCGGACCTCCGGCCGTTCGAAGATGCGGTCCGTCTCCCTCATGTCCTCGTTGAGGACCGCGGTCTCGGCGTTCTCCTCCAGCACGATCCGCCCGCGCGCCAGGACTATGGGGTCACTGTCGATATACACCACACGGGAGCGCCGGTCGACGCGCTGGGCAATCTCGTGGACGTTGTCCTGAGTCGGCAGGCCCGAACCGTGGTCGAGGAACTGCCGCACACCGTATTCCTCAGCCAGGACGCGTACCACCCGCCGCAGGAAACTGCGGTTGTTCAGAGCCAGCGCCTTCGTACTCGGCGCGATCTCGAGGAGCCGCTGGCACGCGGCGCGGTCGGAGGCGAAGTGCTCGATCCCGCCCAACAGCCAGTCATACATGCGGGCCACGCTGGGCGTATGGACGTCAATAGCGTGAGAATCTGGTTTCTCCCCGCTGTTCATCAGCCTCCCTCAGGCCTCAGCTGAAGCCCCGTCAGGTGCGGAAAGCACCCATGCTAGAGAGGTTGGGAAGCCAGGGCTATCGCCCCGGAGAGGGAAGTGAAGCAGGGAGCGTATCGACGCGCGGCAGGTGGAGAAACCGCACTCCGGCGCACTACCTACCCCGGCATGTGCCGGCTGACCGTACCGCCCCACGCCATCCGGTACCGGGCTGCCAGCTCCGGGCGGAACTCCCGTTCCGCAACCGCGAGCCGCGCTCTCACCACGGAGACATCAACGCCCATCAGATCGGCCGCATCCATGAGAGACACACCCAGCTGGAGGTGCAGCAACGCCGTGTCGGCAAGCTCCGTCCGCAGGACGCGATGCAGAGCACTGCCCGTGTCCGCCCGCGTGCACTTCTCGATGTTCTGCCCCAGCAGACACCAGGCGGCCGCCGCCGGGCTGGGGCTCCTCAGCACCTCCTTCCACACCACCGCCAGGTCGGCGAGCATCCCCTCCACAGCCCGCTCAGCGGCATCCGCGTCACCGGTACGGGCACGGGCATAACGCCGATAACGAGGACGGTTCAGCTCGCGGAAGGCCACGTAGTCCACCGTCATTCCGGCTGCCGGAGAGGGGCCGCGAACAGTACTGAGCCGATCACGTGCGAGGGCAGAGAGCCCGGATGTCCCGGCCATGGCAAACTCCTCTTCCGGTGCCGGAGCGCCGGGAACTCACGAGCAATGTCGTGGCCCTCAGGGCGCTGGTTCGTCGCTGGTCTCATGCCGCGCGGCGGGCGTGGAGCGTGGAAGCCCGCCTGCGGGGAAAATGTCGTGCGAGGTGAGAAACGCGTAGTGCACGGCCTCCCACAAAGGCCTGATCACCGCCGGGTCCACCGCGAGCCGCCTCACCAGATGAGCGGTCGTCGGCCAGTCAGGAACGTGATCACCGCGCAGTACCGCGTCGATCAGACCGGCGGACAGCCCGGTGTTTTCGGCCAGGACAACGAGATCGGGACAGGCGGCAGCGAGATACAGACCCCGCAACGCGGCGTTCAGCCTCCCCGCAGCGCCGTCGATCGACTGCCGGGCCAGATGACGGATGCCATGTGCCCCCTCCCACAGGATCCGTACTTCTGCCGGACTGCCACCGAAGATCGTCGCGAGCATGTGCGTTACGGGCCACGCGGGAACACGTTCCCCGGTCAGGATCCGCGAGAGGTAGGACGGTGACAGGTCGGCCTGGCGGGCGGCGTCACTGATCGCGGTCCCGGAAGTACGCTGCAGATGGGACAGAGCGGCACCGAGCTTCTTCGACGGCACCACCAACGGCTCCGCAGAGCGGTTCTCGGCAGCCGCGTCCGGCTTCGTGCACGGTGTCTGGCCCTGCCCGCCGGGCCGCTTCGGCGGAGCCGCATGCAGGTCTGCGGCGCGTCGGGCCAGCAGGCGCTTGACCTTCGCATCACCCCACCGTGCCCGCGCGGTCTCCACGCCGACCCCCGCCGCCGCGGCGATCTCTTCCCAGGTTCGGCCGGCATTCCGGGCGTCCTGTACAGCGGCAGCCTCGTAGCAGCCGACTTCCCGGGTAATACGTGCCGCACGGTCCAACAGGCCGTGCAGCCCGGCTTCCTGGTACTCGGCCTCGACGAGCTGAACGGCCAGAGAATGAACGTCCCCCGCGATGTCCCGGCCCCACGGCCAGAGCCTGGCCGGAACAGCGCGATCCTGTCCGTCACGCCGCCGCTGCGCTCCCCGCCTGCACTTCTTGTCACAGTACGACTTGCGCCGGCCGGGTCCGCCGTTCTGCTTGAACCGACGCCCGCAGAAACCACAGCGGGTGTAACGCGGCGATGCGCCCATGCCGGTTTGCTCCCTCCCGCACGGCAGGGAAACGCGTACCCGAGTGGAGAAACCCATGCCCGGCGTACGTCTTGCCGTGCTCCTCGAAAGGGGCGTGTGTCCAGAGGCCCGGGGACACCGGGACACACGCCCCACTTGCTCAGCGCAGCTGGATACGCAGGTGACGCACCGTCGAGCGACCGGCGATCCCGGCCAGCACCAGCAGAAGGACCACGCCTCCGGATCCCTCAAACGCCCCGCTCACGGCCAGAGATACCGCTGCGGTGATCGCTACGACGAGGCTGAAGCACAGCTTGACATCCCAGGCACGGATGGCTGAGGGAGGTGGAGCCGGTGCGCAAACGCTGATATTTTCGCGTGATGCCGGGGGGAGATCCAGTTCCCCACGGCTGACGGATTCAAGCACAGAATGCTCCTTACATTTCTGCTTGATGCCGACGGCCTCGGAGTGCTGGAACATTCCGGGGCCGAAATCATGTGCGGATCGCCAACCCGAAGCCGACGGCCGCAACACCGTGAACCCTAGCGCCATTTCTGGCAGCCGAGAGCAATTCCCCTCATGCAAACCGGACCGTCAAGCGAAACGGGCCATGGCGCTTCCGCGCTGATTGTCAGTACATACTCAAAAAGATCGCCGAAGCTGGATGCGGGTGGCTTCAAATGAATCACATTCGATTATTTTTGGCTTTCAACCAGTCAGGTCTGGACTGGGAAGCGACTTCACTCGCGATGGGTGCCCTGTCCGGGCTGGCTCCGCGCCGACGGCCAGGAATCTTGGGGTGTCACCCGAATGGGTCAATTTGGAGGATAAGCGGACCCGTTCGTTCCTCTTAGATGCACGCGCGAATGCAAAAAAGGTGATCTTGTTTCCCTGTTCGCGTTCTTACGGTACCCGCAGGTCGCGAGGCGCCACGACGCGGTACCCGAAGAGAGTCTGGCCGCCAGGGCCGCTTGGGCGTGAGTCCCCACCCGCGTCCGGCAGGCGAAGGCTCCGTGAGCGGGCGGTCGTTGCCGCCGCCGATGAAGGCTCCCCCCCCCAGTATCCGGCATTAGGGCGATTCAGGGGAGGGTCGCGCGGCACTGGTGACAGCCGACCCGGCCGGGCGTCAGACCGAACAGCGCCGGTCGGCGGCGCCGACGGTGCGCGAGGGCTGGGCGGGGATGCCGCATCCGAAATGCCACAAGCACCCGGTACGGACTCCGTATGCGCGGACCGCGCTCCAGCGCAGTCCGCACCGGCGTCTCACCAGACCTGCCGAACCTCCCCCGTCATGCGTCATCTGATATCCGAGTGGGCTTTGACTCCCCTGGTGGTGACGGCTATCGTCAACCCTGCTCTGATATCTGATTCCGAAGAGGCGAGATGCTGCTGACAACCGGTCAGGCTGCGGAGGAACTCGGCTGCGCGGTCACCACCTTCCGCCGCCTCATCCACGCGGGCCTGCTGCCCGACCTGTCCACCCGAGGGGTGCGAGTCATGGTCCCGCTCGAGACCGTACAGAAACTACGGGACCGCCCCGCGGCCCACCTGGGACACATCCGAGCAGAAGAGATTGCCGTGCTGCGGGCCGACGTAGCGAAACAGAACGGGCAAGCGGACCAGGCACTCACCGGCTTCGCCGCCACCCTGCCTCCGGCAACCCTCCTGAAGGCACTGCACGGATGGTGGCGCTGCGACGCGGCGAGCGTAGCGGCCGGGGGAGTGCTGCCAGTGACACTGTCCGGCTACGTGGTCGCTGTCCTGACCGGCCTGGACCGCTGGGAAAGAGACGACCGGGGCCGCCACGGCTTCCCCCACGCGGTCCTCGCCGGTCACGTCACCGACCTCGTCCGCCCGGTGAAGCACCTGACCGCCCCCCGGCCGGCCGACCGGAAACTCGCAGACACCTTCCTGGGAACCCGCCTCGCCTCCCACTCGGGCGGCACGATCGCCTACGTCGCCACCAAAACCACCGCCGGCTGAACCGGCCGGCGCACGAGGAACTGTGATGGACGCAAAGACCTACACCGCGCAACTGGCCAATCTGCGCGCGCTGCGCGACGACATCAAAAAGACGCGGACCGCCCTCGCGAAGCTGGAGACGGACCGCGCCCGGCAGATCACCGCGCTGGCCGGATACGGGAAGGCGAAAGCCGAACGCATCGCACCCGCCGCCGGACTGAGCCTGGCCGACGTGGTCGCCATCGCCCCGATCCTTGCCCCTGAGGCACTCACCACCCTCCCGGCACCGGCCGGCCCTGCCGTCACCACAGCCGAGGAACCAGCCCCAGGCCCTGGCCCGGCGAAGACATCGTCGCCCGCTGCCGATGCCCCCGGAACACTCGCACCCAGCCCTGTCACCGCCCCTTTCGCAGATCAGGCGGCAGCGGCCCCGGAGAACCCCGCCCACTCCGAACCCGCCGCTGCTCTTCCTCCCGCCGCGGTAACACAACCCCGCATACTTCCCGCCGTCCCCCAAGGTGCCAGCGGAGACAGGTGGTTCACCCATACCGCCAACCTGGCCTCCAGCCATCCCAACTTCACCCAACAGGCCCGCTCCACCGCCTTCCTCGACACCACCACCGGCCACCTGGTCCACCGCGACCGGACCACCCGGCTCGACCTGCCGACCGCGGCGGCCGGTGAAATCCTCGACGCCGTCTTCCATACCGTCCCCGAAGGTGTGGAGCGGATCTACGTCACCGCCGGTGATCCCTGGCACCGCGACGCCGACCGCCACCCCTACCTCAAAGACGCCGTCGCCGCCTGGCTGAATGCCCCCGCCTCCAGCTGGCGCACCGACACCGGACGCGGCAAGGACCGCATGGCCGGGCACTTCGTCCACGCCCGCAACCCCGTCGGCCGCTACCAGCACGTCAACACCGAACACCACGTGGAGATCCGGTCGGTGGGGGAGTGGTTCGACACAAGCGGCGCCGACCCCACGATCATCCGGGACGCGTTCGTCCTGCTGTGGAAAGCCCTGCGCGCCCACTGGCCCGACGCCGTCGTCATGGGCTCCCCGTCCCAGACCGGCCGTGACCTGTGGACCCGCACCATCCCCACCAGAGGCCAGTTCGCCGACGGCTACCCGGTTCTCTCCGAAGAACTGCGGGGCCTGCTCCACGCCACCGCCGGCCAGGGCCGCACCGAACTCATCACGCCGCCCGCCGTACCCGACCACCTCCCGGCCCTGGTCGAGTACGACCGGACCTTCGCCTACGCCAAGCACACCTGGAAGTCCGCCGTCGGCACCCCGCAGCGCGTCACCGCCACCACCTTCGCTTCCTGGTCCCAGAAGGAACAGAACAAGGCCCTCTTCGGCTGCGGCCACTGGCACGTCCGCGTCACCGTCCCCGCCGACTGGAACCACGTCGGGATCCTGCCCGCCCCCGCCCCGGGCGACCGCGCCTGGCACTACCCGGCCACCCCCGGCACCACCTACACCACCTGGGCCGGAGCACCCGAAATTTATACAGCCCTCACCAACCCCATCACCCCATGGAAGATCGAAATCCTCGACG
>NZ_JBEOUD010000085.1:0-13137 GCF_040303865.1 Streptomyces sp. NPDC094034 | reverse complement strand
CATCCACACGACGCACACACCCCGCAACATCCACCACACCCGACGGCAACACCTCCAAACCCCAACCCCCACCCCAACCAGAACCAGAACCCGAACCAGAAGCAGAACCCGAAGCAGAACCCGAAGCAGAAGCAGAATCGCCGTCCGAATCCACACCCGGCACCACCCTCAACCGCAGAGCGTCATGCCGCTCAAAAACCGCCCCCACCATCGCCCTCAGCACATCCAGAGAAAGCCCCGCCGGCGCACCCACCAGCATCGACTGCGAGAACCCCGCCAACGGCCCACCCCGCTCCCGAACCTGATGCATCACCGGCGTCAACGGCACCACACCCACCCCAGCACCCTCAGCCTCCACCACCGGCCCCTCCCACACACCCACCACCGCAGCCAAACCAGCCACCGACTTACGCTCAAACACATCCCGCGGAGAAAACACCAGACCCACAGCCCGCGCCCGCGCCACCAACTGAATCGACAGAATGCTGTCGCCACCCAACTCGAAGAACCCGTCATCCACAGAAACCCGCGACACACCAAGAACATCAGCAAACAAACCGCACAAAACCTCCTCACACTCCGTCCGCGGCCCCCGCCCCAACACACCCCCCGCATACACAGGAGCCGGCAACGCCCGCCGATCCAACTTCCCATTCGGCGTCAACGGCAGAACATCCAGCACCACGAACGCGGAGGGAACCATGTAATCCGGCAACCGCTCCCCCACATACCGACGCAGAACAGCAGCATCGAAATCCACCACCGCCGCAGACACGACGTAAGCGACAAGACGCCTGTCACCAGGAGAGTCCTCCCGCACGACGACAGCCGCCTGAGCAACCAGCTCATGCCCAGCGAGAACGGCTTCGATCTCGCCCGGCTCGATACGGAAACCCCGCACCTTCACCTGCGCATCAGCACGCCCCACAAACTCCAGCACCCCATCCACCGACCACCGCACCACATCCCCGGTCCGATACATCCGCGAACCCGCCACCACAGCAAACGGATCCGCCACAAACCGCTCCGCCGTCAAACCCGGGCGCCCCACATACCCCCGGGCCAACTGCGCACCCGCCACATACAACTCACCCGCCACACCCACCGGAACCGGCGACAAACCCCCATCCAGCACATACACCCGCGTGTTTCCCAGCGGACGCCCGATCGGCGGAGGCTGGTCCTCGGGGCGGATGGACCTGTCCAGTTCAACGGCTGTGGTTATCACAGTGGCCTCGGTGGGGCCGTAGGTGTTCCACATGCGGGCTCCGGCCGTCCACCGGCTGGCCAGGTCCGCCGTCAGCAGTTCTGCGCCCAGGACCCAGTTCTGCACTCCGGAGACTGCGGCGGGGTCGAGCACTCCGAGCAGGGAGGGAACCACACTGGCGACGTTCACGCAGGACTTCTTGACCATCGCGGCCAGTGCCTCCGGTTCCGACCGTTCCGTGCTCGACGCGATGGCGAGGGTCGCACCTGCCGCAAGAGTGACGGCCACGTCGAGTACGGACGCGTCGAAGCTGAAGGAGGCGAACTGCAAGGCCACGGCGCCTTCGTGAACCCCGAGGACCGGTCGCATCATCTCTGCGAGGTTGGCGACGCCACGGTGAGGGACGGCCACCCCCTTGGGGCGTCCCGTCGAGCCCGACGTGTAGATCACGTAGGCGAGTTGGTCGGGGTCGACGGCGACAGGGGGCTCTTCGTCGGAGGGGGCGGTGTCCGCGTGGACGAATTCGTCGAGCAGCAGGACGTGCACCGCCTCCGTCGGCAGGTCCTTCACCGTGTCCGCAGTTCCCAGGACAACGACCGCGCCGCTGTCCGCCACCATGTAGCCGAGTCGGTCCGCCGGGTAATCGGGGTCCAGGGGCACATACGCACCGCCTGCACGCCACACCGCGAGGAGCGACACGACCATGTCCGCCCCTCGGGGCAGGCACAGGCCGACCAGGCGCTCCCGGCCCACGCCGAGTGCGATCAGCTTCTGCGCAAGGTGACTCGCGCGCGCATCGAGCTGGGCATAGGTGAGTTCGACGTCGCCGCTGAGTACGGCGAGCGCGTCGGGAGTGCGCGCCACTCTCGCCCGAAGCAGGTCGAGCACCGTGCCGTCGGAAATCTCCCGCTCGGTGTCGTTCCACGTACGCAGGATGCGCTCGCGCTCATCGCTGCCGAGCACGTCGACCTCGCGAATTGTCCGGTCGGGCTCCGCCACCACCGTTTCCAGTACGCGGACGAGGCGATCCGCAAGACTCTGGACGGTCTCGACCGTGAAGAGGTCGGTCCGGTACTCCAGCTGCCCCAGCAGCCCGTCGGCGAGTCCGCCCTCGTCGTAGACCTCGGCAAGGCTGACGGACAGGTCGAACTTCGCCGCAGTGTTCGTCAGGGGCTCCGAGACGGCCTGGATGCCGGGCAGGTCGAGGTCGGGGTGTGCGTTGTTGTGGAAGGTGAGCATGACTTGGAAGAGGGGGTGGCGGGCCATGGAGCGCGCCGGGTTGAGGATCTCCACGAGCCGCTCGAACGGCACGTCCTGGTGGGCGTACGCGGCGAGGTCGGCTTCCCGGACGCGCTCCACCACCTGCCGGAACGTCGGGTCGCCCGACAGGTCGGTCCGCAGAACCAGCGTGTTCAGGAAGCATCCGACGAGGTCGTCGAGGGCGTCGTCGGTTCGGCCGGCAACCGGTGTCCCGATCGGAATGTCGTCCCCGGCGCCCATCTTCGACAACAGCACCGCCAGCGCCGCCTGCACCGTCATGAACACACTCGCCCCGCAGGAACGCGACAGCTCCACCAGACGGGCGTGCGTTTCGGCCGAGACCCGTACACCGACCAACGCCCCTCGGGCGGAGGCGATCGCGGGGCGGGGGTGGTCGACCGGAAGCTCCAGCTGTTCGGGAAGGTCGGCCAGAGTCTGCTTCCAGTAGGCGACCTGGGCCGCGATGAGACTGTCCGGATCACTTTCGTCGCCCAGGGCCGCGCGCTGCCACAACGTGTAGTCCGCGTACTGCACCGGCAGCTCCTCCCACCCCGGCGCGTATCCCTGGCAACGGGCCGCGTACGCCTGCGACAGATCCCTTGCCAGCGGTGCCATCGACCAGCCATCCGCTGCGACGTGGTGCACTACCAGGACCAGGACCCACTGGCCGGGAGCGTCGGTAACCTCCAGCAGGCGCACCCGCCACGGCAGATCCCGCTCCAAGTCGAAGCCGTCATCCACGATCGCGGCCACGGTCGTTGCCACGTCATCCAGGGACACCGTTTCCGCACGCAACGTGGGATCACCCTCGACCGGGTCGAGGACGTGCTGGCTCGGCTGGCCGTCAGCACTCTGGCGCAACACGGTGCGCAGACTCTCGTGCCGGCCGGCGACGTCCGCCAGCGCGGCCCGCAGCGCCTCCACGTCCAAAGCGCCGGTCAGACGCAGAGCAAGGGGGATGTTGTACGTCGCCGAGACGCCTTCCAGTTGGTTCAGGAACCACAGGCGGCGCTGGGCGAACGACACCGGAAGAACCTCCGGCCGCACCCGCCGCTCCAGCGGCTCACGGACCTGGCCACCCTCACCGAGCTGGACCACCAGGCCCGCGACGGTCGGGGCCTCGAACAAGGACCGGATGCCGACCTCGACCCCGAGGACGGTGCGGATCCGGCTCACTAGCCGGGTCGCCAGCAACGAGTGCCCGCCGAGGTCGAAGAAACCGTCGTCGATCGACACGGACTCGACGCCGAGGACCTCGGCGAACAGACCGCACAGGATCTCTTCCCGCGGCGAGCGCGGCGACCGCCCCGACTCGTCCATGGTGTGTTCGGGAGCCGGCAGCGCCCGTCGGTCCAGCTTCCCGTTCGGTGTCAACGGCAGCGCGTCGAGGGTGACGAACGCGGAGGGCACCATGTAATCCGGCAGCCGGTCCGCCACATGCCGACACAGGACAGCAGCGTCGAAGTCCACGGCCGTAGGCACGACATAGGCGACGAGGCGTTTGTCGCCGGGCTGGTCCTCCCGTACGACCACGACCACCTGACCCACCGATGCGTGCTCCGCCAGGACCGCTTCGATCTCGCCCGGCTCGATACGGAAACCCCGCACCTTCACCTGCGCATCAGCACGCCCCACAAACTCCAGCACCCCATCGGCCGACCAGCGCACCACATCCCCGGTCCGGTACATCCGCGAACCCGCCACCACAGCAAACGGATCGGCAACGAACCGCTCCGCCGTCAAACCCGCGCGCCCCACATACCCCCGGGCCAACTGCGCACCCGCCACATACAACTCACCCGCCACCCCCACCGGAACCGGCGACAACCCCCCATCCAGCACATACACCCGCGTATTCCACACCGGACGACCGATCGGCACCGTGCCGTCACCCGCGGACAGCACCGCACCAGCCGCCACCGGATAGTCCGTGCACCCCACGGTCGCCTCGGTCGGACCGTAATGCGCCACCACCGACACCCCCGGATGAGCCCCACGCCACCGCATCACCGCATGAACAGGAATCTCCTCCCCGCCCAGCATCAACTGGCCCACCGGCACAAACCCACCACCAGCACCCTCCAGAACCGGCAGATGACTCGGCGTCACCTTCAGGAACGACACCGGCAACCCGGCACCCGCACCCCCCTCAACAGACACAGAGTCCAGAGCCGCCACCACCACACACCCACCAGCGACCAAAGCCCCGTACAGACCGGTCACCCCCGCATCGAACGACACCGAGGCATGCCACAACGTCGAACCCGCAAGACCCGGATACGCCTCCGGACACCGCACCACGTAATTCACCAACGCCGCATGCGACACCACCACACCCTTCGGCCGACCCGTCGAACCCGACGTATAAATCACATACGCCGGATGCGCAGACAGCACCGAAGACAGCCGATCACCATCGGACAGGTCTCCGCCGTCCCGGCCACCCACGGCCCGCCGGACTTCGGGATCATCGAGCAACAGACGCGGCACAGCGCCGTCCCGGGGCAACAAGGCCTCCGTGGCAGTATCCGTGACCACCAAAACCGACCCGGCATCCGCGAGCATGTAAGCGATCCGGTCCGCCGGATACTCCGGATCCACCGGCACATAACCCGAACCGCTCTTCAACACCGCCAGCAACGCCACCACAAGGTCGACCGACCTCGGCAGAGCGACGGCGACGAACCTCTCCGGACCCGCACCACACCCCACCAGATGACGAGCCAGACGATTCGCCCGAGCGTTCAACTCCGCATACGACAGCTCGACACCACCACACACCACAGCAACGGCATCAGGAGTACGCGCCACCTGCGCCTCGAACAACTCCGGCAACGTCGCATCCGGAACCTCACGAACCGTGTCGTTCCACTCGACCAGCACCCGCCGACGCTCCTCGCCAGCCAGCACACTCACACTCCGAATCGGCTGGTCGGGTGCGGTGACGAGCGCTTCTATGACCCGCACCAAGCGGTCCGCGAGGCCCTGGGCAGTCCGCGCGGCGAAGAGATCGGTGCGGTAGTCAAGTCGGCCTCGCAGACCCGTGGGCGTGCCGTCCTGTGCGTACGACTCGCCAATGGTGAACGCCAGATCGAACCTGGCCATCGTCGCCGCTGTGCGCTCGGGGCGGACGCTCAGACCGGGCAGGTCGAGATCGGGCTCGGCGACGTTCTGGAAGGTGAGCATGACCTGGAAGAGAGGGTGACGGGCCATGGAGCGCGCCGGGTTGAGGATCTCCACCAATCGCTCGAACGGCACGTCCTCATGTGCAAACGCGGCGAGGTCGGCTTCCCGGACGCGCTCCACCACCTGCCGGAACGTCGGGTCACCCGACAGGTCGGTCCGCAGAACCAGCGTGTTCACGAAGAACCCGACCAAATCATCAAGCGCGTCATCGGTACGACCCGCGACCGGCGTCCCGATCGGAATGTCCTCCCCGGCGCCTATCTTCGACAACAGCACCGCCAACGCCGCCTGCACCGTCATGAACACACTCGCGCCGCACGACCGGGACAGCTCCACCAGACGGACATGCACCTCCGCCGGAACACGGACCTCCAGCGAAGCACCCTCATGCGACGCGACAGCAGGACGCGGATAATCCACCGGCAGCTCCAGCTGCTCCGGAAGGCCGGCCAAGGCCTCCTTCCAGTACGCGACCTGGGCCGCGATCACACTGTCCGGATCACCCTCGTCACCCAGCACCTCACGCTGCCACAACGTGTAGTCCGCATACTGCACCGGCAGCTCCTCCCACCCCGGCGCACGTCCCTCGCAACGGGCCGCATACGCCTGCGACAGATCCCTCGCCAGCGGCGCCATCGACCAGCCGTCCGCCGCAATGTGATGGACCACCATCACCAACACCCACTCACCAGGAACGTCCGTGACCTCCAGCAGACGCACCCGCCACGGCAGATCCCGCTCCAGATCAAACCCGGCACCCGTCACACCCACCACTGCGGCAGCGACACCGCCGGCCAGCACAGCCTCCACGACGACATCGGGAACACCCGCCACACCCCGCCGAATCTCCTGCCACGGCTCCCCGTCCACCTGCGGGAACACCGTCCGCAAACTCTCGTGCCGACCCGCGACATCCGCCAGCGCACCCCGCAACGCCTCCACATCCAACACACCCGTCAGACGCAACACGAGGGGGATGTTGTACGTCGCCGAGACACCCTCAAGCTGACCCAGGAACCACAGACGGCGCTGCGCGAACGACACCGGAATCACAGGAACAACCTTTCGCTTGCTCCCTCACACGGAGGGGGGTACACCGCCTGTCCATGCGGCGGACTACATGAAGAACCTGCGAGCAGGCGGGGCCGGTGGAGCTCTCCTCAGACCCCGCCACTCTCACCACTTATTTGGAATGCTGCGTCATTCGCCGTCTTCCGAAAGGGGGCGCATGCGTCGCAGCTTGGGACGCGCCTTCGCCGTCGTCGCTGAAGCGAGTTCCGTCGCCAGCAGAGCCACCGTGGGTGCTCCGAACAGCGACCGAACCGCGACTTCCACTCCCAGCGCCGTGCGGATCCGGCGTACGAGCCGAGTCGCCAGCAGGGAGTGGCCACCGAGATCGAAGAAGCTGTCATCGATCGACACCGACTCCATGCCCAGGACCTCTGCGAACAGACCGCACAGGATCTCCTCCTGCGGAGTCCGCGCTGCCCGCCCCGATGCATCCGTGGCGTATACGGGTGCTGGCAGCGCCCGCCGGTCCAGCTTCCCGTTCGGCGTCAAGGGCAGACTGTCCAGCACGATGAAGGCCGACGGCACCATGTAGTCCGGCAGGCGCCGACGGGCGTGGCTGCGCAGTTCGGCGGTGACGGCGCTCCACGGCACGTGATGGGCCGGGGCATCAGGTATGGGTACGACGTAGGCGGTGAGGCGCTTGTCACCAGGGGTGTCCTCCCGCACGACCACGGCCGCCTGGGCAAGCTGCTCATGCTCAGCGAGAACGGCTTCGATCTCGCCCGGCTCGATACGGAAACCCCGCACCTTCACCTGCGTATCAGCACGCCCCACGAACTCCAGCACCCCGTCCGCCGACCACCGCACCACATCACCCGTGCGGTACATCCGCGAACCCGCCCCCACAGCAAACGGATCCGCCACGAACCGCTCCGCCGTCAAACCCGGGCGCCCCACATACCCCCGAGCCAGACCAGCACCCGCGACATACAGCTCACCTGCCACACCCACCGGAACCGGCGACAAACCCCCATCCAGCACATACACCCGCGTATTCCACACCGGACGCCCGATCGGCACCGTGCCGTCACCCGCCCGGCACTCCCACAACGTGACGTCCACCGTGGTCTCCGTCGGACCGAACGAGTTGAACACTCGACGCCCCGCACCCCACCGCCCAACCAACCCAGCCGAAGACGCCTCACCCGCCAACACCAACGTCAGCCCCGCAGGAAGAGCATCCTCCCCCAACACCTCCAGCACCGCCGGCGGCAACGTCGCATGCGTCACTCCATGCCGCACTACGAACCGCGACAACACTTCACCCGCGACCCGCTCCTCCAACAACGGCATCACCAGCACCGCACCCGACAACAACGCCATCCAGATCTCCCAGACCGACGTGTCAAAGCTCACCGAAGCGAACTGCAGAACCCGGGCACCTGGCCCCACACCCAGACCCTCGACCTGCGTCCCCGACAAACTCGCCACACCCGCATGCGACACCACCACACCCTTCGGCCGCCCCGTCGAACCCGACGTATAAATCACATACGCCGGATGCGCGGGCACCAGCGAAGACAGCCGATCACCATCGGACAGGTCTCCGCCGTCCCGGCCAGCCACGGCCTGCCCGACCCCCGCCTCGTCCAGCAACAGACACGGCACGGCGCCGTCCCGGGGCAACAAGGCCTCCGTGGCCGTATCCGTGACCACCAAAACCGGCCCGGCATCCGCAAGCATGTAAGCGATCCGGTCCGCCGGATACTCCGGATCCACCGGCACATAACCCGAACCGCTCTTCAACACCGCCAGCAACGCCACAACAAGGTCGGCCGACCTCGGCAACGCCACCGCCACCAGGCGCTCCGGACCCGCACCACACACCACCAGATGACGAGCCAGACGATTCGCCCGAGCGTTCAACTCCGCATACGACAGCTCGACACCACCACACACCACAGCAACGGCATCAGGAGTACGCGCCACCTGCGCCTCGAACAACTCCGGCAACGTCGCATCCGGAACCTCACGAGCGGTGTCGTTCCACTCGGCCAACACCCGCCGACGCTCCTCGACACCGAGGACGCTCACCGAGCGAATCGCCGCATCGGGATCGGCGGTCACTGCCTTGAGGAGCCGCACCAGACGGTCCACGAGTCCTCGGCCTGTCTCCTCCGAGAACAGGTCGGTGCGGTATTCCAGTTGTCCCTCAAGACCTGCGGGCCTCCCGTCGACGCCATGCGTCTCTCCCAGGCTGAACGACAGGTCGAACCTGGCGGCGACCCCGTCAGCAGGCTCCGCCTGCGTGTGAATGCCGGGCAGGTCGAGGTGCGGGCGGGTGTTGTTCTGGAAGGTGAGCATGACTTGGAAGAGGGGGTGGCGGGCCATGGAGCGCGCCGGGTTGAGGATCTCCACCAAACGCTCGAACGGCACGTCCTCGTGCGTGAACGCGGCCAGGTCCGCCTCCCGAACGCGCTCCACCACGTCCCGGAACGTCGGATCACCCGACAGGTCGGTCCGCAGCACGAGCGTGTTCACGAAGAATCCGACCAAATCATCGAGCGCGTCATCGGTACGACCCGCGACCGGCGTCCCGATCGGAATGTCCTCCCCGGCACCCATCTTCGACAGCAGCACCGCCAACGCGGCCTGCACGGTCATGAACACACTCGCGCCGCACGACCGGGACAGCTCCACCAGCCGGGCGTGCACTTCGGCCGGTACGTGCACGTCCACCGAAGCACCCTCATGCGACGCGATCGCGGAGCGCGGGTAATCCACCGGCAGCTCCAACTGCTCCGGAAGGCCGGCCAGGGCCTGCTTCCAGTACGCGACCTGGGCCGCGATCACACTGTCCGGATCACCCTCGTCACCCAGCACCTCACGCTGCCACAACGTGTAGTCGGCGTACTGCACCGGCAGCTCCTGCCATGCCGGCGCACGTCCCTGGCAACGGGCCGCATACGCCTGCGAGAGATCCCTCGCCAGCGGCGCCATCGACCAGCCGTCCGCCGCAATGTGATGGACCACCATCACCAACACCCACTCACCGGGAACATCGGTGACCTCCAGCAGACGCACCCGCCACGGCAGATCCCGCTCCAGATCAAACCCGGCACCCGTCACACCCGCCACTGTGGCAGCGACACGATCGGTGGCCACTGCCTCGACACAGAACTCGGGAGCACCCTCGACCGGGTCGAGGACGTGCTGGCTCGGCCGGCCGTCAGCGCTCTGGCGGAACACGGTGCGCAGACTCTCGTGCCGACCCGCGACATCCGCCAGCGCACCCCGCAACGCCCCCACATCCAACACACCCGTCAGACGCAACACGAGCGGAATGTTGTACGTCGCCGACACACCCTCAAGCTGACCCAGAAACCACAGACGCCGCTGCGCGAACGACACCGGAAGAACCTCCGGCCGAACCCGCCGCCCCAACGACTCCCGAACCCGACCACCCTCACCAAACCGCCCCACCAACCCCGCCACAGTCGGAGCCTCGAACAAGGACCGGATGCTGACCTCCACCCCCAGGACCGTCCGGATCCGGCTCACCAGCCGGGTCGCCAACAACGAATGCCCACCCAACTCGAAGAACCCGTCATCGATCGACACCGACTCCACACCCAGAACCTCGGCGAACAAACCGCACAGGATCCCCTCCCGCGGCGAACGCGGCCCACGCCCGGCACCACCCCGCGTGTAATCCGGGGCCGGCAGCGCCCGCCGATCCAGCTTCCCGTTCGGTGTGAGAGGCAGGGCATCAAGGGGGACGAAGGCGGAGGGGACCATGTAATCCGGCAACCGCTCCCCCACATGCCGACGCAGGACAGCAGGGTCGAGAGCGCTGGTTGCCATGCCGGCTCTGGGAACCACGTACGCCACCAGCCGCTTGTCGCCGGGGGTGTCCTCCCGCACGACCACAGCTGTCTGGCCCACGAGGGCGTGCTGCGCCAGGGAGATCTCGATCTCGCCGAGTTCGAGTCGCTGTCCGCGGATCTTGACCTGGTGGTCCCGCCGCTCCACGAACTCCAGGCAGCCGTCCGGAAGGCACCTGACGTAGTCGCCCATGCGGTACATCCGTGCGCCTGGTTCGTCGGAGAAGGGGTCGGCCACAAAGGCCGCTGCCGTGCGGGGCGCGTCCCCGATGTAGCCCTGACCGACGCCCACGCCGCTGACGTACAGGTCTCCCGGCATTCCCGGCGGGACCGGCTGAAGAGCCTCGTTCAGGATGTACAGCCGCATGTTTCGGATGGGGGTGCCGATGGTGACCTTCTGCTCGGCGGCGTACTTCTCGCTCGTGATGATGGCGTGCGAGACATCGTCCGAGCATTCCGTCGATCCGTATGCGTTGACGAGCGGGATCTCCGGGAACCGCGCGAACCATCGCTCGCACAGGCTGCCCGGCAGCGGCTCGCCTGTCACGACCAGCCAGCGCAGCCGCGGCAGTTCAGGCAACGCCTCCTCGGCGTCCCACAGGTCGAGGGCGGCCCGGAGGAGTGAGGGAACGACCTCCAACACGGACACGCCTTCGTCAGTCACGCGCCGGAAGAGCTCCCGGGGGTCTGCTGCGACCGTCCGGCCGACGACGCGGATCCGCCCGCCGAGCATCAGTGCTGCGAACATCTGCCAGACCGAGATGTTGAAGGTCAGCGGCGCGTTCTGCATGACGTTGTCCGCTGCGGAGAGGCGCAGGTCCTCGATCTTCGCCAGCAGGTGGTTCTCCATGCCGGCCCGGTGGACCATCGCTCCCTTCGGTCGTCCGGTGGAACCCGAAGTAAAGATGGAGTAGGCGATGTCGTAGGTCTCGGATCGGCTCGGGTACCACTCGGCACCGTCCTGTTCGTGACCCATGACCATGACTTCGACATCGCGGCCCGATGCGGCCGCGATGGCCTGCGCCTGCTCAAGGTGCTTCTTCTCCGTCAGCAGGCAGTCCGCGCCGCTGTCGATGAGGTACGTCACGCTACGCGCAGTCGGGGCGTGCGGGTCCAGCGGGATGTAGCCGGCTCGGCTGCCGAACACGCCCAGTACCGACCACACGAACGGCGCGCCGGGGTCGGAGAGGATTCCGACGAGTGCTCCCGCTCCTGTTCCGCGTGCCGCGAGGCGCCTGGACAGGGCGCTCGCTCGGGACATCAGGGCCTCGTAGGTGACGTCCCCTTCATCGTCCGTGACGGCGACCGCGTTCGGCTGCCTGCGGGCGACATCCCTGATCCTGTCCACGACGTCGCGGAACTCCGCCACGTCACGTCGGCCGTGCAGGGCAGAAAGCGCCTGCTCACGCTCGCGCGCGTTGAGTATGTCGACACGACCGACGGGGATCCGCGGGGTTTCGGCAATGGCCTGGAGAACGAGGAGAAGCCGGCTGCCGAGCTCCTCCACCGCTGCGCGGGTGAACAGGTCGGGTCCGTATTCCATACGGATCTCAATGCTGTCTCCGGGCAGGACGCGGAGATTCATCGGGTAGTGGCTGGCGTCGTGGGCTTCTGCGTGGGTGAGGGTGAGGGCCGATGTCGCCCGTTCGAAGGCCTCGTTCTCGACCGGGTAGTTCTCGAAGACGATGACGGTGTCGAAGAGTTCGCCGGCCGGGGTCAGTTTGTGGATGTCGGTGAGTTTGAGGTGCTGGTGGGCCAGGAGGGCACTCTGTTCGTCTTGGAGCCGCACCAACGCCTCACCCACCGTTTCAGCAGGCTTCAGACGTACCCGTACCGGCACGGTATTGATGAACAGGCCGACCATCGACTCGATGCCAGGGATCTGAGCCGGGCGTCCCGCGACGGTCGCGCCGAAGACCACATCGTCCTGACCCGTCATATGCCCGAGCAGCACCGCCCACGCCTGCTGGACCACGGTGTTCAACGTGACCCCACAGCCCCGCGCCACACCCCTCAGCGCAGCCGCCAACTCCTCCGGCACCCACACCGTGACCCTCTCAGGAGCCACCGGCACCCGACCCGCACGCACCGGCCCGAGCCGGGTCGCTTCCTCCACACCCGCAAGAGACCGCCCCCACGCCTCCTCGGCCGCACCACGATCCTGCCCCGCCACCCACGCCAGATAATCCCGGTACGGAGTGACAGGCTCCAAACCCCCACCATCCCCACCCCGGCCATAAGCAACAAAAAGCTCCCGCATCAACACCGGCAGCGACCACCCGTCCAACAACAGGTGATGACACGTGAAAACCAGCCGGAACCGCTGCTCACCAAGCCGAATCAACGTAAACCGCAACAGCGGCGGCACAGACAAATCAAAACGCCGCCTCCGGTCCTCCTCCAGCCACGCCCCAACCGCATCCTCCTGACTGCCGGCATCCAGACCCGAAAAATCAACCTCCTCCCAAGGCACCTCAACCTGCTTGGGAATGATCTGAACCGGCTCCCGCAAACCCTCATAAGCAAAACCCGCACGCAAATTCGCATGCCGGTCCACAACCACAGACGCCGCAGCCCTCAGCGCCCCAC
>NZ_JBEOUD010000084.1:0-14049 GCF_040303865.1 Streptomyces sp. NPDC094034 | reverse complement strand
CAAGTACGTCCAGTACATGGGCGATCCTCCGCCTTGCGATGCACGGCACCAGACGCCGCGGGCTTATCCGCGAAGATCGACCGGACAGGACCTAGACTGACCGTTGCCGAAAGGGGCACCGGCCCCCTACGGACTCGAAGGGAAGGACCTGATGGAAGGGGCCCCGGAGAGACGGGCACCCGACGGCCGACTCGATGAATTCCTCTATGTGCTCGGGAAGTCGGCTTGGCGGCCGGACGCCGGACTGCGAGGCGTGGTCGACTGGCTCCACCGCCAGCTGGACACGGAGATCGCGCTCATCGACGGCGCGGGCGCCGTGGAGCTGTCCACCCCGCGCTTCCCCGAGGAGGCCCTCGGCCCGCTCGGGCCGATCCTCACCCGGCTGACCACCGGCCGGATGGCCTCGGCCGCCACGGAGATCGGGGCGGTGCACCTGCGGCTGGAGGCGGTCGGGACCGGGTCACCGCGCCGGGTGCTGGTGCTCGCCGGGCCCACCGGACTGAGCCCCCGGGCGTCGTCCCTCGCGTCGCACACCGGAAGCGTCATCAGCATCCTCGACCGCGCCCGCACCGCCGACACGGCGCTGCACGGATACCAGGAGAAGTCGCACCAGTTGCGTGTGGCCCTCTTCATGGCGCTGATGGCCGGGGATACGGTGCTGGCTCGCCGGATGACGACCGGGGCCGTACCCGCGCTGCTGGACTGCGACCGCGTCCGGGTCCATCTGCTGCGCTGCCCGCCGGAGGACCGGGACCGGCTCGCGCGGGCCTATCAGGACTCCTCGGGCTACCACGGCCGGGGCCTGATGGTGCGCTGTCCCGTCTATGACGAGCATCTGATCTGTCTGATCGCCGAGGACGAGGGACCGGAGGACGGCGATGGGCGAGGTCCTGGCGCACCGGACGGTCCGGGTGCTCTGGACGGTCCGGGTGCTCTGGGTGGGGCAGGCGGTTTGGACGGGGCTGGCGATTTGGGCGGGGCGGGCGGGGCAGGCGGTTTGGGCGGGGCGCTGCGTGAGCTGGTCGGGGAATGCCCGCGTTACGCGCTGGGGATCAGCGCCGCGCATCCGCTCCGCGCGACGGCCGAGGCATACGAACAGGCCAGGCACGCCCTGGCGGTGGCGGGCAACGCGCCCGGCAGAGTGGCCGGTTACCGGGGCCAGGAGCCGCTGGAACGGCTGCTGCCGCGCGACGCCGCCGTCGGCTGGGCCCGTTCCTTTCTCCGGCCCCTGCGCCCGCTGCCCGCGCTCACCGTCGAGACGACCCGGCTGGCGATGCACTTCCCGCGCTCCGGGGTGGCCGATCTGCTGGGCATCAGCCGCAACACCGTCACCGCCCATCTCCGGCGCGCCGAGGACGCGCTCGGTGCCGACCTCCGAGACGTCCGCTCCCGTGCCACCCTCGCACTGGCCCTCGCCATCACCGGCCTGCATCAGGACACCGAACCCGTCGCCGGGGGCCCGGACGCGCCCGGCGTCGAAGCCCTGTTCCGCGCCCCGGCCGCCACCGCGTGGGCCGAGGGTTTCCTCGAACCCCTCGAAGGCGCCGGCCATCGCCGGGTGCGGACCACACTGCGTACCTGGATCGAGACGAACACCGACGCGCAACGGACCGCCCGGAGCCTCGGCAACAGCCGTACGACCGTCGCCGCCCATCTGCGTACCGCGGAGCGCCTGCTCAACCGGGATCTGCTGACGACCGGTTCCGGCGTCCACGAACTCGTGTACGCCTTCGGTCTGCTGGGTGAGATCCCGCTAGCCCCCGACCGTGCGCCCTGACCAGAACGCCGTCCCCCCGACCGCGCACGGCGCACGATCGGCGCGCCGCTCTGTGCGTCGTGCACACCCCCACCGGCGAGTTCGGGCACCGTGACCAGTGACCCGGGCTGTCATCCGTCCGGGCGAGGCGATCCAATTCCGGTATGCCGAGTTCGGCCATCCCGCGTCGGGGGACGGGGTGGCCGAATCGCGGCGGGAACCAGGGCGCGCGGGATCGAAACCCTCTGTCAGGGACGCGGGGCGATCTCGCGTCCGCCGTCCACGACGGTGATCGCCATCGCCGGGCACGAGTCGGCCGCGTCCAGCACGGCCTCATGGGGATCGACACTTCCGGCGAGAGGCCGGGCTCGGTCGTCCTCCAGGGTGAAGTGGTCGGGCGCCATCCCCGCGCACATCCCCGACCCCATACAGCGTTCTCCGTCGACGCGCAGCTGCCAGGCCATCGGTCACCACCCGATCGGCATCGTGCGCGGGCCACGGACGATCATCTGCTGCTTCCAGACGATGTCGCCCGCCAGCCGCAGACCGGGCAGCCGGGTCAGCAGCGCGCGCAGCGCCTCCTGGAGTTCCACCCTGGCCAGGGGCGCGCCGAGACAGTGGTGGACACCGTGTCCGAAGCCCAGGTGCTGGTTGCCCTCGCGCTCGATGTCCAGCACGCCCGGTGAACTGAATCTGAGCGCGTCCCGGTTGGCCGCGCCCACCGCGACCAGCACCGGCTCCCCCGCCTGTACGAGTGTGCCGCCGACCTCGATGTCCTCGGTGGCGTATCGGGGGAACGCGGCGCCCGCGCCGAGCGGTACGAAGCGCAGCAACTCCTCGACGGCGCCCGGGATCAGCGCGGGCTCCTCGCTCAACCGCCGCAGCTGCTCCGGGTGTTCGAGCAGGGCGTAGACGAAGTTCGGGATCTGCGTCGCCGTGGTCTCGTGGCCGGCGATCAGGATGCCGACGCACAGATCGACGAGTTCCGGCTCGGAGAGCCGGTCGTCGACATCGCGCGCCTCGATCAGCGCGGACATGAGATCGTCGGCGGGCTGCTCCCGGTGCCGGGCGATCAGCCCGGCCATGTACGCGCGCAGCTCGTCGCTCTTGGCGGTGAATTCCTGGGGAGTGAGTCCGCTGGTGGACAGCGCGGCGTCGCTCCACTCGCGAAACCGCGGGCGGTCCTCCACCGGTACACCGAGCAGCTGGCAGATCACGGCGACCGGGATCGGCAGCGCGAAGTGCTCGACAAGATCCACGGGCGGCCCGGCGGCGATCAGATCGTCCACGAGCCCGTCGGCGAGCCGGCTGATGTCGGGCCGCATCTTCTCGACACGGTGGACGGTGAACGCCTTGGCCACCAGGGTGCGCAGCCGGGAGTGGTCCGGTGGGTCCATGCCGAGGATGCCGCCGGGTCGCTGCCGCGCCCACTGGCGGGGAGCGTCGTGCCGGTCCGCCTCCGCACGACTGAACCGGCGGTCGCCCAGGACGAGCCGGGCGTCGGCGTAGCGGGTGGCGAGCCAGGCCGGCTCCCCGTACGGCAGTTTGACCCTCAGCAGCCCGGGGAGATCACGGGCGTCGGCGTACGCCTCGGACAGCGCGATCCCGTCGGTCCGGTTGAAGGGGTAGCCGACGGGTCCGGCCGGTGCGTCCTGTACATCGGTCATCGAAGAGCCCCGATCGCGAGTCGGTGACGCGGCTCGTTTCGCGCACGGGTCGGCCCGGCGCGAGCCGCGAAATGTAAGCACTCGATTACAAACGGTAGGAGGGGTGTCCGGTCCCGTCAACCGGGCCTCACGGCCGGTGGATTCGGCCCGTCCCGGCATTACCGTGTCCGGTGCACGGAGTACGGGAGGTGCGACATGGCCCAGCAGGGGCCCGAGCGACGGCGCAATGCCGCTGATACGAGGCAGGCACTGCTCGACGCCGCCACCACGCTCTTCGCCGAACGTGGTTTCGACAGCACCACGGTGCGGGACATCGCCGGCCTGGCCGAGGCGAATCAGGCGCTGGTCTTCCGCTACTTCGGCTCGAAAGAGGCGCTCTTCGAGGAGGTCATGGCGGGGGTGGGCCGGGAGCAGCTGGCCACCACGCCCGCGGAACACCTGCTCGCCGCGGTGCTCGGTGATCTCCTCGCGCCCGCCGCCGACCGGGACCCGTCCCTGGAGGCGTTCCTGCGGTCGGGGGGCAACGGCGGGGCGGTCTCGGCGGTGCGCGAGCAGCTGGGCGAGGATTACGCGCGGGTGCTGCGCACACTGACCGCCCGCCCGGACGCGGCGCTGCGCGCGGATCTCGTGCTGGCCTGGCTGCTGGGCATCGGTCTGCTGCGGGTGGTGGCACCGAGGGAGCCGCTGTCGACGGCGGATTCCGCCGAGGTGACCACACTGGTGCTGGGCGCGGTGAGCACCTTGCTGGAGCGGATCGCCCCGGCACCCGCGCGGGCTCCGGTCACCGCGACCAGACCGACCGCCGTTCCCGGCCCGTCTCCCGCCCCGGCCCCCGGGCGTCAGCCGCAGGGGACCTGAGCGGGTCCGTCCCCGGGACCTCTCCGAGGGGGCCGGAGGATGCTCGCGCGCCTCAGATGCGCCAGCCGCGGATCTGGTCCGCCGCCTGGTACACGCTGGCCTTGCCCGACTGAATGGCACGTACGAGTTCGACGAGAGCCCCGTACGGCGGATCGATCCCCTCCCCGGAGGCGTGCATATACGCGGCGGCGACCTGACAGGCGTACAGGCTGTTGCGGTACGGCAGGGGCTCCAGGCGCACCAGCGTGTGAATGAGCGCCGCCGCGCGCCAGGCCACATCGGGTTCGCTGGTCGCCGGGCGCGGAATGCGGGTCTTGTGCCGGGCCACGGCGGCGACCAGCGCCGAGTAGTCGGCCACCGAGACATCTTCCGGAACGGCCTGTTCCTGTACGTCCAGGAGCCAGGCCACGTCGATGTACAGCACCGGCATCAGGCGGCTTCCGCCCGCCTGTCGTGGCGCGCCGGCGGGACCTCGTTGGCGAAGGCCTCGTCGAACTCGCCCCGGTGCTGTTCGCCCCAGCTGACGGCGTAGCGGACGAACTGGAGACGCTGCTGCTCGCGGAGGGGCAGGTCATGGACGTACTGCTTGAGCGACTTGCCCTCGGCGGCGGCCGCCGCGCGGACCGCCTCCAGCTCGTCGTCGGTGAAGCTGATGTTGAGTGACGGCATAGCCGTACGGTACCTAATTGGTACCGAACAGGGAAGCGCCGGGTCCACGGGGCCGGTGGCGGCCGTGCTCGATGGCGGCCGAGGGCGCTCTCAGTGCTCTCGGTAGAACTCGGCCAGGGCGTGGAACGCGGCCTTGGGCTCCCACGGCATGTCCGGATAGGTGTCCCCGTAGCGGTCCTCCAGCACCTTCACGATGCCGTAGCTGGCCAGGTCGAGGTCGTCGCGGGGGTCGCCGTCGGGGCGGTGCACATGGTCGTGGAGCGCGAAGATGAACACGAAGGCGCTGTCGACACCTTCCGCCTCGAAGACCTCCAGCAACTCGCGCAGATACGCGGCCTGGCCGGCTTCGTCGCGTTCGTACTCCCCCTTCAGCCGGACCGGTCCGGTCTTCTTGTCGTACTCAACGATCTCCAGGCCGCGAGCGCCCAGGTCGCCCGCGCCTCGGAAGCAGGCGGCGCCGAACTCGGTGATCGCGACCGGCTTTCCCTGTGCGACGAGGTCACGGACACCCTCGGCGAACCGGTCGGCCATCTCGGCCGTCCGGTAGAGGTCCAGGGAGACGATGTCGAAGAGTGTCCAGTCGACGCGCTCCAGCGGTACGGAGGCGTAGGTGATCCTGCCGCCGAAGCGCTCGCGGACAAGGGCCGCGGCCTTGCTCAGGAAGTCGTTGACACGCGTGGCGACCTCGCCGATGAGCGCACGCATCCGGTCCGGCACGGTCAGCTGCTCGACCCGTTCGTCGAGGGAGTCGCCGGGCAGGAACCCCTTGTTCATCAGGCTCATCTCGGCTCCGGTGACGAACACCACCTCGCGGCCGCGCCGCCGGAGCCGTTCCGCCCGCTCGGCACAGTCGGCGAACAGCGACAGCATCTCCTCGGTGGTGAGCTCCAGCGGATACGGCGAGAACCAGACCTCCAGCCCCAGTCCGGCGGCGAAGCCCGCGGCGAGCTCCAACCGGTCCGGGTCACCGCCGGTCACCCGGACCGCGTCACAGTGCAGATCGTCACGGATGACGCGCAGCTCGCGCTCGACCACCTCCGGGTCGAAGCGCTCACGGGAATTCACGCCTTCGCGGATGAATCCGGTGTCGTAGGTGATGCCTCTGGCACGCATGCGCGATGCCCCCTCCGTCAGAGAATTTTAGGTACTGAACGTACCTTACTTGCGTGCGGCCCAGGATCAAGTCCACAGTTGAGGGGGAACTGTCGGTACCGGAATACGGACAGAGGGCATGCCGGACGAGCTGACGAAGCGGCCAGGCGCCACCGGGACACGGCGCCGCGGCGCCGTACTGGAAGAGGCGATCCTGCGCGCCGCGGCCGACGAACTCATCGAGTCCGGTTACGCCGGGCTGACCATGGACCAGGTCGCGCGACGCGCCGGCACCAACAAGAACGCGATCTACCGCCGCTGGCCCAGCCGCCTCGCGCTCGGCATCGCCGCCTACCGGCAGCTGGCCACAACACTCCAGCCTCCCGACACCGGCGATCTGCGCGACGATGTCCTCGAACTGCTCCGCCGGGCGAACCGGCACTGGAGTTCCCCGCTCGGCATGGTCCTGCGCGAGCTGATGTCCGCGGCCGGCGGTGCGACGGAGTTCGTCGCGCAGCTGCCCGAGCAGTCCACCGACGCCGTGGCCGCCTCCTGGCTGACCGTGCTGGGGCGCGCGATCGCACGGGGCGAGGCTTCCCCCGAAGCGCTCCATCCGCGGGTCGCCACCGTGGCCGTCGTCCTGCTCAGAAACGAGTTCGTCGTGCGCGGGGTCCCCACCGCACCCGACGAGGTCATCGTCGAGATCGTCGACGAGGTCTATCTCCCGCTGGTTCGCCAGCGTGGTGCGACACACCCGGGTGAGCGGCTCACCTGACGATCTCACCGCCGAGCCCGCCACCTGTGCGGTGGCGGGCTCGGCGATCGCCGGGGTCAGTCGCCGGTGTTGGTGGCCCAGACCGGCTGGTTGGCGTTGTTGTAGACGACGACGTTGCCGTCGTCCTGGACGGCGAGGTAACGGCCCTTGTGCCAGGTGCCGGCGGCCCAGAGGGCCTTGCCGGCCTTGTTGTAGACGACGAGGTTGCCGTCTTCCTGCATGACGAGGCGGTCGGCGTTGGGGTAGACGTTCGGGGCCTGCCAGGCGGCGCGGTTGTCCTTGTACAGGACGACGTTGCCGTCGCTCTGGACGCGCAGGATGGCTCGGCCGTTGCCGGAGGTCCACGCCTGGTTCTTGCCGAGGGTGGCGGGCGGGTAGAAGTGGGAGTCGCTTCGCGGGGCCTCTTGGGGCCCCGCGCTCCAGGCGGTGCGGCCGCTCTCGACGGCGGCGTCGGCGGCGGGCACGGCGGCCAGAATGGGCAGGGCTGTGAGGGCGAGCGCGGGAAGGCCGCGCCGCACGAGGTTCTTGATCACAACAACGGATTAAGACAGTCCGCTTGTGCTCGATGACAGTCCGGGGCCGCGAACTCACCCGTATGGTCCAGCGAATTCATCGGCGAAACGACACTCCCGGGTCAGATTCTTGTCAGAACCAGCCCGGGACGACGAACACGCCCCAGGTCACGACCGGCACCACCGCGGCCATGGCGAGGCCCCACACCATGAGACCCCGGAAGACCGTGTCCCTGCGCTCCTCGGGCGAGTTGGCGACCACCAGGGCACCACTGGTCGAGAACGGCGAGGAGTCCACCACCGAGGCCGAGATGGCCAGCGCGACGATCAGCCCGACCGTGCCGACCTCACCGCCCAGCAGGAACGGGACCGCCAGCGGGATCAGCGCGCCCAGGATGCCCGTGGTGGAGGCGAAGGCGGAGACGACGGCCCCGATGAGACAGATGAGCAGGGCTCCCAGCAGCGGGGTACGGACCGAGGCGACCCCCTCGCCGAGGTAGTCGATGGTGCCGATCCGCTCCATCAGGCTGACGAACGTGACGATGCCGCAGACGAGCAGCACCGTCGACCACGCGCACTTGTCCACCGCTCCCTTCGCCGACTCCGGGGAGACGAGGGAGAGGACGACGGTCACGGTGAGGGCCATCAGCCCTACGTTGAGGTCGAAGAAGAGCGATCCGACGACCAGGCTGAGCAGACCGAGGAGGGTGAGCACCCGGGCGCGGTTGAGGGTGAGCGGCGGTTCCTCGGCGGTGGCCCGGTCGGTGGCGACCGCGACGGCCAGAGCGCCGCCGCCACCGTCACTGACCCCGCCTCCGCCTCCACCTCCGCCGCCCGCGCTGTCACCGTCACCCGGCTTCGCGGCCGGGGTGCCCGTACCGTCCACCGGCTCCCGTCGCCCCAGCAGTGCCCGACCGCCGAACAGGAAGAACACGAAGAGGCTGAGCGCGACATTGAAGAGGAAGGAGCAGAGGAACAACAGCGCCGGATTTCCAGGCAGGTTGTTCCGTGACATCACTCCATTGGTGATGCTGCCGAACACACTGATGGGTGAGAAGCCTCCCGCGCTGGCGCCGTTGATGATGAACAGACCCATCAGAAGCGGATTGATCCGGTAACGCTTCGCGAATCCCAGTCCGATCGGCGCGACGAGCGCGACGGCCGCCGGGACCACCGCGCCGACGGCGGTCAGTACGGCGGTGACCAGGAACATGATCCACGGGATGAGCGCGATCCGGCCACGCACCACCCTCATGGACCCGTGGACGAGCCAGGCCACCGTGCCGTTGTTCTTCGCGATCGCGAAGAGGAAGGTCACACCGACCAGCACGACGAACAGATCCCCGGGGAATCCCGCGAAGATGTCGTCCGCCGTTTCCTGCATGAATACGGTTCCCACCACAAACGCGACCACGATGGCCAGTGCGCCCATATGCACCGAGAAAACAGTGGCGACCGTGAATATCAGTACGAGACCGATGAGGGAGATGACGTGATCTGACACAAGGCTTCCTCGCCTTCAGCCCGGCTCCAATTATTCCGCAATACGGAATCTTGTTTCCGCAGTGGGAAGTATGGAAGCGGCGCCAGAGGGCGTCAAGAGTCGTGCGCCGGCGAACCGTCACCTCCCGTGGGGGTGCCCACGCCCCCCAGCGCGGCGCCGACCGCCGCCGCGGCCTCCCGCACCAAGAGGCCATAGACGCAACGGTCTTCGCTGGTCAGACGGCTCGTTGGGACATTGACACTGATGCTCGCGACCGGCTGACCCGAGCCGCCGATGACGGCCGCCGCGACCGCCGAGACATCCGTCCGCCATTCGCCACCGTTCGTCGCGTAACCGCGCTCCCGGATCTCGGCCAACTCGGCGAGCAGCACGTCGGGATCGGTGATCGTGGTGGCGGTGAAACCGGACAGCCCTCCGGCGAGATGTCTGCCGACGACCTCGGCGGGGCTCGCGGCCAGCACGGCCTTGCCGTTGGCCGAGGCGTGCAGCGGCAGGACCTGTCCCAACGGCAGGATGATCCGCACCGGTTGAGCCGTCTCCAGCCGTTCGATGAGCACGACCTTGCCGCCCTCGGGCACCGCCAGATGCACCGTCTCGTCGGTGCGACGGCGCAGGTCCTCCATCACCGGTACGGCGACATCACGCAGCCCCAGTTCGCCGGTGGCATGCCGACCGACATGCAGGGCCTTGGTGGTGACCACCCATCGGGTGGGGGCGCCGCCCGCAGGGCGGATCCATCCGGCGGTGTGCAGGGTGACCAGCGCGCGCTGGACGGAACTCTTCGGGAGTTCCATCGCCCGCGCCAGGTCCGCGACCCCGACCGGCTGACGCGCGGCCACCTCCTCCAGCGCCCTGAGCGCGTTGAGGACGTTCTGCATCCATTGACTCCTTCGACAACCGAACCCTATGCTCCGCCGTGCCATCACACGATACGCCGTGCCGTGTTACGGCACAACCCCTGAGGGGAGCCGCTCGCATGACCTCCCGTACCGGCCGCCACTTCCTCCAGATCCCGGGCCCGACCAACGTCCCCGACCAGGTGCTCCGCGCCATGTCCGCGCCCACGATCGATCACCGCGGTCCCGAGTTCGGGGCCCTGACCCTGCGTCTGCTCGAAGCGGTCAAGCCGGTGTTCGGCACCGCGGGCCCGGTGGTGATCTATCCCGCCTCCGGGACCGGTGCCTGGGAAGCCGCGCTGGTCAACACCCTGAGCCCGGGCGACCGGGTGCTCTGTTTCGAGACCGGCCACTTCGCCACGCTCTGGCGGGACATGGCCCTGAGCCTCGGTCTTGAGGTGGAGTTCGTGCCCGGGGACTGGCGCCACGGCACCGACCCCGAGGGCGTGGCCCGGCGGCTGGCGGCGGACCTCACACACTCGATCAAGGCGGTCTGCGTCGTCCACAACGAGACCTCGACCGGCGTGACCAGCCGTATCGCCGAGATACGGCAGGCGATCGACGCCTCGGGGCACCCGGCGCTGCTGCTCGTCGACACGATCTCCTCGCTCGGCTCGATCGACTACCGCCATGACGAATGGGGCGTCGATGTCACCGTGGCGGGATCGCAGAAGGGGCTCATGCTGCCCCCGGGCCTCAGCTTCAACGCCGTCAGCCACAAGGCGCTCACCGCCGCCCGCACCGCCCGGCTGACGAAGTCCTTCTGGGACTGGGGCCCCGTCATCGAGGCCAACCGGCGCGGATACTTCCCGTACACCCCGGCGACGAACCTCCTCTACGCGCTGGCGGAAGCCCTTCGTATGCTCGCCGAGGAGGGGCTGGACGCGGTCTTCGCCCGGCATGCCCGGCACGCCGCGGCGACCCGGGCCGCCGTCCGGGGCTGGGGGCTTGAGGTCCTGTGCGCCGACGAACGCGAGTACTCGGGGTCACTGACCGCGGTGCTCATGCCCACCGGTCACGACGCCGACAAGGTCCGCGAGATCATCCTCGACCGGTTCGACATGTCCCTCGGCGCGGGCCTCGGCAAGCTCAGCGGCCGGGTCTTCCGGATCGGGCATCTGGGCCACTTCAACGACCTCACCCTGGCCGGGACGCTCGCCGGGGTGCAGATGGGCCTCCAACTCGCCGGCGTACCCATCAGTCCGCGCGGTCTGGGAGACGCCCTCGACGTGCTGCGTTCCCGCTGACGGTCCGAACCATCTGGAGCGAGTGAACATGACAACGATCAATCCGGACGCCCCCGCGACCGGCGGTGCGGCGGCAGAGGACCTGGCACACCGTCTGCGGCGGGAGCTCGACGGTGATGTGGGGTTCGACGACTACACCCGGCATCTGTTCGCGCGGGACGCGAGCATGTACGCGATCACCCCGGCGGGTGTGGTCTTCCCCCGTCACGCCGATGATGTGCGCGCGGCGGTGGCGGCGGCCGGGGAGTACGGCATACCGCTGGTGCCGCGCGGGGCCGGGACCAGTCTGGCCGGCCAGACCGTGGGCCCGGGGCTCGTCCTGGATCTGTCGCGGTACATGAACCGCGTCCTGGAGATCGACGACGGCCGCCGCACGGCGCTCGTACAGGCGGGGGTCGTCCAGGACCAGTTGAACAGGGCGGCCGGGCCGCTGGGGCTGATGTTCGGTCCTGACACCTCCACCAGCAACCGGGCCACCGTCGGGGGGATGATCGGCAACAACTCGGCGGGCAGCGGCTCACTGCGCTACGGCATGACCATCGACCATGTCCGGGAGCTCGATGTCGTCCTCTCCGACGCGAGCCGGGCGCTGCTGGCGCCCGTCGACGAGGTGGAACGCGCGCGCCGGGCCGCGCTGCCGACCCTGGAGGGAAGCCTCTATCAGCGGCTGCCACAGATCGTGCGTGCCAACTCCGCGGCCATCGCGGAGGGTTTCCCGGAGTTCTGGCGCCGGGCGTGCGGCTATCGGCTGGACCGGATGGCCCGCCCGGACACCCCGTTCGACCTGGCCACGTTTGTCGTCGGCTCGGAGGGCACGCTCGTCATCGCCACCGAGGCGCTGGTCGATCTGGTTCCCAGACCGCGCCACACCATGATCGCCGTCGGTCACTTCACCAGCACGGCCGCCGCCATCGAGGCCACCGAGGACGCGCTGGCCTGCGATCCGGCCGCGGTCGAGCTGATGGACCGTACGATCCTGGACCTGTCCCGGCAGAAGATCGAGTACGCCTCGCTGAGCACCCTCCTCGAAGGCGATCCCGACGCGCTGCTCTTCGTCAGCTTCACCGGGAACGACAAGCGGGAACTGCTCGCCGGCATGGAGCGCCTGACCAAGCTCTGGGCCCGGCACGGCCACGGCTACCACACCCTTCAGGCCATCACCCCGGACCAGCGGTCCGCCCTGCTGAAGGTCCGAAAATCCAGCCTCGGCCTGCTGATGGCCGCCGGTGAGGGCACCCGCCGGCCGCTGGCCTTCGTGGAGGACACGGCCGTCGATCCGGTCCATCTCCCCCAGTACACCAAGCGTTTCAAGGAGGTGCTCGACCGGCACGGGCTGACGGCGGGCTTCTACGGCCACTGCTCGGTCGGCTGTCTGCACATCCGGCCGTTCGTGGATCTGACCGATCCGGGACAGGTCGACACCATGCGCGCGGTGGCCGAGGAGATCAAGGACCTGGTCACGGAGTACGGCGGCGTCAACTCCAGTGAGCACGGCGACGGTCTGGCCAGGAGCGAGTTCAACCGGGAGATCTTCGGCGACCGGCTGTACGAGGCGATGCGCCAGGTCAAGCAGGTCTTCGACCCGGACAACCGGATGAACCCGGGCAAAATCGTGGACGCGCCCTCGATGACGGACAACCTCCGCGACCCGGCGCTGCCCCCCGCCGAGCCGCTGCGCACTCGCCTCTCCTTCGAGGTGGTGGGCGGTATGCGGGGCGCCGCGGACCGGTGCATGAACATCGGGCTGTGCCGCAAGAGCGGCACGGGCGCCATGTGTCCCTCGTACATGGCCACCCGCAATGAGGAGGACTCCACGCGCGGCCGGGCGAACGCCCTGGTCAAGGCGCTCTCCGAACCCGATCCCGGTAAGGCGCTCGGGGACGAGCGGCTGCACGAGATCCTTGATCTGTGCCTCATGTGCAAGGCGTGCAAGAGCGAGTGCCCGCTCGGTGTCGACATGGCCACGCTCAAGGCCGAGTCGCTGTCGCACCATCACGATCTGCACGGGGTACCGCTGCGGTCCCGGATCTTCGGTTCGATCCGGCTGCTGAACCGGCTCGGTTCGATGGCGGCGCCGCTGTCCAATCCGCTGGGACGGCTGCGCCCGCTGCGGCTGCTGCTCGACCGCCGACTGGGCATCACGGCCGAGCGCCCGCTGCCGGTGTTCGTACGGCGCGATCTGGTGCGGTGGTTCCGGAAGCACGCGCGCGGCGGCGCCGCGTCGGGCCGTGCGGCGGCCACCCAGGGCACGCTGACGTTCCTCGCCGACTCCTTCACCACCTTCACCGAGCCGGACATCGGCCGCTCCGCCATCGAGCTGCTGGAGCTGGCGGGCTGGCAGGTCCGGCTGGAGAGCAGGGGCTGCTGCGGCCGGTCCAGTCTCTCCAAGGGGCTGGTCGACGAAGCCAAGGACAAGGCGTTCGCACTCGCCCATCTGCTCACCGAGACGACGGAGCCCGGCTCACCGATCGTGGGCTGCGAGCCGTCCTGTCTGATGACACTGCGCGACGAGCACAAGGCGCTGCTGCCGAACGACTCGGCCGTCAAGGACATCTCGGGGCGGGTGCGTCAGGTGGAGGAGTTGCTGGTCGAGGCGGTGGACGACGGACGGCTGCGGCTGCGCGAGGACTCCTGGCTCGCCGGCCGCAGACTGCTCTACCACGGGCACTGCCACCAGAAGGCGGAAGTCGGCACCGCCGCGACGATGAGTCTGCTCAACCGTATCCCCGGGGTGCGGGTGTCCGAACTGGACGCCGGATGCTGTGGGATGGCGGGGTCCTTCGGCTTCGAGTCCGAGCACTACGAGGTGTCCATGACCATCGGTCAGGACCGGCTCTTCCCCGCTGTCGAGGCGGAGCCGCCGGAGACCGTGGTGGTGGCGACGGGGGTCTCCTGCCGTCAGCAGATCTTCCACGGCACGCGCCGCGACGCGTGGCATCCCGTACAGCTGCTGCGGGAGGCGGTGGAACTCACCGGTTCCTCCTAGGTCCTGTCCGGTCGATCTTCGCGGGCCCGCGACGCCTGGCACCGCACCTCGCCGCGTTGTCGGAGTCGCCCAAGTACGTCCAGTACA
>NZ_JBEOUD010000083.1:0-14136 GCF_040303865.1 Streptomyces sp. NPDC094034 | reverse complement strand
CAACCCGACACCAACCCTACTTACCGGTAACTTCTTCTGGACTCCGCTCTCCAAGACTGAGCAACTCCCTAGTCAGCACGTAAGAACTGCTCATCTCCAAGAGAGCCGCGACAGCCGCCGCCCACGCCGAGTTCCGCGGTGGCCGGTCCGCAGCAGGAGGCAGGGCGCTGCCCGGGGTGTCACATCGGATCGCGTGTCGCCTTTTTCACGTTTCCCGGACGTGAAACGCGTGGTGCGATCCCTCGGCGCTATCGGTGTTGCTCACCGTTTCCTCTGGAATTGGCACGGACTCCCGTATGAAATCGCAAATGCCCCGGCGCTTATACATGGCCTGAGTGACCGGAGTCCAGTGACCAGAAATATCGGACACTCGACGGTTGATTTGACATCAACTGCCGCCTACGTCCGGCTGCTTGACGTCCCCTTTCTGCTGTGACTAAAAACGTGGCGCCGCTCCGTGTGGTTTCTCCGGCCTCAACGTCGGAGGGTTGCGCGATAGCGCATTCAGGCCGTGAGGCATGAGGACAAAAGGAAAGGTTTGACGTGAGTCCGAGATTGGGCAGGCTGGTTGCATGCCTAGTGGTATCCGCGGTGGCGAGTACCGCGTTGCCGCAGGTTGCGTACGCGGCGCCCGCCTCTGATGGTGGTGGCGATAAGGGAGTTGTCGACACCATCAAGGGTTGGTTCGCGGATGACGGCGATGACGGTGGCAGAAAGCTGGACAAGCCGTCGTCCCACGATGAGCTTGGCATAGCCGATCGGCAGAAGCTTCCCCCGGGGAAGAAGGCGCCGAAGGTGAAGCGGGTCAGGGAGCTGACGGACCGGCGTACCGAGAAGGCACGCTTCTGGGAGTTATCGGACGGCCGGGTCGAGGCGGAGTTGTCGGCGGAGCCGACGTCGTACAGCTCCGGTACCGGTAAGTCGAAGTTCTGGAAGTCCATCGACACGACGGTCCGTGAGACCGGCGCGAAGGGTTTCGAGTTCGCCAATGAGTTCAATTCGGGGCGCAGTTGGTTCGGTTCGGACCGGGACCGGCTGGTGCGTTTCGAGGCGAGTGACGGCCGGTCGGTCACACTCGGTCTCAAGGGCGCGGGCCCGTCCCTGAAGCCGGTCGCGAAGGGCTCCAAGGTCACCTACCAGGGTGCGGCGCGGGGTGCGGATCTGGAGTACGTGGTCGGTCCTGGCCAGGTGAAGGAGAACATCGTCCTCGCCGAGCGCCCGGACGGCCCGGTGTCGTACACCTTCACCCTGGAGACGGACGGGCTGACCCCGAAGGCGCGGCAGGATGGTTCGATCGCGCTGTTCGGTGAGTTGCCGAATACGCCGGTGATGGTGATTCCGGCCGCGTATATGACGGACTCGAAGAAGGACGCGTCGTCGCCGTACGGGCTGTCGTACAGCACCAAGGTGGGCCAGAAACTCTCCCGCGACGGCGAAGACTGGGCGATCACGGTCACTCCGAACGCGAAGTGGCTGGCGTCGCGGGAGCGGCGGTATCCGGTGGTGATCGACCCGACGATCACCATCGCGCCGTCTCCGTCGGAGGCGCAGGACGCGATGGTGCTGTCCGATCAGCCGGCGGCGAACTTCAACAATGTCACCAATCCATGGAAGCTGGCTGTCGGCAGGACCGATACGGGTGTCGCGCGGTCGCTGATCAGGTTCCCGCTGGACGAGATCCCGGCGGGTACGACGGTCGATTCGGCGCGGCTGGAGATGTATTACGACCAGACGCATACCACCAACGGCACGGATGTCACGGTGGAGGCGCACCGAGCTACGGGTGCGTGGGACCAGTCGAAGGCGACGTGGGACAACACCAGTGCGCTGGTGGGCGAGCTGTCGGGTACGTCAGTGCAGGTCGATGACGGGGATGCGGGAACGACGGCGGCGAAGGGCGCCTGGCCGGTGTCGACGTCGTCGTTGGCGCAGTACGCGGTTGGTGGCGCGTATCGGTACAACAAGGACGCGGTGGCCGGGGATACGTACACCTGGCAGCCGAGGGTCCCGGAGAGCGACAAGTACCGGGTGGACGTGCACTACGTTTCGGCGACGGACCGTGCGACGAACGCGCCGTACACGGTGACGTACAGCGGTGGCTCCGCCACGTACAACGTGAACCAGCAGTCCGGCACGAATGGTGTGTGGGCGTCGCTGAACGGCGGTACGGCGTTGCCCTTCGCCAAGGGTACGGCGGGCAAGGTCGTCCTGGGCGACAGTCCGGCCTCGGCTTCGACGGCGGTGATCGCGGACGCGGTGCGGCTGGTCAACCCGGCGCAGATCACGAAGCCGGCGGGTTCCTACAATCAGTGGCACAAGTTCCCGGTGACGGACACCGTTCAGAAGTGGGTCAGTGGCACGGCCGCGAACCACGGCTTCGTGCTCCAGGCCAAGGACGAGTCGGGCACAGCCCCGCTCGGTGGTCCCCGCTACGAGGCCGGGGACGGGCTGTACGGCGGCGAGACATCGACGATCCCGCGTCTGACGGTGACGTACGGTAAGGTCGGTACCGCGCTCAACTCCCCGACCGTGGTGCATGACACGGGCCCGGAGCTGTCCTGGCCCGCGTACCAGAACACCAGCGGCGACACCGGTCAGGACATAGTCGAGTACCAACTGCACCGTTCCACGCGGCAGGTCTTCACGCCGTCCGCCGCCACGCTGGTGGCCCCGGTCGGCAAGGGGACCACGGCCTACACGGATACGACGGCGACGCCCACGGCGGATTCCTCGTCGCAGGAGATCGGCCGGTCGTACTACTACCAGATCGCGGTGAAGAGGAAGGACGGCCAGCTGCTGGGCTCACCGACCCGTGTGGTGGGTGTGCCGAAGGCCGGCCGCACGATGAAGCTGGTCCAGGGGACCTCCAGCGTCACCGACACCACGCTGTCGTCGGCTCAGCCGACCACCAACCAGGACACCATCCAGTCCTGGGGGGTGGGCCAGAAGTGGCTGAGTGTCGGCAACAACTCCACCACCTACGGCAAGACCCGGACGGCGTTGAAGTTCACCACCAGTGACATCCCCACCACGGCGACGGTGCTGGAATCCCGGTTGTTCATGTGGGGCGCGGAGACCACCACCGACACCGACGGCGCGATCTACGAACTCCACGGCCTGACACGGGACTTCGCCGAGACCACCGCCACCTGGAACAACGCCGCCTCCACCACCCCATGGACCGCGGCAGGCGGTGACTTCTCCGCCGCCGTCTCGGACACCGTCGCCTCCATGGCCGACGTGGGCCGCCACTGGTGGGACGCCACCTCACTCACCCAGGGCTGGATCAAGACCCCCACCAGCAACAAGGGCGCCCTTGTCAAGCTCAAGGACGAGACGGGCACGGGCCCGCAGGAGCGCACCCTGTTCCTGTCCTCGGAGACGGGCGACCAGCAACTCGGCCCGCTGCTGCGTGTCATCTACGTCGACGCGACCACCGAGAACACCTACTACGCGCCGCAGACCCCGGCCCGTATGACCCCCAACTCGACCTACACGGTCGATGTCACGGTCACCAACACCACCGGTGCCGAATGGGCGGCGGGCGAGCGCGAGCTGTCGTACACCTGGAAGCTCCCGGACGGTACGGACGTGACCAACGGCGGCAACCAGCTGAAGACCGCGGTCCCGAACCTGAAACCGGGCCAGTCGGCGACCGTCACAGCGCAGGTCAAGACGCCGATCAACTCCGACTCCGGCAACAAGCGCACCGACTACGTGCTGGGCTGGGACATCCGCAAGATCTCCGACGGCAGCTGGCTGTCCGCCGGCACCGGCGGTATCCCGTCCCTCAAGCAGAACGTCGCGGTCGAGGACCCCACGTCCAACACTCTTGGCCTGGAGAAGTTCTACGCGTACACCGGCAAGAACACCGGCGCGGGCTCGACGGTCATGAACAACCTGGCGTCCGGGAACAGCGTGTGGTCGTACAACGCGTTCACCAACCCGGGCCGGGGCCTGAACACCTTCGCGCGGTTCGCCTACAACTCCCTCGACACCAGCGACACCGTCCTCGGTGCGGGCTGGTCAGGACAGGCCGCGGGCCCCATCCGGATGGGCGCGCCGCTGGACTTCCACCCCAACCCGAACCCGACCGAGATCCGTCTCCCGGACGGCGACGGCACCACGCACGTCTTCCGCAAGCAGGGCGATGGGACGTGGAAGGCACCGGCGGGTGTCCACTACAAGGTCACGGCCAAGGCCGACCTGGACTGCACGCCGAACAAGGACCCCATCCCGGACGCGTGGACGCTGCTACGGCCGGACGGGACCCGGTTCTTCTTCGGGTGTGACGGCTATATGACGTCGGCGGTCGACAAGAACGGCAACACGCAGACGTACACGTACGAGGAACGCAAGTCCAACAACAAGCCGACCAAGTTCCTGAAGTACATCACCGACCCGGCGGGTCGGCAGTCGCTGACGGTCGACTACTGGGAGAAGGGCCAGTCCGGCTACCAGTACGTCAATGACTCCGGCGTCCTGACCACGGACACCGGCAAGCTCAACAACGCCAAGATCTACGACCACGTGAAGTCCATGACGGACATCTCGACGGTGTCCGGTGCTCCCGGCCGCAAGATCTCGTTCTACTACACCGACAAGGGCCTGCTGGGTCAGCTCACCGATGGTGACGGTTCCACGCAGCCGAAGGTGTTCAAGTTCAGCTACGACGCCACGCAGGGAAACAAGAACGTCAAGCTGGTCAAGGTCACCGACCCGCGTGGCAAGGGAACGCAGCTTGACTACTTCACGCCGAAGGAAGGCGACGACCCGAGGTACCACTGGTGGACCAGGACCATCACCGACCGCCTGGACGGTGCGACCGGCTTCACCTACGCGGTGAACACCACGAACACCAAGTTCACCGACACGAAGGTGACGGATGCGGAGTCGCATGCCAGCACGTCCGTGACGGACGACTTCGCCCGCCCCGTCCAGACGACCAACGCCAAGTCCCAGACCACGAAAATGTCGTGGGACGCGGACAACAACGTCACGTACCTGGAGGAAGCCAACGGCGCGAAGACCGCGTACTGCTACGACCAGAAGACCGGCTACCCACTCTGGCAACGCGACGCGGAGAACAACAAGACCGGTGTGCCACCGCCGTCGGACTGCGCCCCGGGTACGTATCCGGCGAACGCGTCGAAGTACGAGTACCAGACCCGCGCGGACGGCTACTCGGCGGACCTGTTCCGCAAGACCTCCCCGGAGGGCCGCGCCTGGCAGTTCGGCTACGACACCTTCGGCAACCTGAAGACGGTCACCGACCCCAAGGGCGTCGCGACACCGACGGCAGGTGACTACACCACGTCGTACGAGTACGACACCTACGGCCAGCTCACCAAGGCCACCGACGCCAACGGCAACCCGACATCGAACACCGGCTTCGGTCCCACGGGCTACCCGACGAAGATCACCGATGCTCTGACCAAGTCCACATCGTTCGTCTACGACGAGCGCGGCCAGGTCACCGAAGTCACCGACGCGCTCGGCAAGAAGACCACACAGACCTACGACGTCTTCGGTCGCCCACTGGTCAACACCGTGCCGAAGGACCAAGCGGCGGGCGTCCTGATCACCACCCCAGCACCGGAGTACGACGCCAACGACAACACCATCAAGTCGACGGCGCCCAACGGGGCGGTGTCCACGGCGGTGTACGACGACACCGACCAGATCACCTCGGCCACCGCGCCGAAGGACACGACCACGTCGGACGAGCGCAAGACGACCTACACCTACGACAAGGTCGGCAACCTCAGGACGACGACGGAGCCCAAGGGCACGCTGACGGCGTCCGATCCGACCGACTACCTCACAACCAGCCACTACGACGAGATCTACCAGCTCACCTCCGTGGTCAACGCGGCGGGCGACAAGATCTCGTACGAGTACGACAACGTCGGCAATGTCGTCACGGTCATCGATCCCAAGAAGAACGCGACCGCTGACACCACCGACTACACCAGCAAGACCGCCTACGACCTGAACCACCGGGCCACGACGGTCACCGACGCCGCAGGCAAGACCACCAAACAGTCCTACGACAAGGACTCCCTGGTCGTCTCGTCCACGGACGCCGAGAACAACACCACGCTCATCACCTACGACGAGCGAGGCAAGCAGTCCCAGGTCAAGGCCCCGTACGACGGCACCTCGCCGATCACGTACCGGACGTCGAAGTACGAGTACGACCAGGTCGGCAACACCACCAAGGTGCTCACGCCGCGCGCCACGGCTGCCGGATCGACCGAAGCGTTCACCGCGCGTACCGAGTACGACGTGCTGAACCGTCCGGTCAAGCAGTTCCAGCCGTACGACCCGGCAGATGTCCGCTACAACAAGCCGAACATCTACACCGAGACCTCCTTCGACGCCGTGGGCCGGGTGGAGAAGACCTCCCTGCCGCCGTCCGAGGGCCAGGCAGTCCGTAACGACACCGCCTACAGCTACTTCGACAACGGCTGGACCAAGTCATCCACGGACCCGTGGGACATCGTCGCCACATACGACTACACGGACCTGGGCCAGCAGGCCCGCCGCACCCTGACGTCGGCAGGCGGGGATTCCTCACGGACGATGGCCTGGTCCTACTTCCCGGACGGCAAGCTCAAGTCCAAGACAGACGACGGTATCCCGGTCGGCAAGTCGGTCGTCCTCGTCGACAACTCCGACACCCAGAACACCACCTCCACCGGCACCTGGACCAAGGCTGACGCCACCGGCCAGCAGGGCTACAACCACCAAACGCACACCCCGGGCACCGGCACCGACGCGTTCACCTGGACGCTGAACATCCCCAAGGACGGCACCTACACCGCGTACGTGAAGTACCCGAAGGTGACCGGCGCGGCCACGACCGCGAAGTACACGCTCACCCACGCCACCGGCACGGTCGACAAGACCATCGACCAGAACGCGAGCACGGGCTCGTGGATGCCGCTGGGCTCGTACACCTTCAAGCAGGGCAACGACGCCAAGCTCCAGCTCTTCCAGAACAGCGCGGGCACCGTGGTCGCCGACGCGGTGAAGCTGGTCCGCGACACATCGGGTGACCCCGTCACCGACCAGAAGCGCGACTTCTCCTACACCTACGACG
Organism: Streptomyces sp. NPDC094034; assembly: GCF_040303865.1. Lineage (NCBI taxonomy): Bacteria > Bacillati > Actinomycetota > Actinomycetes > Kitasatosporales > Streptomycetaceae > Streptomyces > Streptomyces sp. NPDC094034. Next base: position 7,031 of record NZ_JBEOUD010000083.1, on the reverse strand, counting down.
CCAACGGCAACATGACGTCGGTCAAGGACGCCACCTCGGGTTCGAAGATCGACGCGTACACGATCGGGTACACCGGCCTCAACCAGGTCCAGAAGGTCACCGAGGCACTGGCCGGCCAGGACAAGAAGGCCACGGCGTACACGTACGACGCCAACGGCCAGCCGGAGACGGTCACCCACCCCGACCAGTTCTCCACGTACACCTACGACCTGCGCGAACTGGTCAAAACCGTCTCGGTCGGCAAGACACCGACGGACGCCTCACCGAAGACCACGTCGTACGCGTACACCGACCGCGGCCAGAAGCTCAAGGAGACCAAGGCCAACGACAACACCGTCGACTACACCTACTACCTCAACGGCCCGGTCAAGTCGACCACGGAAAAGAAGCCGAACGGCACCCTCGTCTCCTCGCACACCTACGCCTACGACCCCAACGGGAACAAGGCGCAGGACGTCGCGAAGAAGATGAACGCCGACGACCACGCAGCGTACCTCACCTCCACCACCGACTACACCTACGACCCGTCCGACCGGCTCGCCAAATCCGTCAAGACCGGCAACGGCGCCGGGACCGAGACATACGTCCACGATGACAATGCCAACGTCATCAGCCAGACCGTCAAGGGCACGTCCAGCACCTACACCTACGACCGCAACCGCCTCCTGACCGCCACCACCGGCGGCGCGAGCGCCAGCTACAACTACGACCCCTACGGCCGCCAGGAATCGGTGACCGCAGGCGGACAGATCATCTCGCGCAGCGTGTACGACGGCTTCGACCACGTCATCGAGTCCCAGAAGATGGACGACACCGGCGCGCTCAAGTCCACGAAGTACACATTCGACCCGTTGGACCGCACCGCGTCCAAGACCGCCGACGGCAAGACGACCGACTTCACCTACCTCGGTCTGTCCGGCGAGGTCCTGAACGAGGAAGTCGCCGGCGAGCTGACCAAGTCGTACCAGTACAGCCCCTGGGGCGAGCGTCTCTCCCAGGTCAAGCACAACACCGACGGCACGACGGAGGACGGCTACTACGGCTACAACAGCCACACCGACGTCGAAACGCTGACCACCAAGGACGGCGACACCAAAGCCACCTACGGCTACACCGCCTACGGCAGCGACGACAAGGCGGAGTTCACCGGCATCGACAAACCCGACGCCACCGACCCCACCAAGGACGTCTACAACCCCTACCGATACAACTCCAAACGCTGGGACGCCCAGTCCGGCACCTACGACATGGGCTTCCGCAACTACAACCCCGGCCTCAACCGCTTCACCACCCGCGACATGTACAACGGCGCACTCGCCGACATGAACCTCGGCAACGACCCCTACACCAGCAACCGCTACGCCTTCACCGGCGGCAACCCCACCAGCCGCATCGAACTCGACGGGCACATCTGGGGCTGTGACTGGTGCGACGACGCGATCGACGCGACCGCCGACTGGGCAGACCACAACTCCGACGCCCTGTTGGACGCCGCAGGCAGTCTCGCCGAAATGGCCGCTGGAGTCGGCGGCATGGCAGGCGGAGCCACGATGATCGCCGGCTCCGTCGGCGGATGCGTCGCAGGAGCCATTCCCAGCCTCGGAACGGTATGCATCGCCAGCGCGGCAGGCGTGGTCGGCGGCGCCGGGCTCCTAACCGCAGGCTCCGTGGCCGCCGTCCATGGCGCCATGGGCCTCGGCGACAGCATCGCCCGCATGGAGAGCACTGGTGGTGGTAGCAGTAACGGTAGCGGCGGACTATCCACCACCCGCGTTGCCAAGACCGAGACAGGAAGTCAGAAGTATGGCAGCACAGATCTGAGTAAGGTCGTCCAGAAGGAACGACTCAAGGACAAGAACAAGGACAACAACTATGCCTCGGTTGCCTATAAGGTGGGTGTGGATAAGAACGGTAACGAAATCCTTGATGCGTTTGCCATGCGCTCCAAGGGGAAACTGCACGCAGAGCAACGCCTCCTGAACCAGCTCAAGGAGATGGGCGTCGACGACGCCGATGTTCGCGGCGTCTATAGTGAGTTTCAGCCCTGCGCCAACCGCTGTTCCGGATCGAAGTGGCTCGGAAAGCCCAGTTTGTCCCATGTGGACACCTCCTGGAGTTGGGCATGGGACAAGTCGGGAACGGAGACCGCCGTGAAGTCGCAGGCTGATCGGCTGGACGCTGTTACACGTCTCTTCAAGGAGGGCTTGCCAGGTGTGTTCGGTTGATCGGGTTCGATGGACAACAGACAGTCTGACCGTCGTTTCCCACACGGAAAGTCGCCAATTCCTCGCCAGAGAAGGCGTTCCGAAGATCTCACTGGTCTTCAACGCAACTGATCCGTATCAGGCGGTGGAGTGGGTTCAGGGAGGTCGAAGGTACGTGGTCCTCGGGGACTACACCGACGATGAGCACTTCGTGCTCGACGCAGATCTGGGTTCCGTCCACTTCGGTGCGGGTGCAGCAGATCTGGTCTGGCCAGTCAACTCGGGTGTTCAGGAGTTCGTTCGCTGTCTTGAGGCTGTGCAGGGGAATTTCCCCTACTACCCGGCAACCGCAGAACCTCAGGAGCAGGCAAAGGTCGCGGACCGGCTTGAGGCTCTCCTTCGACAGATCGACCCTGCTCCGTTCGAGGCTGACGGGTCGTTCTGGGCATCCTTCGTTCACGATGTTTCAATCGGCGACTTCTCAAACGAGGACGTCGACTGGTGGCCGCCGGATCTCGAATAGGAGTGATGGCCCGAAGCAGGACTGAGTCAGCTGGCCTCCAGGCCACCCGATTCGCTTGAGTGTCGGCCCGTCGGGGCTTTCGGCGGGTCGATACTCGAATGCTTTTCTATTCTCTCTTTCTGCACCGATCGCTCGGAATTCTGAGTGACAGGCAGAGTCGAGGTATGCCACACGAGACCGCTTACGGAATCAAGGTGATCCTCAATCCGGACGGAAGTCTGAGAATCGGAAGAGGAGGGTGCGGCCTTGGTACCGGCGCCTGCGGCTGAACCACATCGCGCTCTTTTTCGTGACGGGTGAGCCGGTTCGCCGCGAGGCCGGGGAGGGTGCCGCGGACCCGGCCGGGTGTGGAGGTGGTCAGTAGGCGGCTGGGCGGGCGCCAGGAGTCGGCGAGGGCCCAGTGCGCGACGGCATCGCCGCCGCGGTCGGGGCGGGCTGTAGGGGTAGGTGACGCGGTGGGCGACCTCCGCGAAGAACCTGGCCAGCTCGGCCTCGGTGCCGCCGGCCAGCCGTCGCCAGGAGGCCGAGGCGATCAATGGTGCGAGGGTGACGGCTTCGGGATAGACCGCGGCGAACAGCCGCGAGGCCGGCAAGACCACCAGCTACCTCTACGACGCCGACGGCAACCGCATGATCACCAAAGACGCCGACGGCAGCCAGACCCTCACCCTCCCCGCCGGCAACGAACTCAAGACCACCAGCGCGGGCACCAAAGAAGCCGTCCGCTACTACACCCACGGCGGCGAAACCGTCGCCGTCCGCACCAGCAACGGCTTTTCCTTCCTCCTCCCCGACCACCAAGGCACCGCCATGGCAGCCATCGCCATGACCAGCCTCACCGTCACCCGCCGCAAACAACTCCCCTTCGGCCAGACCCGCACCCAAGAAAGCACCCAGATCCCCGGCACCCGCGGCTTCATCGGCGGCACCAACGACCCCACCGGCCTCACCCACCTCGGCGCCCGCGAATACGACCCCGCCCTCGGACGCTTCCTCTCCGTCGACCCCGTCATCGACATCAACACACCCGCCCAGATGAACGCCTACAGCTACGCCCACAACACCCCCATCACCCAGTCCGACCCCACCGGCCTCTGCCCCGCCGACCTCTGCGGCAACGGCTACCCCATCGGCGGCACCGGCCAGGTCAAAGGCGACCCCGTCCGCTACGTCAAGAACGCATCAACCGGCAACCGCTACCACATCGGCTCCTACATCGGAACCAACGGCAAAGCCATCACCACACCAGGCAAGAAATCCCCACAAGTAGCCCAAGCCCAAGCCAGGGCCAGAGCAGCCGAACAAGCAGAAGCCGACGCCAGAGCGGCAGCACAGGCCAAAGCCGCCAAAGACAAAGCCGACGCAGAACGCCGCAAGAGGGACAGTGTCTTCGGAAGCATAAGCCACGGAATCAGCTCGACAGTGTCCAAAATGACCAGTAACAGGTTCCTGACCCACGCAGTCGCTAACATGGGCGTAGGAACGGTGGCAGACCTGGTGGCCGTTGCCGCGTGCGCGGGAACAGCAGGACTGGGGTGTGTCGTAATTGCCGGAGCAATGACTGCAGCCCTGATCGGCACGCCAACCAACCTGGCCATCGATAAAGCATACGGACATCAGACCACTGGTCCAGAAGCGGTGGGATACTTGGCTGGATCCTTGCCCCGGGGAGGGTTCCAAGGCGCAGTCAGAATGCTGACAGGGAAGAGCCCGCTTATGTATTACATGGGACAGGCTTGGGGTGGAATCCGAAGATGAAACCGGCATCAAGGAGCTCCATAAAATCGAGGATCTACACGCGGAAGACAAAGAACGAAGGCATCCTAAAATAAGGGGATGTTTCGCCGTCGGACCTTATACTCGAAAATGAGTATGGGCCCGGCGGCGAGTCGGTTCCAGGATTGAGGAAGATTTGAAATTTAAAATCACGCGAAAATTGCACTCATCTCTGCTGGAGTATGCAGAACCAGCACGAGAAGAGCGTGATTACGCTTACGCGGAAACCCCTATCGGAGTGGTAACTCTCACACGTTCCCCGTCTAAAAGCAATTCTCCGGATGCACTGGCCAACAAACATGAAGACTGGAAGCTTCTCCTAAACGGGGAAAGCAGGATGATGATTAAAGAAATCGCCGCACCTGGCTATCCCGCAAGGAGCCGCTTGAGAACCGGAGTCGATGCCACCATCTGCGGAACTTCTTGTCGAATAAGAGCCGGCGGGGCGCTGCGACCGAGCAGGAGATTCTTTGAGACGAAATTCCCCGATTCATCAACTATCAGATTTCACACGAACGGACTGAACATTGAGCTAGAGGGACCAGACGGGCACACCGCAGGAAAAAGGTCCGCCGGAAAGTGGCAGATGAATGCACTGGATACTCCGGAATTCTTCGCCGTTTGCCTGTTCGAGATCGGGGATTTTGATTATTTCCTGTCCTCTCCCCTACTGACCCTCTTCTGACCCAGACAGCGCGCTTAACGTGACTGAGTTGAAGGAAAGCGAAAAAATCCTCTGGGGTGCCCGGCTCCGTCTGCGTAGCGCCTCCTGGCACGAGTGCGGACTGTAAGGGACCGCGTGACCGTACGGCAGGCCAAGCAGTGGAGCTGGATCGCGGGTCGAGACAACCGCGATCCGGCGATGCTCCGAGGCGAGCGATCAGGCACACGACCGTCTTGCTCTCGCCCTCCAGGGCCACCTGGCTGAGGTGGTCACCGACCATGAGGTCAACGCCCGGCTAGCCTTTCAGGTCGCGGACAGCGTCATCGAAGAAATGTGCGGCGAGTGTTCATGGAATATACAGCGTAGAATAGCCCCAGGAGTCACATTTGAGCGAGATCGCTTCCTCGACATCTGTTTCAAGTCAGTCCGGCCTGGTTTCCATTCGCGATTTCGGGACGACCGACCGGCCGATCTCCATAACCGGCGAGGAAGAAACTCTCTTCCTCCCTGGAAACCTATACGTGTCGGGACAGAGCGACACGGATGGAGAGATTGTCACCCAAATCCACGTTGGCGAAAGTCGGATTTCCGGGATGCGGAAAATCCTCGATGAAGTAATGAGCTTTCCTTCGGCCACGATCAGTATTTCAGATGTTGTAGATCCTGACGAAGAGACGTTCCACCTCCCTCGATCAGGGAAGTGGAAGGTACGAGTATATGTGAGCGGTGAGCCATATGCCGACACCGTAGCTCTCGTCCTTGATGCCGCTGAATGGGAAGCAGCAGGCGGACCGAAGCTGTAACACACTACTACCGAGCCCCACTCCAACCTGAGAGGCTATGGTTGCGAGTTGGACGACTGCAGAACGGAAGGAAGCTCCCGGCAGACGGCATGACTCGGACTCAGGACGCCCTAAAAATCCAGAGATGCCCCGAGCTCATCGCTCGCATGACGGAGTGGATGTTCCCTCGATAGCGCGAGGGGCGGGCAGTTGGCCTGCATAGGCAAGCTTTGACTCGCGCGTTTTCGTGGCGGTAAGCTGCCCCGCCGATGACGATCTGGATTCGGCGGGGCATCAATCGAGTTTTTCTGATAAATAGCAAAATGAGGGGATGAGTGAAGAAGAGACGCCTGAGCAAAGTCCCCCTATCTTCGGTTGCTCTACTTCTGATAGCACTTGGAGAAGTTTTCGTTCAGCTCCCGCCGGGCCCCGATTCCTGGGACGACAGGCTGCTCATTCTGGCACCTGCCCCTTTCGGGGTGTACATAATCTGGCGCCTCTTCTTGAATCCGTATGTTGCCTTTTTGGAATCTCACGCATGTATCAATAACGCCTTTAGTGAATATTGCATCCCGTATAAGTTGATTTCAGGCTGCAAGGGGAAGAGGAGTCTGCTTGTCGAAGTGAAAGGATATGGCGTGATAGCCATTGACGCCTTCGACACGTCCCTCATAGGGAAGAAGAAGAGGGATGAGATTGCTGCAGAGTTCGAGCGCCGCAGTTTGGAGTTTCCTCAAAAGGGCTCCTTCTCCAAGGTCAGCACCACGGGATGGCCGGAGTATTTGGGTCCAGGAGCGACGCTGCTGCTCTTTCTGATCGCCTTGACAGGCCATTGACATCCGCAGATGTATCTGCGCTCCTAGCCGGACAGGACCGAGCATGATCAACACGAAGCCCGGAAGGTCCGCCACAAACAGGTCGTAGCCTCGGGCGACGATGCACCTCGACAGCCCACCTCACCGAAGGTGCGCCACAGGCCGCGGGTGCGACCGTAGCGACTGGCACACCACGACCGACCAGAAACGGTCCGAGCCCCCCCCCCCCCGCGCGCGCCGCCCCGGGGAGCGGGGGGGGGGGGGGGC
>NZ_JBEOUD010000082.1:0-14314 GCF_040303865.1 Streptomyces sp. NPDC094034 | reverse complement strand
GAGGATCTGTGGGATGTCCTTCTGGCGGGTGGGGACGCGGTGGCGGAGTTCCCGGCCGACCGTGGGTGGGACGTGGAGGCGCTCTACGACCCGGACCCTGACCGCACAGGCACCACGTACAGCCGTATGGGTGCTTTCCTCGACAACATGGCGGATTTCGACCCCGCGTTCTTCGGGATCTCGCCGCGTGAGGCGCTGGCGATGGACCCGCAGCAGCGGCTGCTGCTGGAGACCTCCTGGGAGGCGTTCGAGCGGGCGGGCATCGATCCGAACTCGCTGCGGGGCAGCCGGGCGGGCGTGTTCGTCGGCACCAACGGCCAGGACTACACGACGCTGATGATGGCCGTGCCGGACAGCGTCGAGGGCTACTTCGGCACCGGCGGCGCGGCGAGTGTCATCTCCGGTCGGCTGTCCTACACGTTCGGGCTCGAAGGCCCAGCGGTGACGGTGGACACGGCGTGCTCGTCGTCGCTGGTGGCACTGCACCTGGCGGTGCAGGCGCTGCGCTCGGGCGAGTGCGAGTTGGCGCTGACGGGTGGCGTGACGGTGATGTCCACGCCCGCCGCGTTCGTGGAGTTCAGCAGGCAGCGCGGGTTGGCGGTGGACGGCCGGTGCAAGGCGTTCGGGGCGGGCGCGGACGGTACGGGCTGGGGTGAGGGCGTCGGCATGCTGGTCGTGGAGCGGCTGTCGGACGCTCAGCGCAACGGTCACCAGGTGCTGGCTGTTGTACGGGGTTCGGCGGTGAACCAGGACGGCGCGTCGAACGGTTTGACGGCGCCGAACGGCCCGTCGCAGCAGCGGGTGATCCGGGCCGCGCAGGCAGCCGCGGGCCTCGCGCCGTCCGAGGTGGACGTGGTGGAGGCACATGGCACCGGCACCACGCTGGGTGATCCGATCGAGGCACAGGCGCTGCTGGCGACGTACGGCCAGGACCGGCCCGAGGGCCGGCCGCTGTGGCTCGGGTCGATCAAGTCGAACATTGGTCACACGCAGGCCGCCGCGGGTGTCGCCGGTGTGATCAAGATGGTGCTGGCGATGCGGCACGGTGTGCTGCCCAAGACGCTGCACGTGGACCAGCCGTCGCCGCACGTGGACTGGTCGGCGGGTGCGGTGGAGCTGCTGGCGGAGGCCCGGCCGTGGCCGGAGACCGGCGAACCGCGCCGTGCCGGTGTGTCGTCGTTCGGGTTCAGCGGGACGAACGCGCACACCATCATCGAGCAGGCCCCCGTGGTCGAGCGGGAGGAAGCCCCGGAGCCGTTGCCTGTTGGCGCGTCCGTCCCGTGGGCATTGTCGGCGAAGAGTCCCGAGGCGTTGCGGGAGCAGGCCGCGCGACTCAAGTCCCTCCTTGACGGGTCGCCGAATCTGTCCGTGGCGGATGTGGGCCGTACGCTGGTGTTCTCGCGGGCGGCGCTGGAGCACCGTGCGGTGGTGGTGGCCGCGGAGCCCGCCGAGTTCCGGTCGGCCCTGGCCGCCATCGCCGAGGGGCGTGGTGGTCCGGGTGTTGTGGTGGGGGAGGCGGGGCCGCACCGGGTGGGTTTCCTGTTCTCGGGTCAGGGTTCGCAGCGGCTTGGGATGGGGCGTGAACTGGCCGAGCGGTTCCCGGTGTTCGCGGAGGCGCTGGACGGGGTGCTGGCCGAGTTCGATCCGGTGGTGCGTGAAGTCCTGTTCGGTGAGGACGCCGAGGCGCTGGGTGAGACGGGGGTGACGCAGCCGGCGCTGTTCGCGGTCGAGGTGGCGCTGTTCCGGTTGCTGGAGTCGTGGGGTGTCCGGCCGGATGTGCTGGCCGGACATTCGATTGGCGAGCTGGCGGCGGCGCATGTGGCGGGTGTGTGGTCGTTGGCCGATGCGGTCAAGGTGGTGTCGGCTCGGGGTGCGTTGATGCAGGCGCTGCCCGAGGGCGGTGCGATGGTCGCGATCCAGGCGTCCGAGGCCGAGGTCGCGCCGGATCTGCCCGACACTGTGGGCGTCGCTGCGGTGAACGGTCCGAACTCGGTGGTGATCTCCGGTGCTGCCGCTGATGTGGAGGTGGTGGCGGAGTTGTGGCGTGAGGCGGGTCGTAAGGTGACGCGGCTCCGTGTCAGCCATGCGTTCCATTCGCCGTTGATGGACCCGATGCTGGACGAATTCCGCGCGGTGGTCGAGGGAATCGAGTCCGCTGAACCCGAGATCCCGATCGTGTCGACGTTGACGGGCCGGTTGGCGACGGCCGAGGAGTTGGCCTCGCCAGGGTATTGGGTGCGGCATGTGCGCGAGTCGGTGCGGTTCGCGGACGCCGTGGGCACGCTGGTGGCCGAGGGTGTGGCGACGTTTGTGGAGGTCGGGCCGGGCGGGACGTTGTCCGCGTTGGGTCAGGAGTCCGCGCCCGACGCGACGTTCGTGCCGATGTTGCGTGGTGATCGGCCGGAGGCCGTGGCTGTCACGACGGCCGTGGGGCAGTTGCATGTGCGTGGTGTCGGGGTGGATTGGGAGGTGTTGTTCGCTGGTCGTGGTGCGCGGCGGGTGGATCTGCCGACGTATGCGTTCCAGCGGGAGCGCTACTGGCTGGACGCTCCGTCGGTCGATGAGGGCGTTGAGCGGATGTCGCCCGTGGAGGCACGGTTCTGGGATGTTGTGGAAGAGGGCGACCTCGCCGATCTCGCTCGCACGTTGGACGTGTCGTCGGATGATCCGCTGAGTGCCGTGCTGCCCCGGTTGTCCGCGTGGCGCAGGGAACAGCGGGATCGGTCCCTCGCCGACGACTGGCGGTACCGGGTCGATTGGCGGCCGGTGGCGGCCGGGGGTCGGCGGTTGGAGGGTGTCTGGCTGGTGGTGGCGCCGGCTGGTGAGGAGCGTGCCGAGTGGGTGGGTGACGCGCTGGTGCGTAACGGTGCGGATGTGCGTGTCCTTTACGTGGATCCGGAGGCGGTCGACTGGGCGGGTCTGCTGGGCGGGTTGCCTGCCCTGAGTGGTGTGGTGTCGTTGTTGGGGCTCGCGGACGCGGGTGGGTCGGTTGTGCCTGTGGGTGTGGCGGCCACGATCGGTCTGTTGCGGGTGTTGGGTGACGCGGATGCGTCGTTGTCGGTGTCGTTGTGGTGTCTGACGTCGGGTGCGGTGTCGGTGGGCGCGGGTGACGTCGTCGGTGGGTTCGAGCAGTCGATGGTGTGGGGTCTGGGCCGGGTCGCCGCGCTGGAGCACCCCGGCCGCTGGGGCGGCCTGGTCGATCTGCCCGAGGCGCTGGACGAGGCGACCGGTGACCTTTTCGCCTCCGTCCTCGCCGGAACGAGCGGCGAGGACCAGATCGCGCTGCGCGGTGGCGAGACTCTGGCGCGCAGGCTGGAGCCCGCGCCGCTGAGCGCGGACACCTCCGGCTCCGGTTGGACGCCGCGCGGGACGGTCCTGGTCACCGGCGGCACCGGTGCGCTCGGTGCGCACGTGGCGCGCTGGCTGGCGGGGCACGGCGCCGAGCACGTCGTACTGACGGGCCGTCGCGGCCGGTCCGCCGAGGGCGCCGAGGAACTGGAGGCCGAACTCGTCGAGTTGGGCGCGCGCGTCACCTTCGCCGCCTGTGACATGGCCGACCGGGAGTCCGTCGCCGCGCTGCTGGCCGACGTCCCCTCGCTCACCGCGGTCGTGCACGCGGCGGGCATCGAACGCCTGACACCTCTCGCCGACCTTGATCCCGGCGACCTCGCCGAGTTCGGCGATGTGCTGGCGGCCAAGGTCGTCGGTGCGAGGAACTTGCACGAGCTGCTGGGCGATACGCCGTTGGACGCGTTCGTGCTGTTCTCGTCCATTGCCGGTGTGTGGGGCAGTAGCGGGCAGAGCGCGTACGCGGCCGCCAACGCCTACCTGGACGCCTTGGCCGACCACCGCAGGGCGGCGGGTCTGCCGGCCACGGCCGTCGCATGGGGGCCGTGGGGCGGCGGCGGTGGCATGGTGGCGACCGATGAGCAGGCCGCGCTGCTGCACCGCTGGGGCTTGTCGACGATGGCCCCGGCTGTGGCGATCGCGGGTCTGGCCACGGCTCTGGAGCGTGGTGACGGGAACGTTGTCGTCGCCGATGTCGACTGGGAGCGGTTCGCGGGCACCTTCATGTCGCAGCGGCCCAGTCTGCTTCTGCGTGAACTGCCCGAAGTCCGCGCCGCGTTCGAGGCCGCTGCGGCGGAGCCCGGTACATCCGCTCTCGCGCGGCGCCTCGCGGGTCTGGATGTGGCTGAGCAGGAGCGGCAGCTCACCGAGTTGGTCCGGTACGAGGCGGCCGCGGTACTGGGCCACATGTCCGGTGACGCGTTCTCCGCGACCCGCGCCTTCAAGGAACTGGGCTTCGACTCGCTGACGGCGATGGAGTTGCGTGGCCGGCTGAGTGAGACCACCGGAGTCGCCCTGCCCGCGACGGTGGTGTTCGACTATCCGACGGCCGCCGCGCTGGCCGCTTTTCTGCGCGTCGAGTTGTCCGGTACGGATGTGACCCCCGCTGCCTCCGCTCCTGTCGCCGTCTCCGATGTGACCGATGAGTCGATCGCGATCGTGGCGATGGCGTGCCGGTATCCAGGTGGTGTGTCGAGCCCGGAGGATCTGTGGCAAGTGCTCCTGGCGGGCGGGGACGCGGTGGCGGAGTTCCCGGCCGACCGCGGCTGGGACGTGGAATCGCTGTACGACCCGGACCCCGACCACGCGGGCACCACCTACAGCCGGATGGGCGCGTTCCTCGACCGGGTGGCGGAGTTCGACGCGGGCTTCTTCGGGATCTCGCCGCGCGAGGCGCTGGCCATGGACCCGCAGCAGCGGCTGCTGCTCGAAACCTCCTGGGAGACCTTCGAGCGGGCCGGCATCGACCCGGATTCGGTGCGCGGTGAACGGGCGGGCGTGTTCGTCGGTTCGAACGTGCAGGACTACGGGATGGTGCTGGACGGGGCCGCCGAGGACGTGGGCGGCCATGTGGCGACGGGCAGCGCGGCGAGCGTCATGTCCGGCCGGCTGTCGTACACGTTCGGTCTTGAAGGTCCCGCGGTCACGGTGGACACGGCGTGCTCCTCGTCGCTGGTGGCACTGCACCTGGCGGTACAGGCCCTGCGGTCGGGCGAGTGCTCGCTCGCGTTGGCGGGTGGCGTGACGGTGATGTCCACGCCCGGCGCGTTCGTGGAGTTCAGCAGGCAGCGCGGATTGTCGGTGGACGGCCGGTGCAAGGCGTTCTCCGACAGCGCCGACGGCACGGGCTGGGGCGAGGGTGTCGGCATGCTCCTCGTGGAGCGGTTGTCCGACGCCCAGCGCAACGGTCACCAGGTGCTGGCCGTTGTGCGGGGTTCCGCGGTGAACCAGGACGGTGCGTCGAACGGTCTGACCGCACCGAACGGCCCGTCCCAGCAACGGGTCATTCGTCAGGCGTTGGCGGCCGCCGGCCTCGCGCCGTCCGAGGTGGACGCGGTGGAGGCCCATGGCACCGGCACCACGCTCGGTGACCCGATCGAGGCGCAGGCGCTGCTCGCCACCTACGGTCAGGACCGTGACGGTGAACCGCTGCTGCTCGGTTCGGTGAAGTCCAACATCGGCCATACGCAGGCGGCCGCCGGTGTCGCGGGCGTGATCAAGATGGTGTTGGCCATGCGGCACGGTGTATTGCCGAGGACGCTGCACGTGGATGAGCCGTCGTCGCACGTGGACTGGTCGACGGCGGCGATGGAACTGCTCACCGACCAGCGGGAGTGGCCTGCCGTGGACCGGCCGCGGCGGGCCGGCGTGTCGTCGTTCGGGTTCAGTGGCACGAACGCGCACGCCATCATCGAGCAGGCACCCGAGATCATCGAGCGGGCACCCGAGGTGACGTCGGCCGAGGCCGAGCCGGGCGAACCGGGTGTTGTGCCGTGGGTGCTGTCGGCGCGGTCCGGCGAGGCGCTGCGGGAACACGCGACCCGGCTCCGGGAGGAGTTTGAGCGGGAGGCGGCCGTGTCGGTCGCCGACGTCGCCCACTCGCTGGGATCCCGGTCGGTGTTCGACCACCGGGCCGTGGTGGTGGGGCAGGACCGGGAGGACTTCCTCTCCGGTCTCACCGCCCTGGCCGACGGCCGTGAGGCGCCGACCATCGTGACCGGAGTGGCGGAGAACCGCGGCGCCGGCGTGGTGTTCGTGTTCCCCGGCCACGGTTCGCAGTGGGTCGGCATGGCACAGGAGTTGCTGGAGACCTCGCCGGTGTTCCGCGCGCGGATGGAGGAATGCGCGGAGGCGCTGGACGAGTTCGTCGACTGGTCGTTGCTGGACGCGATCCGGGATGCCGTCCTGATGGAGCGGGTGGATGTCGTCCAGCCCGCCCTGTTCGCGGTGATGGTGTCGCTGGCGGCCACCTGGCGGTCGTGGGGCGTCGAGCCGAGCGCCGTGCTGGGGCACTCGCAGGGCGAGATCGCGGCAGCGTGCGTCGCGGGTGCCCTGTCCGTGAAGGACGCGGCGCGGCTGGTCGTCCTGCGGAGCAAGGCGTTGACCGTACTGTCCGGCCAAGGCGGCATGGTGTCGGTCGCGCTCGGAGTCGACGCCGTACGGGAGTTGCTGACGCGGTGGGACGGGCAGCTCGCGGTCGGCGTGGTGAACGGCCCCGCCTCGGTCGTCGTGTCCGGTGATGTCGCCGCGCTGGACGAGCTGATGGAGGTCTGCGCCGAGAAGGGGGTGTGGGCGCGGCGGGTCCTGGCGGACTACGCCCCGCACTCCCACCACGTCGAGCGGATCGAGGCGGAACTCCTGGAAGGGCTGGCGAGTGTGTCGCCGCGCTCCAGTGACGTGCCGTACTTCTCCCCGCTGACCGGCGGGTGGCTGGAGACCCGTGGGATGGACGCCGCGTACTGGTACCGAAGCCTGCGGCAGACGGTACGGTTCGCGGACTCCGTCTCCACGCTGGTCGCCGAGGGCTTCAAGGACTTCGTCGAGGTGAGCCCGCATCCGGTGCTGGTGGCCGGGCTGGGCGAACTGGTCGGTGCCGACGGCGTGGTGGTCGGCTCGTCGCGGCGCGGGGACGGGAGCCTGGCCCGGCTGATGACCTCGGCGGGCACACTGCTCGTGCGCGGCGGCCAGGTGGAGTGGGAGCTCCCCGGTGCGCGGTGGGCCGACCTGCCGACGTACCCGTTCCAGCGCGAACGCTTCTGGCCCACGACGACGCACACCGCGACCGGCGATGTGACCTCGGCCGGCCTGGGGCGGGTGGACCACGCCCTGCTCAGCGCGGTCACCGAACTCGCCGACTCCGAGGGCCTCGTGTTCAGCGGCATGCTGTCCCTTCGCACCCACCCCTGGCTCACCGACTACCGCGTCCTGGGCGCCGCTGTGCTCCCCGGCGCGGCCTACCTGGAGCTCGCGCTGCGCGCAGGTGACCACGTCGGCTGCGCGTCCCTGGACGAGTTGGTGCTGGGCACGCCCCTGGTGCTGCCCGAGCGGGACGGTGTCCAGGTGCGGCTCAGCCTCGCCGGGCCGGACGCGTCGGGCAGGCGGGCGTTCACCGTGGATTCCCGAGGGGACGAGAGCGGTGGCTGGACCCGCCACGCCACCGGCACCCTGGCGGCCGAGGCGGCACCCGTCACCGACGACCTCGTCGCCTGGCCGCCGAGCGAGGCCGAGCCGGTCGAGCTGGACGGCCACTACGCCACCCTCGCCGCCTCCGGCCTCGACCACGGCCCCGCCTTCCAGGGGCTGCGCGCGGCCTGGCGCAAGGGCGACGAGACGTTCGCCGAGGTGGTGCTGCCGGACGGCCTCGCGGTTGAGGGCTTCGGCCTGCACCCCGCTCTCCTGGACGCCGCGCTGCACGTCATCGGGGTCGGAGTGAGTTCGGACGGACTTCCCTTCTCGTGGGCCGGGGTGCGGCTGACGGCGACCGGTGCGACAGCGCTTCGGGTCCGGTTGACGCCGGTCGGAGTGGACGCCGTGGCGGTGCTGGTCGCCGACGGCTACGGCGAGCCGGTCGCCGCTGTCGACGAGCTGAGACTGCGACCCGTCTCCGCCGATCAGCTCAACCTCGCGCGATCCACCCACCGCGACGCGCTGTTCGAGGTGAAGTGGGTTCCGATGCCGGACGCCGCTCCCCACACCGGTACGTGGGCGGTGCTCGGCGGCGACACCGCCCGGCTGGCCCACGCGCTCACCGCGGCGGGTGAACCGGTCGGCGAACACGACGACCTGGCCGCCCTGCTGGCCGCCGTCGATGGCGGCGCGCCCGTGCCCCGGTGTGTGGCCGTGGCGCCCGGCGAGGGCGCGACAACCCCCCGCGAGGCGACGCGTCTCACCCTCGACCTGCTCCAGAAGTGGCTCGCGGACGACAGGCTCACCGAGTCGCGGCTCGTGCTCGTGACGAGCGGCGCGGTGGCGGCCGGGCCGGACGAGGACGTGCCGGACCTGGTACGCGCCCCCGTGTGGGGCCTGGTGCGGTCGGCGCAGTCGGAGCACCCGGCGCGGTTCGTACTGGTCGACGTGGACGAGCACGAGGAGTCGCTGCGCAGGCTGCCCGCAGCCGTGACGAGCGGGGAGCCGCAGGTCGCGGTCAGGAACGGCGCTGCCTCGGTGGCCAGGCTGGCACAGCTCGCCACCCCGGCCGACGCCTCCGAACCGGTGGCGTTCGGCCCCGACGGTACGGTCCTGATCACCGGTGGTTTCGGCATGCTCGGCGGGCTGACAGCGCGCCACCTCGTCACCCGCCACGGAGTGCGGGACCTGGTACTGACCGGCAGGCGCGGCGCCGCCACGCCGGGCGCGCAGGAGTTGCGCCGGGAACTGGAGGAACTGGGCGCGCGTGTCACGGCCGTGGCGTGCGACGTGAGCAACCGCGAGGCGATCGCCGCGCTGTTGTCCGAGCACCCCGTGACCGCTGTCGTACACACCGCGGGTGTGCTGGACGACGGCACGGTCGAGTCGCTGACCCCGGAACACATCGACACGGTGTTCCGCCCCAAGGCCGATGCCGCGCTGCACCTGCATGAACTGACCTCGGGGACGGATCTCACGGCGTTCGTGCTGTTCTCCGCCATCGCCGGTGTGCTGGGCAGTCCCGGCCAGGGCAACTACGCCGCGGCGAACACGTTCCTGGACGCGCTCGCGCAGCACCGCCGGGCAGCCGGGCTGCCCGCGACATCGCTGGCGTGGGGCCTGTGGGCCGAGGCCAGCGGCATCACCGGCCACCTCGATGAGGCCGACGTACAGCGGATGGCGAGGGGCGGCATGCTCCCGCTGTCCTCCGAGGACGGCATGGCGCTGTTCGACGCGGCACGCGCGGCCGGCGCCGCGACCGCAGTGCCCGCCTCGATCGACCTGTCCGCACTGCGAGCCCACCCGGAGCAGGTGCGGCCACTACTGCGCGGTCTGGTGCCCACGCCCGCCCGCCGCACCGCGCGGTCCGGCAACGGCTCCGGCGCGGTACCGCTCGCCCAGCGGCTCGCGGGCCTCACCGAGGCGGAGCAGGACCGGGCGCTGGTGCACCTCGTCCGCACCCACACCGCGGCCGTGCTCGGCTTCGCGGGACCGGAGACCGTCGAGGCGGACCGGGCGTTCAAGGAGCTCGGGTTCGACTCGCTCACCGCCGTGGAACTGCGCAACAGGCTCGACGCCGAAGTCGACTCTCGACTGCCCGCCACCCTCGTGTTCGACCACCCGAACCCGGCTGCGCTCGCGGCCCACCTGCGGACGACGCTGTTCGCGGACCAAGGCTCGCCGGCCGCCGCGGCACTCAGCGAGCTGAACAAGCTGACGATCACCATCTCCAAACTCGACCCGGACGACGCGCTGGTCGGGGACATCCGGCTCAGGCTCCGGTCGCTCCTGTCCACATGGGACGACAAGGAGCCCGAGGCCGCCGTGGACGACCTGAACAAGGCAACGCTGGACGACGTGTTCGACATCATCGACGAGGAACTCGGCAACTCCTGATCCGCGGGTCCCGACTCTTTACCAAGAGGGGTTAGCAAGCATATGTCGAATGACGACAAGGTCCTCGACTACCTGAAGCGCCTGACCGCGGATCTGCGGCAGACCAAGCAACGGCTTCGCGAGGTCGAGGAGAAAGCCAGCGAGCCGATCGCGATCGTCGGCATGAGCTGCCGTTTCCCCGGTGGTGTCGAGTCTCCCGAGGACCTGTGGCGGCTGCTGGCCGAAGGCGGGGACGCGGTAGCGGAGTTCCCGGCCGACCGTGGCTGGGACGTGGAATCGCTGTACGACCCGGACCCCGAGCACTCGGGCACCACGTACAGCCGGATGGGCGCGTTCCTCGACCGGGTGGCGGACTTCGACTCGGGTTTCTTCGGGATCTCGCCGCGTGAGGCGCTGGCCATGGACCCGCAGCAGCGGCTGCTGCTGGAGACCTCCTGGGAGGTCTTCGAGCGGGCGGGCATCGACCCCAACTCGCTGCGGGGCAGCCGGTCCGGTGTGTTTGTCGGTACCAACGGCCAGGACTACGCGGCGCTGTTGAGGGCCGTGCCGGAGAGTGTCGAGGGCTACGCGGGTACCGGTATCTCGGCCAGTGTCATCTCCGGCCGGCTGTCCTACACGTTCGGCCTTGAAGGCCCCGCGGTCACAGTGGACACGGCATGTTCATCGTCGCTGGTGGCGCTGCATCTGGCGGCGCAGGCGCTGCACAAGGGCGAGTGTGAGCTCGCCCTGGTCGGCGGTGTGACCGTGATGACGACGCCGGGCTCGTTCGTGGAGTTCAGCCGCCAGCGCGGACTGTCGGTGGACGGCCGGTGCAAGGCGTTCTCGGACAGCGCCGACGGCACCGGTTGGGGTGAGGGTGTCGGCATGCTCCTCGTGGAGCGGTTGTCGGATGCCCGGCGGAACGGGCACCGGGTGCTTGCTGTTGTGCGGGGTTCGGCGGTGAACCAGGACGGTGCGTCGAATGGTCTGACGGCGCCGAACGGCCCGTCGCAGCAGCGGGTGATCCGGCAGGCGCTGGCCAGTGCGGGTCTGGCGCCGTCGGATGTGGACGTGGTGGAGGCGCATGGCACCGGTACGACGCTGGGTGATCCGATCGAGGCGCAGGCGCTGTTGGCGACGTACGGGCAGGACCGGCCCGAGGGCAGGCCGCTGTGGCTGGGGTCGTTGAAGTCGAACATCGGCCACACCCAGGCCGCCGCCGGTGTGGCCGGTGTGATCAAGATGGTGCTGGCGATGCGGCACGGTGTGCTGCCGCGCACCCTGCATGTCACCGAGCCGTCGTCGCACGTGGACTGGTCCGCCGGTGCCGTAGAGCTCCTGACGGAGGCTCGGCCCTGGCCGGAGACGGGACAGCCCTGGCGAGCCGGTGTGTCGTCGTTCGGAGTGAGTGGCACCAACGCACACACCATCATCGAGCAGGCCCCCGTGGTCGAGCGGGAGGAAGCCCCCGAGCCGATACGTGACGGCCTCGGCCTGGTGCCGTGGGTGCTCTCGGCCCGGGGCGAGGAAGCCCTGCGTGGTCAGGCCGAGCGTCTGATGTCCATGGTGGATGACAAGGCCCTTGTTGATGTCGGCTACTCGCTCGTGGCGTCCCGGGCGGCGTTGGACCACCGCGCGGTGGTGGTCGCCGGTGACCGGACCGAGTTCCTGGACGCTCTGGCGGCCGTGGCCGAAGGCAAGTCGACCGGCGCGGTGGTCAGGGGAGTCGCCGATGACCCCGGCCAGCTGGCTTTCCTGTTCTCGGGTCAGGGCTCACAGCGGCTCGGTATGGGGCGTGAACTGGCCGAGCGCTTCCCGGTGTTCGCGGAAGCTCTGAACGGTGTGCTGGGCGAGTTCGATCCGGTGGTGCGTGAAGTCCTGTTCGGCGGGGACGCCGAGGCGCTGAACGAGACGGGGGTAACGCAGCCGGCGCTGTTCGCGGTTGAGGTCGCTCTGTTCCGGTTGTTGGAGTCGTGGGGTGTCCGGCCGGATGTGGTGGCCGGGCATTCGATCGGCGAGCTGGCGGCGGCGCATGTGGCGGGCGTGTGGTCGTTGGCCGACGCGGTCAAGGTGGTGTCGGCTCGGGGTGCGTTGATGCAGGCGTTGCCGTCGGGTGGTGCGATGGTGGCGGTGCAGGCGTCCGAGGCCGAGGTGGCGTCGGAGTTGCCTGACGGTGTGGGTATCGCGGCGGTGAATGGTGTGTCGTCGGTGGTGGTTTCGGGTGTGACCGCTGGTGTGGAGATGGTGGCGGAGCGATGGCGTGGCGCGGGTCGGAAGGTCTCCCGGCTGCGGGTGAGTCACGCGTTTCATTCGCCGTTGATGGATCCGATGCTGGATGAGTTCCGTCGGGTGTTGGAGGGCGTGTCGTTCGCGGCGCCGGAGATTCCGGTTGTGTCGGCGCTGACGGGCCGGTTGGCGGTGGCCGAGGAGTTGGCCTCGCCGGAGTACTGGGTGCGGCACGTACGCGAGTCGGTGCGCTTCCACGACGCGGTCGTGGCCCTTCGCGAGCAGGGTGCTGGTGTGTTCGTCGAGATCGGGCCGGGCGGGACGCTGTCCGCCCTCGGTCTCGGCAGCGCGCCCGACGCGGCGTTCCTGCCCGCCCTGCGGGCGGACAGACCCGAAGAGCTCGCTCTCGTCACCACGGTCGCCGCACTGCACACGCAGGGTGTGGCGGTTGACTGGACCGCTTACTTCGCGGGCAGCGGCGCGCGCCAGGTCGACTTGCCGACGTATGCGTTCCAGCGTGAACGCTACTGGCTGGACATCCCCACCGTGGAGGGCGTCGAGCGGATGTCGCCCGTGGAGGCACGGTTCTGGGGGGTCGTGGAGGACGGTGACCTCGCTGATCTCGCCCGCACGCTCGATGTGTCGTCGGACGATCCGCTGAGTGCCGTGCTGCCCCGGTTGTCCGCGTGGCGCAGGGAACAGCAGGGCCGAACAGCTGTGGGCGGTTGGCGTTACCGGATCGACTGGCGGCCGGTGGCGGCCGGGAGTCGGCGGTTGGAGGGTGTCTGGCTGGTGGTCGCGCCGGCTGGTGAGGAGCGTGCCGAGTGGGTGGGTGACGCGCTGAACCGTAACGGTGCGGATGTGCGTGTCCTTTACGTCGATCCGCAGACGCTCGACTGGGCGGGGCTGCTGGGCGGGTTGCCTGCCCTGAGTGGTGTGGTGTCGTTGTTGGGGCTCGCGGACGCGGGTGGGTCGGTTGTACCTGTGGGTGTGGCGGCCACGATTGGTCTGTTGCGGGCGTTGGGTGACGCGGATGCGTCGGTGTCGGTGTCGTTGTGGTGTCTGACGTCGGGTGCGGTGTCGGTGGGCGCTGGTGACGTCGTCGGTGGGTTCGAGCAGTCGATGGTGTGGGGTGTGGGCCGGGTGGCCGCGCTGGAGCACCCTGGCCGCTGGGGCGGCCTGGTGGACCTGCCCGAGGTGCTGGACGACGCGACCGGTGATCTCCTTGTCGGTGCTCTGGCCGGGACGAGCGGTGAGGACCAGGTCGCCTTGCGTGGCGGGGAGGTTCTTGGCCGGAGGCTGGTGCCCGCGCCGCTGGGTGAGGTTTCAGGCGAGGGCTGGTCGCCGCGCGGGACGGTCCTGGTCACCGGTGGTACAGGCGCCCTCGGTGCGCACGTGGCCAGGTGGCTGGTGGCGAAGGGGGCCGAACACCTGCTGCTGACCAGCAGGCGTGGGCTGGCGGCCGATGGCGCCGAGGAACTGCGTGCCGAGCTGACCGCGCTCGGTGCCCATGTCACGATCGCGGCCTGTGACGCCGCCGACCGGGACGCGCTGGCTGACGTGCTTGCCTCGGTGCCCGCCGAGTTCCCGCTCACCGCGGTCGTGCACGCGGCGGGCATCGAGCGCTCTACGCCCCTTGCCGACCTCGATCCGACCGACCTCGCCGAGTTCGGCGAGGTGCTGGCGGCCAAGGTCACCGGCGCGAGGAACTTGCACGAGCTGCTGGGCGATACGCCGTTGGACGCGTTCGTGCTGTTCTCGTCGATCGCCGGTGTGTGGGGCAGCGGTGGGCAGAGCGCGTACGCGGCGGCCAATGCTTACCTGGACGGCTTGGCGGAGCACCGCAGGGCGACGGGTCTGCCGGCCACGGCCGTCGCGTGGGGCCCGTGGGGCGACGGTGGCATGGTCGCGGACGCCGGGCAGGACGTGGCAGCCCAGTTGCGCCGCAGGGGCCTGGCCACGATGGCTCCGGCTGTGGCGATCGCGGGTCTGGCCGCGGCCCTGGAGTGTGGTGATGGGAGTGTTGTTGTCGCTGATGTCGACTGGGTGCGGTTCGCGGGTACGTTCATGTCGCGGCGGCCGAGTGCGTTGTTGGGTGAGCTGCCGCAGGTGCGTGCGGTGTTCGAGGTTGCTGGGGTGGAGCAGGGTGTGTCGGCTCTTGCGGGGCGGCTTGCGGGTTTGGGTGTGGTGGAGCAGGAGCGGCAGCTGACGGAGTTGGTCCGGTTTGAGGCTGCGGCGG
>NZ_JBEOUD010000081.1:0-14464 GCF_040303865.1 Streptomyces sp. NPDC094034 | reverse complement strand
GGCACAACCGCAACACCGGCCGAACCATCACACGCTCGCTAACCGCCTACGACCACTAACCAAGCCTTCGGACTTACTCGTCTAGGTCCTGTCCGACCGGACAGGACCTGGAGAGCGAGGAGCGGGGTGGGGAACGTGCCGAGGATCGATGGCGTGGCCGCCAGGGAACAGGCGCTGGACGCGGCGGAGCGGCTGTTCTACGCCCGGGGCGTCCAGAGCGTCGGCATGGACGACATCCGGGGCGCGTCCGGAGTCTCACTCAAGCGGCTCTACCAGCTCTTTCCCGCCAAGGAGCAATTGGTCGAGGCGTATCTCGCGCGGCGCGACCTCGCATGGCGGCAGCGGCTGGCCGACCGGGTGGACCGCCATCGTGATCCCGAGGAACGGATCCTGGCGGTCTTCGACCATCTGCACACCTGGTTCGGCGAGCCGGACTTCCATGGCTGCGCCTGGATCAACGCGTACGGCGAACTCGGCGCCACCTCACCCCGGGTCGCGGCCCAGGCGCGCGCCCACAAGCTCGCCTTCAAGCGGTATCTGGCCGACCTCGTGGCCGATGCCGAGCTGCCCCCGGACACGGCCGGTCAGCTGCAACTCCTGGCCGAGGGAGCCATGGTGACCGCCGCGATACTCGAAACGGCGGAACCGGCCCGCCAGGCGCGGGAGGCCGCCGTCCTGTTGGTACGGGCCGCGCGCTGAGGCGACGCCGCTGAGAGGAGCCTCTGGGGCGCGGACATGTCATGGGCCATTCTGGAGCGGTACGGCACCGCCACCCCTCTCGTACGACAGGAGCCGCGCCCGTTATGAAGATCACCGCTGCCGACACCATCGTCACCAGCCCCGGCCGTAACTTCGTCACCCTGCGGATCACCACGGAGGACGGCCTCACCGGACTCGGCGACGGCACCCTCAACGGACGTGAACTGGCCGTCGGGAGCTATCTGTCGGACCATGTGGCGCCGCTGCTGATCGGCCGGGACGCGGCGCGTATCGAGGACACCTGGCAGTACCTGTACCGGGGTGCGTACTGGCGCCGGGGACCGGTGACGATGGCCGCCGTCGCGGCGGTGGACACCGCGCTCTGGGACATCAAGGCCAAGGCCGCCGGCATGCCCCTTTACCAGCTGCTCGGCGGGGCTTCCCGCACCGGCGCCCTCGCCTACGGCCATGCCTCGGGACGGGACGTCCCCGAGATCCTGGACTCCGTACGCGCCCATCTGGCGCAGGGGTACCGCGCCCTGCGGATCCAGTCCGGGATTCCGGGGCTCGGCTCGGTCTACGGCGTGGCCGCGTCCGGCGCGGGAAGCGGCGACCGCCACGACGACGATCCCGCGCGCCGGCCGGCGGACGGACCGCCCCGGCCGGTGGAGGAGGTGTGGGACACCCGCGCGTATCTGCGCCATGTGCCCCGGGTGTTCGAGGCGGTACGCGCGGAGTTCGGCCCGGAACTGCCGCTGCTGCACGACGGACACCACCGCATGACACCGATCCAGGCGGCCAGACTGGGCAAGGACCTCGAACCGTACGACCTGTTCTGGCTGGAGGACGCCACGCCCGCCGAGGACCCCACGGCCCTGCGGCTCGTCCGGCAGCACACCACCACACCGCTGGCGATCGGTGAGGTCTTCAACTCCCCGCACGACTACGGCGCTCTGCTCAGCGAGCGGCTGATCGACTACGTACGCTCGGCCGTCACGCATGTCGGGGGCGTCACGGCGATGCGCAAGCTCCTCGACCTCGCCGGTCTCTATGGCATCAGGTCGGGCATCCACGGGCCCACCGACATCTCACCCGTCGGTATGGCCGCGGCGCTCCATCTCGACCTGGCCGTGCACAACTTCGGCATTCAGGAGTACATGAAGCACTCGGCCGACACGCTGGAGGTCTTCCGGACCTCCTACCGCTTCAGCGAGGGGCTGCTGCATCCGTCCGATCAGCCGGGCCTCGGTGTGGAACTCGACGAGACGGCCGCGGCCCGCTTCCCGTACGCACCGGCCTATCTGCCCGTCAACCGCCTCACGGACGGCACCGTGCACGACTGGTAGTCCGGCCGGGCGGGGGGCGCTACCGGTGGTGGCTCACCGGCCCCGGCTGCTCCTCCGGCAGCCGTCCCGCCGCCACGGCCGCGGCGAGCGCGGCGTGGTCGGCCGCGTTCCGGTCGGCGTACCGCAGCGCGAAGTCGGCCATGGCGCGGTCGAAGGCGTCGGAGCCGCCGAGGTAGTGGGCGATGGCGATCCGGTCGCCGGACCTGGCGTGGGCGCGGGCCAGCGCCGCGCCGCACAGCCGCGCGTAGTCGTGCAGCAGGGGCGGCGACATGTCGGCCACGACGGGGGAGCCCTTCATGTCACGCAGCTGGCGCCAGTAGAAGTGCCGGCCCTCGGGCCCGGTCACCCACCCGAGGAAGATGTCGCCCGCGGCCTGGAGCAGCCGCTGCCCCGCCACCACCCGGTGGCCCTGGTGCGGATAGCCGCTCTGCCGCAGATGGGGTTCGAGTACCGACCGCTCCGCCTCCCTGATCTGGAGGAACAGCGGATCCCCGGCGTGCCGGCCCTCCAGCAGCACGATGTAGCAGCGGGTACCGACGCTGCTGACGCCCACGACCTTGCGGGCCGCGTCGATGAAGCGGTACCGGTCGAGGAGTGTGCGCCGATCCTCCGGGAGCGTGCTCCGGTAGCCGATGAAGACGCGGCGGAGCACGGCCATGTCCAGTCGGCTCACCGGTTGCAGCAGGGGCGGGTCGGGGGTGATCCTGCGGTGCCCGTCCGGCGCGTCGGTCAGCATGTCGAGCGTCCGCAGCCCGATGCGTTCCCCGGCGCGCGCCAGCTGGGATTCGACGCGCTTGCGGTGTTCCGACCGGATGAGCGGAAGGATGTCCTCGGCGTCGAGCCGCTCGTACCAGACGTCGAGTTCACCGCGGACGGACAGCCGCCGCATCGACGTCCGGTAGGCGGCGGACGCGGCGTGCACGGACCGCCGGGTGTCGGCCTCGCAGTGGCCGTTCTCGCCCGCGGCGACCGCGATGCTCGCGGCGAGCCGCTTCACATCCCACTCGAAGGGGCCGGGAAGGGTCTCGTCGAAGTCATTGAGATCGAAGAGCAGCGCGCGCTCGGGCGAGGCGAACACACCGAAGTTCAGCAGATGGGCGTCCCCGCAGAGCTGGACGGTCAGTCCTGTGCGGGGCTGGGTGGCCAGATCGGCGGCCATCACGGCGGCGGCGCCGCGGAGGAAGGCGAACGGAGAGGCGGCCATCCGTTCGTAGCGCAGCGGCAGCAGCTCGGGGACGCGGTTGGCGGTCTGGCGCGCCAGTACGGTGAGCGGATCGAGCCGGTCGGCGGCGGGTATCCACAGACCGTGCGATGACCGGGACGCCTGTTTGCGTGCGGACCGGCCGCGCTCCGCCCGGTCCGCGGGAGTGGTCATCACAGCTCCGCTCCCTCCGCTGGTCGGTGACGCGGTGTCGCCCGTGAGCACGAGCATCGCGTTCCGGCGCCGGAGGAGCCCGGCGTGACGGCCATTCGGGTGGTTTTCACCCGGGAATGCACCGTGACGGCGGACAGCGGAGCATTCTCGGATCACGGCGTGTCGGCCTCCGGCGCGTGCCATGCTCGATAAGCGCCCTTACCCCCACGCGACAGCGCAACACCGCACGTACACAGGGCGATTCGGGGAGGTCGGATGGATCCGGTCCGGAAATCCGCAGACACATCGCCCGCCGGTACGGGCCGTTCGCACGCGCGTACGCGCCCGCCGTCCGCCGGTATGGGCACACCGTCCGCCGGTGCGGGTCAGTCCCCCGGGGATACGCCCCCCGCGCCGGACCGTACGAGCCAGGCGCGCAGGGCACGGCGCCGCGAGCGGCTGCTCACGACCGCCACGGAGCTGTTCATCGCCCGTGGTTACCCGGCCACCTCCATCGAGCGGATCTGTGTCACCGCGCGGGTCTCCATCCGCGCGTTCTACGAGGAGTTCGAGGGGCGTGAGGCGCTGCTGATCGCGCTGCACAACGATGTCGCCCGTGCGGGCATGGAAGCCGCGCTGACGGTCCTCAGCGATCCCGCGACGGAGTCCGCGGACACCCGCGCCAGGATCTCGGCCCTGACCCGCGCCTATGTGGACGCCGTCACCGCCGACCCCGCGGCCACCCGGATCGCGTTCATCGAGGTCGTCGGCGTCGGGCGCGCGGTGGAGGACCACCGGCTGCTCTGGCGCGGCCTGTGGACCGACTTCCTGATCGGGGAGGCGGAGCGTGCCGTGGAGCGCGGCGAGGCGGTACGGCGCGACTACGCGCTCGGCATGGTCGCCCTGATCGGGGCGGTCAATGAACTGGTCGGGCACTGGGCCCGTAACACCAGTATGTTCTCGCCACTGATGCTGGCCGACGAACTGGTCCACCACGCTCTCGCCGTCCTCGGTCTCTCCGCCGACCCCGACGGCGCCGCCGGTCCCGGGAGTTCCGGCGTTCCCATGGAGGGCGTGGCGCCCGCGGACGGCGCGCGGGGCGGCCTCGCGGACGGAGGGCGGTGACGCGATGACCGGACTCTGGCACCAGGTCCTGCGCACCATGTCCCAGCCGGGCGCGTCCCCCGACGACGATCTGCTCGCCCGGGCGGCGGCGGACATCGCGCTGCGCGACCACCCCCATCCGCCCGCCGACGCTCAGGTGGTGCTGGAGATCGCCCGCAACGAGTTCGCCGCCGTCCTCACGGTCGGCCAGGCGCGGGCGGCCCTCGACCGAGCGCGCCGGTCGTCGAAGGACGGGCCCGCCCGATGAACGAGCGGCGCGGCGGCGGGCGAGCCGGGGTGGTTACGGAGCGAGCAGGACCGGCGCTGAACAGGCACCGCGCGCGTCTCGAAGCGTACGCCGCGCTCCCGGACGGATAGCCTGTGACCACGATGAACCGTTTGACGACACCCTGGGGCGAGTTCGGCCTCACCCGCTTCCCCGAGCATCCCCGCGAGACGCTGCGCGCGTGGGACGCCGCCGACGAATATCTGCTGCGGCACCTCGCGGGAGCCGGGGGCGGACAGGAGGGCTCCGCGCAGCCTGGCGACACGCCGACGGAGACGGGACCGGCGGGCGACACGCCCGGGGGCGTCGAACCGACGGACCTGTCGGGCACGGTGGTCGTCGTCGGTGACCGCTGGGGCGCGCTGACCACGGTGCTCGCCGCGCACCGGCTCGAACAGCTCGGCGCGGACCCGCTCGTACAGATCACCGACTCGTATCTCACCCAGCAGGCGACCCGCGCCAATCTGCGCCGGGCCGGCGTCGGCGGGGATTCCGTACGGCTGCTCTCGGCCAGGGACACCCCACCGGAGCGCGTCGACGTGCTGCTGATCCGCGTCCCCAGGAGTCTCGCGCTGCTGGAGGACCAGTTGCACCGCCTCGCCCCGGCCGTGCACCCGGGGACCGTGATCATCGGTACGGGACGGGTCACCGAGATCCACACCTCCACACTGAAGCTGTTCGAGCAGATCCTCGGGCCGACCAGGACCTCGCTCGCGGTCAGAAAGGCGCGGCTGATCCACACCACGGCCGCGCCGGGGCGCACCAGGACCGCCAGCCCCTGGCCGCACAGCTACGCGCTGCCGGAAGGGCTCGGAACCGTATCGGGCCGTACCGTCGTCAACCACGCGGGGATCTTCTGCGCCGAGCGGCTCGACATCGGCACGCGCTTCCTGCTGCGCCATCTGCCCCGGCGCCACGGGTCCGAGCATGTGGTCGACCTCGGCTGCGGCAACGGCGTGGTCGGCACGGCCATGGCGCTGGAGAACCCGGCGGCCAGGGTGACCTTCATCGACGAGTCGTTCTCGGCCGTGGCCTCGGCCGAGGCCACCTTCCGCAAGAACGTCGACGCCGGGACCGCGGCGGAGTTCGTCCTCGGCGACAGCATGACGGACGTACCGGCCGGGACCGTCGATCTCGTACTGAACAACCCGCCGTTCCACACCCATCAGGCGACGACCGACGCGACGGCGTGGCGGATGTTCACCGGGTCGCGCGCCGCGCTGCGGCCCGGGGGCGAGCTGTGGGTCATCGGCAACCGGCATCTCGGCTACCACACCAAGCTGCGGCGGCTCTTCGGCAACTGCGAGACCGTGACCAGCGATCCGAAGTTCGTCATCCTGCGGGCCGTCAAGCGCTGAGCCGGCCGTCGGGGGCCCGGGCTCGGTCGGGCCGGGCCAGGCCTTTGGGACTTCCTCCAGGCGACCTCGCATCTGCCATGGATGATCATCTCAAGGATTGTATGTGCGAGCGAGTACGGCCTATCTTGTCGCACATGCAGTCCTACACCATCGGTCAGGCAGCCAGGCTTCTCGGGGTGAGCCCCGACACCGCGCGCCGCTGGGCCGACGCCGGCCGGGTCGCGATCCATCGTGACGAGGGCGGGCGGCGGCTGATCGACGGCCGCGCGCTCGCGGCGTTCTCCATCGAGCTCGCCCAGAACGAATCGGGCGAGGAGGGCATCTCGTACACCTCGGCCCGTAACGCGTTTCCCGGCATCGTCACCGCAGTGAAGCTCGGTGATGTCGCCGCCCAGGTGGAGATCCAGGCCGGTCCGCACCGGCTGGTGTCCCTGCTGACCCGGGAAGCCGTCGAGGAACTCGGTCTTGAGGTCGGCATGCAGGCCACCGCCCGTGTGAAGTCCACCAGCGTGCATATCGACCGCCCGTGACCCGCCCGGACAGGACCTAGGCCCTTCCGCACCGCCCCGAGGCGTCGCCCGTCGCCGGCGCTCCTGTCACCGTCCGCTCGCGTGCCCGCTCCGGGCCCGTACCGCCAAGGAGTCCACCCTCATGTCTCTCGTCCTCACCCGGCGCCGCGCCGCGACCGCGCTCATGACCGCCGCCCTGCTCGTGCCGCTGGCCGCCTGCGGCGGTGAGAGCGACAGCGAGAAGGACACCGGCGCGGGCTCCAGCGCCGAGGCGTCGGCGAGCGGTGCCCCCGCCGCGGATCTGACCGTGCTGGCCGCCGCTTCGCTGACCGATGTGTTCACGACGGCGGGCGCCGCCTACGAGAAGGCGAACCCGGGTACGAAGGTGACGTTCTCCTTCGCCGGTTCGCAGGAGCTGGCCGCGCAGGTCAAGCAGGGCGCTCCGGCGGACGCGCTGGTCACCGCCGACACCAAGACGATGGACGGTCTGAAGGGCGACACCGGCTCTCCGGAGATCATCGCCAAGAATCGGCTGGTGATCGCCACCGGTGAGGGCAACCCGGACGGGATCAAGAGCCTGAAGGACCTCGCCGACCCCAAGCTGAAGGTCGTCCTGGCCGCGCCCGAGGTGCCGGTCGGCCGGTACAGCGCGCAGGTGCTCGACGCCCAGAAGATCGTGGTCAAGCCGGTCTCGCAGGAACCGAACGTGCGCGCCGTACTGAGCAAGGTCGAGCTCGGCGAGGCCGACGCGGGCATCGTCTACAAGACCGACGCCGCCACCGCCACCGACAAGGTCGACGCCATCGCCATCCCCGACGCGCAGAACGCCATCGCCGCCTACCCGGCCGCCACCCTGAAGACCTCCGAGCACAGCGATGCCGCCGCCGCGTTCGTCAGCTGGCTCAGCGGGCCCGAGGCGCAGAAGATCCTCCAGGACGCCGGGTTCCAGAAGCCGTAGCCCCCACCCGGTGACCAGCGACTCCCTCTCCCAGGAACCCCGATGAGAAGCAAGCGCACCCGCGGCCCCGGCGCTCCCGTGGCTCTGGCGCTGCCCGCGCTGCTCGCGATCGCGTTCCTGCTGCTGCCCCTGATCGGCATTCTCGCCCGCACCCCCTGGGGCGATCTCGGGACGCATCTCACCAGCCCCGGTGTGATGGAGGCGCTGAGGCTGTCGCTGCTGGTCTCCTGCTGGGCGCTCGGGCTCTCCCTGGTGCTCGGGGTGCCACTGGCGTGGCTGCTGGCCCGGGTGAGGTTTCCCGGCAAGACGCTGGTGCGCGCCCTGGTCCTGCTGCCGATGGTGCTGCCGCCCACCGTCGGCGGGGTCGCGCTGCTGCTCGGCTTCGGCCGGCGGGGGCTGCTCGGGCCCTGGCTGGAGGATTCCTTCGGGATCACCCTGCCGTTCCACACCTCGGGCGCCGTGATCGCGGCGACGTTCGTGGCGATGCCGTTCCTCATCATCAGCCTCGAAGGCACCCTGGCCGGAATGCGGCCCGCCTACGAGGAGACCGCCGCGTCGCTGGGCGCCTCGCCGGTACGGGTGTTCCTCACCGTCACCCTGCCGATGGTCGCCCCGGGGCTCGCCGCGGGCGCCGCGCTGACCTGGGCGCGCGCCCTCGGCGAGTTCGGCGCCACGATCACCTTCGCCGGTAATCTCCCCGGCTCCACCCAGACCCTTCCGCTCCAGGTCTATCTGCTGCTCCAGGACTCGCCGGAGGCCGCGACCTCGGTCTCCCTGCTGCTGCTCGCCATCGCGATGGCCGTGCTGATCGCACTGCGCGGACGCTGGACGGGCGTGACCGCCGACCGCGCGCCGGACCGTGCCCCGCTGCCGGACGACACGGACGCGCCCGCCGTGCCCCCCGTGCCCGCCGCGGGCTCCGTGCTCGCCGCGGGCTCCGCAGGCTCCGCGCCCGACACACCGCCCGGGCCGGACGGCGCCGTCCTCGCGGCGGACAAGTCCCCTGTCCCGGCGGAGCGTTGGCGACTGCACGCCGAGGTCACCGGCTTCAACCGGCTCGTCCTGGCCGCCGAGCCCGGTACGACCATCGCGGTCGTCGGACCCAACGGCGCAGGCAAGACGACGCTGCTGCGCGCCCTCCTCGGCCTCACCCCGCGCGCCCACGCCGAACTCCGCCTCGGGGACCGGGATGTCACCGCCCTCCCGCCGCACCGCCGCGGTGTCGCCTGGGTGCCGCAGGACGGCGCGCTCTTCCCCCATCTGAGCGCCCTGGCCAACACCGCGTACGGGCTCCGCGCCCACGGCGTCCACCGCGCCGAGGCCCGCCGTACCGCGCGCCAGTGGCTCGACCGGCTCGGCGTCGGACAACTCGCCCACCGCAAGCCGCATCAGCTCTCCGGCGGCCAGGCGCAGCGGGTCGCGCTGGCCCGCGCGCTCGCCGTCCGGCCCCGGCTGCTGCTTCTCGACGAGCCGCTCGCCGCGCTCGACCAGACCACCCGGGCGCGGGTACGGCACACCCTGCGCGGCCATCTCGACGGCTTCGGCGGGGTCTGTCTGATCGTCACCCATGACCCCGTCGAGGCCGTGTCGCTGGCCGACCGGGTCCTCGTACTCGACGACGGCAGGGTCCTCCAGGACGCCCCGCCCGCCGAAGTGACCCGGAACCCGCGCTCGCCGTGGGTGGCCCGGATGCTCGGACGCAACGCCTGGCCCGGCAGGTCGGGTCCGGCCGGGTTCGAACTCGCCGCCGGTGGGCGGCTGGTGGTGGCCGAGCCGCCCGCCGAGGGAACGGCGGCCCTCGCGATCATCGCCCCGGAGGCCGTCTCCGTACACCGTGAGCGCCCCGGCGGCAGCCCCCGCAACGTCTGGCGGGGAACGGTACGCGAGATCACCGCGCTCGGCAGCCGGCTGCGTGTCCTGATCACCTCGGACGAGGCCCCCGACGTGGTCGCCGAGATCACGCCCCAGGCCGCCGCCGAACTCGGCCTGGCCGACGGCGTATCCGTATGGACCAGCGTCAAGGCCACCGAGGTCACCCTCGTCGCCCTGTGAGACCCGGCTCGTCGGGGAGGTCCCGTCGGCGCCGTCGGACTGACAGGGTGAGTACGCGGACCGAGCAGGGGAGCGAGCGATGTTGCTGCGTCAGCTGGAGTATCTGGTGGCCCTCGCCAGGGAACGGCACTTCGCCCGTGCCGCCGCGGCCTGCTATGTGTCGCAGCCCTCGCTGTCCGCCGCGATCCGCAAACTGGAACACGAACTGGACGTGCCCATCGTGCGGCGTGGCCGCCGTTTCGAGGGGCTGACCCCCGAGGGCGAACGGGTGCTGCTCTGGGCACACCGCATCCTGGCCGAGCGCGACGCCCTGGGCCATGAGCTCTCCGCGATGCGCGACGGTCTGGCCGGCACCCTGCGGCTGGGCGCCATTCCCACCGCGCTGACCGCCGCCTCGCTGCTCACCACCCCCTTCGTGGAGCGGCATCCCCGGACCCGGGTCTCGCTCGACTCCCTCTCCTCCCGCGAGATAGCCCAGCGGCTGGCCGCGTTCGAGCTGGACATCGCGCTGACCTATCTGGACGACGACAGCCTGGGGCTCGTCCGCAGGAGTCCGCTGTACGAGGAGCGTTATCTGCTGCTCACCCCGCTCGACGGACCCATGGCCGGGCGGCCGGCCGCCCGCTGGGCTGAGATCGCGGAACTGCCGCTCTGTCTGCTCTCCCCGCAGATGCGCAACCGCCGGATCATGGACGAGTACTTCGCCGCCGAAGGCGTGAGCGCCGTGACCCCGGCCATCGAGACGGACTCCGTCGCCGCCCTGTACGCGCATCTCACGGCCGGACACTGGTCGAGCGTCATCTCCCATGCCTGGCTTCACATGTTCGGCGTACCCGAGGGGATGCGGGTGATCCCGCTGGAACACCCGGCGCACGGCCCGCGCGTGGGCCTGGTCATCGCCGATCGCAGCCCCGGATCCGTGCTGGCCAGAGCCCTGTTGGAGACGGCCAGGGAGGCGGGCGTACGGGAAGCGCTCGACCGGCTCCTGGACACCTATCTGTATCCGGCGGCCCCGCCGGGTGACTCGGGATAGCCGTCGCCTATCCCGAGATAGAAAGGTTCATTTTGACCATGGCCCGGCGCCGCCACGAGGGTGGAGACACCTTCCCGCAGCGACGAATGAGGAGCCGCAGTCATGGCAAAGGTGCTGTGCGTGCTGTACGACGACCCGGTCGACGGATACCCCAAGACCTACGCCCGCGACGACCTTCCGCGTATCGACCACTACCCGGGCGGCCAGACCACGCCCACCCCGCAGGGCATCGACTTCACCCCCGGGCAGCTCCTCGGCAGCGTCTCGGGTGAGCTGGGGCTGCGTACCTTCCTGGAGTCCCGCGGCCACAGCCTCGTCGTCACCTCGGACAAGGACCGCGAGGGCTCGGTCTTCGATCAGGAGCTGGTCGACGCCGATGTGGTCATCTCGCAGCCGTTCTGGCCCGCCTATCTGACGGCGGAGCGCATCGCGAAGGCCGAGAACCTGAAGCTCGCCATCACGGCGGGCATCGGCTCGGACCATGTCGACCTCGACGCCGCCATCGCCAAGGGCGTCACCGTCGCCGAGGTCACGTACTGCAACAGCATCAGCGTCGCCGAGCATGTCGTGATGATGACGCTGTCGCTCGTACGGAACTACCTGCCCTCGCACCAGTGGGTCCTGGACGGCGGCTGGAACATCGCGGACTGCGTGGCCCGTTCGTACGATCTGGAGGGCATGCAGGTCGGCACCGTCGCCGCGGGCCGGATCGGGCTCGCCGTGCTGCGCAGGCTGGCGCCCTTCGACGTCGGGCTGCACTACACCGACCGCCACCGGCTCCCGGAGTCCGTCGAGCGGGAGTTGGGGCTCACCTGGCACGAGAGCGCCGCCGCGATGGTCCCGCACTGCGACGTGGTCACGATCAACGCGCCCCTCCACCCCGAGACGGAGGGACTGTTCGGCGACGAACTGCTCGCCACCATGAAGCGCGGCGCCTATCTCATCAACACCGCCCGCGCGAAGATCGCCGACCGGGACGCCATCGACCGCGCGCTGCGCAGCGGCCAGCTGGCCGGCTACGCGGGCGATGTGTGGTACCCGCAGCCCGCCCCGGCCGACCACCCCTGGCGGACCATGCCGAACCACGGCATGACCCCGCACATCTCCGGCTCCTCGCTCTCCGCCCAGGCCCGCTACGCCGCGGGGACCCGGGAGATCCTGGAGTCCTGGTTCGCGGGCACCCCGCTGCGTGACGAGTATCTGATCGTCGACAACGGGGCGCTGGCCGGTGTCGGCGCCCACTCGTACTCCGTGAAGAACACCTGATCGCCCGGTGGCGAGCGCCTGATCGAAAGACCTGATCAGGCGTCATAGATCGCCAGGACAAAGGGGATCCGACCTGGATTCAGCCGCTCCTCGCCACGTCCCTGGCAGGGGCGGCTGTGTCGCGTCCGCTCGGCTGTTCGGCACACTGGTGCCGTGTCCACACTTCCTCACCAGGTACAACAGGCCCTACCGGCGGGCCACATGGTCGTCTGCGGCGACGACACACTGGCCCACCGGCTGGCGGGCGAGCTGCGCGACGTCTACGGCGAGCGGGTCACACTCGTCATCCCGCCGGTACGCCCCTCCCGCCTCCCGCCCGCTCCGCTGGCCGGTCTGGGCAGAGCGTCCGCCTTCTTCGGGCGGATGTCCGCGGCCATGGCCCGTACGGCGGCGACCCTCCCGGATCCGGCCGGGGAGGGGACCAGGAGACCCGACGGTACACGGCTCCTGGAGGCGGCGGAGCTCGACGAGGACGTCCTCGTGGACGCCGGAGTCGAGGAGGCGGCCGCCCTCGCCCTCGTCCATGACGACGACGAGATCAACATCCGGGTCGCGCTCGCGGCCCGCCGGCTCAACCCCCACCTGCGGCTGGTCATCCGGCTCTACAACCGCAAGCTCGGCCAGCATCTGGAAGAACTGCTCGACCAGGCCGCCGCCGTCGCGGTCCCCGGTCTCGACCGGGCGGCGCTGGACGCCACCACCACCGTCCTCTCGGACGCCGACACCGCGGCCCCCGCGCTGGCCGCCACCGCCGTCGCGGGAACCAGCAAGGTCGTACGGGCCGACGGCCTGCTGCTGCGAGCCGTGGAGCGCAACCCGCCGGGACCCGGCGAGATCGCCGACCCGGGGCTGTGCACCCTCGCCCTGCTCTCCGCCACCACCAACGACCCGGCGGGCGCGGAGGGTTCGGACAACAGCGGCCAGGACGGCCCGCGACTGCTGCCCGACGACGCGAGCGCCGCCGCCGCCACCGGACGCGGCACGGTCGTACTGGAAGCCGTCTCGCACGCCGCCCCCGATCTGCCGCAGCGCCGGCTCGCGGGCCGCGGCGCCCCGCTCGCCTCGCTGTTCTCCCGCCGGCTGCGCTGGTCCTTCGCCGGGATCATCGCCGCCGTACTCGCCCTCGCGGTCGTCTCGTCGCTGGTCACCGGAGCCCATCCGCTGGGCGCGATGTATCTGACGCTGCTCGATCTCTTCGCCATCGGCGATCCCGCCGTCGGCGAGCCCGCGCCCCGGCAGGTCATGCAGCTCCTCGCCATGGTCACCGGGATCCTGCTGCTGCCCGTGGTGCTCGCGGCGGTCCTGGAGGCGCTCGGCACGTTCCGTACGGCGTCGGCGCTGCGTCGGCCGCCGCGCGGTATCTCCGGTCATGTCGTGCTCCTCGGACTCGGCAAGATCGGCAGCCGGGTGCTCGTACGCCTGCGTGAGCTGGGCATCCCCGTGGTGTGCGTGGAGGAGGACCCCGACGCGCGGGGAATCGCGCTCGCCCGCGGCCTGCGCGTGCCGACCGTCCTGGGCGATGTGACCCAGGAGGGGGTGCTGGAGGCGGCCAAGATCGAGCGTGCCCACGCCCTGCTCGCCCTCACCAGCGTCGACACCACCAATCTCGAAGCCGCTCTGTACGCGCGCTCCATCGCGCCCGAGCTGCGGGTGGCGCTGCGGCTGTACGACGACGACTTCGCGACCGCCGTCTACCGCACCCTGCGCGCGGCGCATCCCGGGGCGCTCACCCGCAGCCGCAGCGTGTCCACCCTGGCGGCCCCCGCCTTCGCCATCGCCATGATGGGCCGTCAGATCCTCGGGGCCATCCCGGTGGAGCGCAAGGTGCTGCTGATGGCGGCCATAGACGTGGCGGGTCATCCGAGGCTGGAGGGGCGCACGGTCGCTGAGGTGTTCCGGCCGGGTGCCTGGCGGGTCATCGCGCTGGACACCGCGGCGCCGGGGGACCGGGTGCCCGATCTCGCCGACACCCGGCTCGATCATGAGGAGCGGCGGCCGGCCGGGCTGGTGTGGGATCTGCACCCCGGCTATGTGCTGCACGCCCGGGACCGGGTGGTGCTGGCGGCAACCCGCAGGGGGCTGGCGGAACTGCTCGGACGGCAGTCCGCCTCCCGGGCCCGCCCGGCGGGGTGATCCAGGGCCCCGGCGCCGCCGCCTACCGGGGATGCGGCGGCGCCCGGCGAGCACGAGAATGGCGAACACCGGATGAACGAGGAGGCGGCATGAACGCAGAGTCCACGGCGCGACCGGGGCCCGAGAGCGTGACCCCCGACCGGCTGCTGCACACCGGCGCGTACGACCAGGTCACGGCCGAAGATCTCGCGCTGGCCTCCGGCCGCGATCTCACCCCCGAGAACATCGAATGGGCCAGGCGGCGGCTGGCCGAGAGGGGTCGCGCGGCCATCGAGGAGCAGCTGCCTTAGGTCCTGTCCGGTCGATCGTGGGCGGCCGGCCGCCGGCACCCCGACAGCGCGACAAAAAAGGAAAGGAACGAGTCTG
>NZ_JBEOUD010000080.1:0-14485 GCF_040303865.1 Streptomyces sp. NPDC094034 | reverse complement strand
TGTACTGGACGTACTTGGGCGACTGACGACAACGCGGCGAGGTGCGGTGCCAGGCGTCGCGGGCCCGCGAAGATCGACCGGACAGGACCTAGCCGGGCGATGCCCGCCTGGTCGGTCAGGGGGCCGTGGCCGGGTACGACGACCTCCGCGTCGAGTGCCGCGAGCCGGTCGCAGGCACGCACCCAGTTGGCGACGGGTCCGGCCCACATGACGGGGGTGACGCCGATGAACAGCGGGTCGCCGGCGAACAGCACACCGGCATCCGGAATGTGCGCGACGACGTCGCCCTGCGAGTGGGCCGCCCCCATGGGCAGCAACAGCACGTCCACGCCGCCGAGGTCCACGCTCGTGGGTTCGGTGACCGCGGTGTCGGGCAGCCGGAGCGTGACCTCCTCGAAGTGGAAGCCGCCGAAGCACGCCTGGACGTACGGGCCCAGGACCGGTCCGAGGTCCGCGCTCCGCAGGCTCGCCATGTAGCCCGGGTGCTCGGCGCGCAACGTGCCCTCGGCCTCGGGCGCGGCATGGATGCGGGTCGCCGCGGGCAGCAGTTCGTTGCCGAAGCAGTGATCGCCGTTGCCATGGGTGTTGAGTGCGTCCGTCAGCGGCACAGTGCCCAGCACGGGCGCCATCGCGTCCAGCATCCGCCGAGTCAGACGCAGGTCGTAGAGGGTGTCGACCAGCAGGCCGCCGCGGCTGCCGCGGACCAGCCCCGCATTGCTGTATCCCCAGCCGGCGCTGTGCGCGACCCAGGCCCAGACGTCCTTGGCGACCTGCCGCAGTTCGCCGTCCTGGTGTGCCACCGCGGTCACTTCCGACTCCGACCGGGACGGTCGCCGCGGACGATGCGCTGGCATGTCCGGCCCAGCACGTCGCCCTCCAGGACGACCTCGTTGCCGGGGCGCAGCCAGCCGGAGTACTCGGCAGGCGGTCTGTCGAGGTGCTCCAGCAGACACCCGCCGGGAACGGTGCCGGAGCTGAGCACATCACCCGCGACGAGATCGCTGCCGCGGGAGGCGTACGCGATCAGCTCCGCGAACGTCCAGTCCATGTCGGCCGTCCGGCCGGTCGTCAGCGTCCGGCCGTCCACCTGCGCGGACAGCGTGCACGCCGCCAGTCCACCGAACTCCGCGAACTCGTCCGGAGTAACCAGAGCGGGCCCCAGGGTCGTGGCGCAGTCCTTCGTCTTGGCCAGCCCCAGTCCCCTGCGCATCTCGTCACTCTGGAAGTCGCGCGCGCTCCAGTCGCACATCAGTGTGTAACCGGCGATGCAGGACTCCGCCTCCCGCACGCTCACGTCGCGGCCCGGCCGGCCCAGCACCGCCGCCACCTCCAGCTCCAGGTCGAACCACGCGCAACCCGGTGGTACGGCGACATCCTCGGTCGGCCCGATCACCGCGGCGGGGCTGGAGAAGTAGAAAGCCGGCTCGTCGGTCCACAGGGCGCCCAGGTCGCTGTCGTCCCCCAGAACGCGCCGGCAGTTGCGCAGGTGGTCGAGGAAGCACAGGCCGCTGCGCAGGGACGGCGGTCGCGGGATCGGAGGCAGGAGAACGATCTCATCCACCGCGAACACCTCTGCCGGGCTGCGGGACGCGTTCTCGCCCGCCTCGTCCAGACGCCCGTCCTGCAGCAGGGCGAGGAGGGTCATCCCCGGATCCAGCGCACGGACGGTCCCACCGTCCAGCACGCCGGTGCGCTGCGGGCCGTCGCCGCCGACGCGGAAGCTCACCCAGCGCATGCGGATCCGCCCTTCTGCCCGGACACAACCAGGACCTCGGCCACCGCGCTCCACCGCGGGGACGGGATCTGACCGACAGGCAGGCGGACGGTCTTGCTGTAGCCGAACTCCGCCAGCGTCTCCTTCGCGTGCTCCCGCCCGAAGCCGCTGTGCTTCACGCCGCCGAAAGGGGTGCCGTTCGGGCGCCGGTCGTAGTTGTTGACCGTCACGATCCCGACGTCCAGTCCGTCCGCGACACGCAGGGCGCGCGCGTTGTCGCCGGTGAAGACCGACCCGACCAGGCCGAAGTCCGTGTCGTTGGCGATGGTGACGGCCTCGTCCTCCGTGTCGAACGGAATGACCGTCACGACGGGCCCGAATATCTCCTCCCGCGCGATGCGCATATCGGGACGCACATCGGCGAACACGGTGGGCGCCACGTAGAAACCGCCCGCCAGATGTGCGGCCTCCGGCAGGGCGGCTTCGGCGACGACCCGTGCCCCCTCGCGCCGGCCGAGGGCGAGGTGGTCGAGAACGCTGCGTTGCTGAGCGGCGGTGACCAGCGGGCCGACGTGGGTGCCGGGCTCCAGGCTCGCGCCCACCCGCAGTCTCGCCACCGCCGGACCGAACCGGGCCAGGAACGTCTCGTACACGGGTCGCTCGACCAGCAGCCGGGAGGCCGCCGTGCATGCCTCCCCCTGGTTGAAGAAACCGCCGTCGACCGCCGTCGCCACCGCGGCATCGAGGTCGGCGTCGGCGAACACGATCATCGCGTTCTTTCCCCCGAGCTCCATGACCGCGGGAGTGAGGTTGTCCGCGGCGGCTCTCAGAACGGCGGACCCCGTGGCGGGCGCACCCGTGAAGGACAGTTTGCCGACCAGCGGGTGGGAGACGAGAGCCGCGCCCGCGGCCGAACCGCCGGGCAGTGCGTGCACCACATCGTCGGGAAGAACATCCTGCAGCAGTTCGACGATCCGCAGGATCGTCATCGGGGCCTGCTCCGGCGGTTTGACGACCACGGCGTTACCGACCGCCAGGGCCGGCGCGATCTTCCCGGCGGCGTGAATAGGCGGCCAGTTGAACGGAATGATGCCGGCCACGACTCCATAGGGGGCGAGCACAGTCACGTCGAGCATGTCGGCCGAGGCGCGCGCGGAGCTCGGCAGGTCATGCATCACACCGGCGAAGAACTCGAAGATCGACACGGCTGCCGGGAGATCGTTCAGCCGCGCCTGGCCGAGCGGCTTGCCCACCTCCCGGGCCTCCAACTCGGCCAGCTCGTCGGCGTGCTCACGCACGGCACGGGCGGCCTGCAGCAGGTACTGGCTGCGTTCGGCCACAGGGCGCCTGCTCCAGGAGCGCTGCGCCACCCGGGCAGCCCTCAGCGCCCGGTCGACCTCAGGCGCCCCACCGCCCTGCACGACGACCCACGGCTGACCGGTGGAGGGGTCGTCGACCGTGAACCGGTCAGCGTCGTCGTCCGACGACCATCTGCACCGGACGATGTCTTGACGGGTCATTCCGTTTCCTCTCCGGTTGAATCGGGGACCAGGCCGAGCCGCTCCGCGTTCCGGCCGAGAATCGCGTCGCGCGCGTCGGACGAGACACCCGCACCGTCCAGCCAGGCGACCGGACCGGGCTGCTCCATGTCGTAGGGGAAGTCGCTTCCCAGCAGCACCCTCGAAGGGCCCGCGGCCCGGATGAGCGCGTGCAGAGGGCCGGCCTGATGGACCAGGGAATCGAAATAGACATCCCGCAGATAGGCGCTGGGTGGCTTCCGGCAGCTTCGCGCGTCCGGGCGGACCTGCCAGGCGTGGTCACCGCGTCCCAGGTAGCCGGGGAGGAATCCACCGCCATGGGTGAAGAGCACACGCAGCCGCGGATGCCGGTCCAGCACACCGCCGTGGACGAGATGGGACAGAGCGACCGCGTGCTCGAAGGGCTGGCCCAGGGTGTTGGCGAGATTCCACCGCGCCAGACGTTCGCCGGCGGTGGTGCCCATGGGATGGACGAACAGCAGTGCGCCCAGGTCCTCGGCACGCTTCCACAACGGCGCCAGACGGTCGTCGGAGAAGTCGATGATTCCCGCACCGGCACCGTCGGCTCCGTTGCCGGTGTCGACGGCGTGCGTCGGCAGGGCCACACCGGCGAATCCGTACTCCAGGACAGCATCTTCCAGCGCCCACACCGTGAGGTCCGGATGTTGCAGCGGGACCACCCCGAGCCCGGTCAGCCTGCCCGGGCGCTCGGCGCAATGCGCCGCCACCCCCTCGTGCGCGGCCTCCGTCACCTACCGGGCCAGGGCCGGCGGGGTCCAGGAGTGGTACTGCGCCGGGCTGAGCGAGATCACCTGAACATCCACGCCCGCGGCGTCCATCGCGGCGATGCGGTGATCGACGTCGGTCATCAACGGCATCCGCGCGACCGCCATCGCCGCGGTCACCCGAGCCGACTCCGCACCTTGCACCCGCTCGGCCCGCAGCGCGCTGCCGCGTCGGCCGGGCGCATCGGCCGTCAGGTTCTCGACAGACGGTACGACCACATGGGCATGCACATCGACAACCACTCCCACCGCGCACTCCTCCGAAGGATGAGCGCCCCTCACGGACGCTGCGCCTTCAGCTTCACAGTGCGCACAGCACCGAAGACCGGCGATATTTTTATGCTGAGTATCGGTGCGGCCGATAGGGCTTGATGCAGGGGTGGGTGGCAGGATCGGTCACACGGCTTGGAGGAGCGGTGCGGCCGACCGGATTCACGGTCTGGGCCGGGACGCGATTGCGGGCGTCGGCTCCCCGCGCCAGCCGAAACCAAAGCCCTCCAACGACGCCGAGGCCCGTCCTGGCAGGGACAGGGGATGGCGAGCGACTTCCATCAGCCCGGCCGGGCCCTGCATCCATTCCGGCCGGTGCGCGAGCCGGGACAGGTTCACTACGACGACAAGTTCTTCGCCGTCCGCGCGGACCCAGGCTTCCTGGCCGACCAGGCCCGGCGGGGTCGAGTAGCGGACCGAGCCGAAACGCACGGTCTGGTCCCGCAGTACCTGGCGGGACTCGCCGAGCGCGAGGGTGTGAGGAGCCTGGGGTAGTGGGTGGAGACGGGTGCGTTCGACGTCCAGCGCGCCCGTCATCGACCTGTCGCACTACCCGAACCATCCGCAGGAGGCGGACAGCTTTCCTCGCACTTGGGCCCGGGGCGAAGTCCTGGCTGATCGAGGCCGGTGCCGCAGGCACCACCCGGATCCGGGTGAAGATGGCCGCCGCCGTCGAACTCGCCGCCCTCATCGGCCCTGCCGAGGTCGACCTCGGACTCGGTCTCGCGGCGACCGCGGGCCGGTTCGCCGAGGACGACTTGATGTCCATCATCCAACACCGCCGGCACAGCACCCGATCCGCCGATCTCGTCGTCGCCGACGAGACACACTCCGTCCAGCCCGGCACCTCCGCCTGGGTCGACTTCGGCCGCCCGGCTTCCTGACCCACCGGTTCCGGGCCGCTGCGCGGCGCGGAACCAGAAAGCCCGAACAATCCTCCACAGAAAGGCAGTTGAAGTTGTCCACCACTGCTGTTGCCGATCCGCCCGAGGCCGTTCCCGCCCCGTCCCCGCTTCCGTCTTTTCCGACACCACCGCCAATCCCCATCGAGCTGGAGGCAGTCTTGAGGCGGATGCGGTTTCCGTACTTGCGCCAGGCGGCCCCCGAGGTCCTCGCGACCGCCCGTTCGCAACGCTGGGACCCGGCCGAAGTGGTCCGGATCCTGCTGGAGGAAGAGATCAAGGGCCGGGACAAAGCGACCCGGCGCAACCACCGCCGGCTCGCCCAGCTCCCGTCCGGGAAGACCTTCGACTCCTGGCGGGAAACGGATTCCTCGATCCCGACGCCGACCCAGCACGCGTTGATGACACTCGAGTGGATCTCCCGGGCGGAGAACCTGGCGGTTGCCGGGCCCTCCGGCACAGGGAAGAGCCACCTCGCCGAGGCCCTCGCGAACAAAGCGATCGACGAAGGCATGAAGGTCTGCTGGTTCACGCTGGAATCGCTGACTGCCCACCTCGGGCGGGCGACTGTGGACAACACCGTCGCCAAGGCCGTCGCGAAGATCACCCGGTGCGACCTCATCGTCGTCGACGACATCGGCATGCTGCCCTCAGGCCAGGCGGCCGCTGAGGCGTTCTACCGCGTCATCGACGCCGCCTACGAACGCCGGTCGGTGATCGTCACCTCGAACCTGCACCCGTCAGGCTTCGATTCGATCATGCCCACGGCGCTGGCCACCGCCGCCGTCGACCGGCTCCTGCGCCACGCGCACATCGTCCTCACCGAAGGCTCCAGCCTGCCGCTGACCCAGGCAACCGTCGGCCAGGGCGTCGTCCCGCTGAACCAGCCGGGTCAGAACGTGTCCCCTTGACGAGTTCGTCGATGGACCAAAGAGGCAGAACCTACGAGCCCCCGTTTCCGTCGACGTTGGCGACCATCCTGCGCAGCACCTTGAGCGCGGCTACGTACTCTTCGTCGCTGATGCCCTCGTGGACCACGGTGCGCAGCTCGGTCACCAGCTCGCGCAGCCGCACCCGGGCAGCCTCCCCTGCGTCGGTGAGCTGCAGGCGCTGCCCGGCGTCGATCCGGAGCCAGCCGCGGTGGAGCAGTTGGTCGATGACACGAGCGATCTCGTGCGGCCCGTCCGCGAGGGGCGTCAGCTGGATGACGACCTCCTCGCGGCTCGGCTCCGCGGGCCCGCCGTTCACCCTGTTGAGCACCCAGTACTGCGGCTGCGTGACATCGATCCTGGCCATAGTGTCACGCAGATGCCGGGTGACGGCCGCGTGGGCGAGGCCACTCCAGTATCCGATGGGCTGAGTGGCCAGCATGTCGTCGGTGGCGGCCGGATCAGCCGGCGCCTGGTCGGTGGTGGTGTCAGTCAGCGGTCTCATCATCGCAACGCTATATCCCCATCGCGCCGCCAGCGCAACGGGGCACCAACGCTCACACGCCCCCATCCGAGGGATGAATAGTCGTACCGGACAGGGAGGTCAACTGTCCGCGCACAAGGATCTGAGATGTCCGCTCACCCGGACGGCCGGCTCTGTCGTGATTTCCGTGAAACCTGAGATGTCGATCTTGGCGGCCCGTGATCATTCCGGGTGTCCGTTGATGATCTGTTCGCCGCCCTCTTCCCGCACTTCGCCCTCCTGCACGTCGAGTTGAAGCGGACAACAGGCCGCACCGTCCGGATCCAGGCGCGAGGGCGGGAGCCGTCGGCGGTCTGCCCCGCCTGCGGCACGGTGTCGGAGCGGGTGCACAGCTGCTACGAGCGGAAGATCTCCGACACCGCGATATCGAACCAGCAGACCGTCCTTCACCTGCGGGTTCGCCGGTTCTTCTGCGGCAACGCCGACTGCCCGAAGGGGACGTTCGCCGAGCAGATCCCGGGACTGACCTTCCGGCACGGCCGGTGCACCGCGCTGTTACGCACCATTCGGGAGGCCATCGCGCTGGCCCTCGGAGGCCGGGCCGGCGCCCGGCTCGCCGAGTTCCAGGCGATCGGTGTCGGCAAGGACGCGATGCTGCGGCTCATCCGGGCCCTGCCCGATCCCGAGGTCGGCCGGGTGCGGGTCCTGGGCGTCGACGACTTCGCGCTGAAGAAGGGCCACCACTACGGAACCGTCCTGATCGACATGGAAAACCGCAGGCCAGTGGGCCTGCTGCCAGAGCGGTCCGCCGACGCGTTGGCCGGCTGGCCCACCCGTCACCCAGGGGTTGAGGTCATCTGCCGTGACCGGGCCCGCTACTACGCCGAAGGCGCCGCCGGCGCCGTCCGAGTCGCTGATCGCTTCCACTTGTGGCAGAACCTGGGCGACGCCGCCGAACGGCTCGTCGCCCGACTCCGACCGCAATGGGTCCCGCCCCCGCCGGAGAGACCTGAGGTCACCGTGCCGGAGAAGCCCGAGGGCCCGCGGGCCCAGCGCATCCGGGAACGTCACGCCGCCGTGCACGCGCTGATGGACAAGGGGATGAGTATCGGCGGCATCGTCGCCGAGCTCCGTCTCGACCCGAAGACCGTTCGCAAGAACATGCGGGCGGACACTGCGGAGGAGCTGATCGGCTCCCGGCCGACGGGGCGGCAGAGCAGCCTCGATGGCCATGCTGCCTACCTCGCCGCCCGCTGGGCCGAGGGCTGCACCAGCACCAGCCGCCTCCACCGCGAACTGGCCGACCGCGGACCGACGGTCAGCGAGCGGACCGTCCGTCGCTTCCTGCTGCGGCTCCAGGAGAACGCGAAACCCGCTACCCGGCCGCTGGTCCCGACGGTCCGGGAGGTGACCACCCTGATCCTCACTCACCCCGACAACCGGCCCGAACCCGACCGCGTCGTGCTCAAGGAACTCCGCGACCGCAGCGGCGACTTGGACGCCGCCTGCCAGCTCGTCGCGCGCTTCGCCGAGATCCTCGTCCACCGCCAGAGGGCCGGGAAAAACTCGAGCAGTGGATCCACGACGCCGAGCAGAGCCAGCACCCCGAACTGCGGAGATTCGCCTCCGGGCTCCGCAAGGACTGGGACGCGGTCATGGCCGGCCTCACCCTGCACTGGAACTCCGGCGCCGTCGAAGGCCACGTCAACCGCATCAAGATGCTGAAGCGGCAGATGCTCGGCCGCGCGAACCACGACCTGCTCCGCAAGCGCGTACTCCTCACCCGATGAAGATCAACAAGGAGGGAACACGGAAGTCGCGACAGAGCCACGGCCCGCCGTCCGTTGACACCGGGGCCGCCCGCCCGGATCAGTGGTGCCACGCGTCGCCCTTCACGTTGTGGATCATGCGCTGTAGGACCTTGAGGGCGCGGGCGTACTCTTCGTCCGGAATGCCCTCGTGCACCTGGCGGCGCAGCTCCGACTGCCGTGCCGCCGCACGGGAGTACAGCTCCGCGCCCGACTCGGTCCGCAGCAGGTGCCCGTCCTCGACCTGGGAGACCAGGCCCCGGGCGACGAGGCTGTCGATGTCGCCGGGCAGGTCATCGCCGGGGCCCGGGTAGTAGCTGAGGAATTCGGTCAGCTCCGCGCGGCCCCAGCCCTTCGGGCGCTCGCTGAGGTGGTGCAGGACCCACCAGGCGGGCTGGGTCAGGCCGAGGACGCCG
The DNA here is from genome assembly GCF_040303865.1 of Streptomyces sp. NPDC094034. NCBI lineage: Bacteria > Bacillati > Actinomycetota > Actinomycetes > Kitasatosporales > Streptomycetaceae > Streptomyces > Streptomyces sp. NPDC094034. The sequence goes on along the minus strand of NZ_JBEOUD010000080.1, from coordinate 5,639 downwards.
AGCGCGGTCCGGATGTTCTGGACGACGGCCTGCCCGGCCGCGTTGGCCCAGTAGCCGATGGGCTGGGCGATGAGGCCGGCGTCGTCGTGGGAGGGGGCGAAGGGGGCTGCGGTGCTGCTCGAAGTGGTCATGGGAGGAACGTAGAAACTCAACTTGACTTGAGGTCAAGCGCCTTGGAGCAAAGAGTCGGGCCGGACGGCCGACGGGCGGACTTGTCCGGTCGCTCATGTTCGGAGCCAGATAGCGAGGGCTGCGGCTGTTGCGGTGCGAAGACGTAACCGCTTGTCGTATCTGGTCGCGACGGCTCGGTGTTGTTTGAGCCAGTTGATCGCTCGTTCGACGGTGTTGCGTTTCTTGTAGCGCTCCTCGTCGAAGCCGGGTGGCCGTCCGCCGGCACCACACGGAGAGTGTCGCCGGCGTAGATCAGGGTCGAGGTTCCCAGGTTGTTCAGGTCCTGGAGGGCTTTGACGGTCGTGCCGTGCTTCAGGGCGAGCGCGTAGAGGGTGTCACCGGGCCGCAGCACTACCTTCTTCACCGCGGCGGGCTTGAGCGCCTCCTGCCCTGCTCGGGGCCCGGACGGATTGGCCGGCTTCTTCACCGGCTGCTGCGGCAGCGCCAGCAGGGTCTGCGGACGCTCGGGGGCAGTGGGCTGCTCGGGCGCGGGACTCTCCGACCGCCGCGCGGTCGGCGACGACCCGTCCGCGCCGCTCACCGTCAGTCCCGCGCCGAGCAGCAACAACAGCGCGAACAGCACCATCAGGAACGGAACCGCCCACCACACCTCCCGCTGACTGCTCCTGAGCGAGGATCGGCCCCGCGGGCGCCTGTGGGAAGCCGGGGCCACGGCCCGCCTCGACCCCTGTCGTGCGGATATGGGCAACGTCTGCTGTGCCATCACAACCTCCTTCAGTGGCCCCGGAGTCCGTGGCCCGCAAAGGAGGATCTTTCGACTGGAAGGTGTCCCGCCAGATCTTCAGGCGTCCGGGACAGTCCGGGTTCGTCTCCGCCTGGAAATCCCTCTCGCCGTTGAGCGGAATCGAGTGCGGAGAACGCCTCTGACCAGGGCAGACAGATCCGGACTGTCCCGGACGCCGGATTCATTGCCCGGCCGCTCGACGGCCCGCAAGGCTTCTCTCATGAACAGTCCTGCGCACAACCATGAGCTCGAACATCGGGGAGTGCTGCCATGGCCGGCCCGGGCCCAGCGCCGCTGGCCCACGATGTGGCGACTGGCGTTCGTGTCCCTGGTGGCCGCGCTGAGCTACATCCTGGCCGGCCCCACCACCGCCGCGGCCGCCCCGCCCATACCACCGCCCTCAGCGGCGGATTCCCCCTCCGCCAGGCCCGACTCCCGGGACTGGCGCAATCTGCCGGATGGCACCTGGGCAGGCGAGAACGCCTTACGCCTGGACCGCGAAGCGAACGCCGCTGCTGACGACTTCATGCGAACGGCGGCTGAGGCGGAACCTCGTATCACGGAGTCGATGCAGTCCATCACCGCGAAGGTGGACAACGGCAGGCTGATCGGCCTTGAGTACCGGCTCAAGGGCGAGGACTCGCTCAAACGCAAGCTCGCCACGGACATGCTCAAAGACAACATCAACACGACCCACGGCCGGGCCTTGGGCGACATCAAGGACTCCATCCGCTACACGATGGAGGTCCCGGCCGGCAACTACACCAACAGTGTGCAACAGGCGATCAATAACCTGCAGGCGCGGGGCTTCGAGAGCATCACGTTCAAGAACACCTGGGACTCGCCGGGCTACAAGGGCATCAACTCCACATGGCGCGACCCGTTCAGCGGCCAGCCCTTCGAGCTGCAGTTCCATACGGCCGACAGCTTCGCCGTGAAGATGGACAATCACGTCCTCTACGAGAAGGAGCGCCTGCCCGGCCTCTCCCCCGACGAGCGCGCCGCCATCAGGGCCCAGCAGCAGGAAGTCTTCGGCAAGGTCCCGGTGCCGCGCGACGCCGGGGCCGTCAGCCTCGGCATACGCGGGGTGGACGACGGGCCGTCCACGCTCGGCAAGGACATCGACGGGGACGAGGACGGGACGCAGCCGGCCAAGCGCGGCCCGAAGACACCGACGCGCGGCCCGGGTTCCACCAGCGCCAAGACACCGAAGGAGACGGTGACCAGCAGCACCACGCCGTCGCAGAAGAGGGCGATCAGCAGCATGAAGCCTCTCGGCCCGGGGTTCCGCGGCAGCGGTCGCGCCGGGGTTGCCGCGCAGCTCGGTGACCTGGCCGGACAGGCCGTCATGGACTACGTCAGCCGCAAGTACCAGAAGTCTTTTGAGGAGGCGCTGAACGATCCCGCGCGGGCCCAGCGCCTGATCAACGAGCACAACGAGTACGAGGGAATGAACCCGTTCGAACAACTTGTGCGGTCTTTCACAGGCAAGGAGTTCACCGAGGGCGAGCTGGTCCATAACGGGCCCAAACTCATCGAGGTGCGGAAGACGCACGACAGGGTGACGGCCGAGGCCCGCAAGTCCAACGCGGACCCGCTGTACCAGCAGGCCCGCACCGAGTGCGGTGGGTACGACACCTGCGTCACCGAGCGGACCGACAAGCTCCGCAAGCAGAACGCGAGGGCGATCGCGGACTCGACGAAGAAGGCCAAGGAGTCCAACGCAGACCCGCTCTACCAACAGGCCCGCACCGAATGCGGTGGGTACGACACCTGCGTCACCGACCGGACCGCCAAACTCCGCAAGCAGAACGCGAAGGCGATCGCGGACTCCACGAAGAAGGCCAAGGAGTCCAACGCAGACCCGCTCTACCAACAGGCCCGCACCGAATGCGGCGGATACGACACCTGCGTCACCGACCGAGTCGCCAAACTCCGCGCCCAGAAGAAGGACGCCACCGCCAAGAGCGACCAGCTCCGCACCACGGACGTCCACAAGACCACGACCGCCAAGACCGGTCAGACGAACCAGCACAAGTCCCAGAACGCGAAGGCGGTCGCGGACTCCACGAAGAAGGCCAAGGAGTCCAACGCGGACCCGCTGTACCAGCAGGCCCGCAGCGAGTGCGGCGGGTACGACACCTGCGTCACCGACCGAGTCGCCAAACTCCGCGCCCAGAAGAAGGACGCCACGACCGCGACGCCTACCGAGCAGCCCAAGCAGTCTGCGAAGAAGAAGACGCAGACCTCGGACTACCGGGGCAAGGGGGGCGTCAGGGCCGCGGCTGCCTGAGCCTGCGGATCAACGCCGAGCGTGTAATAAGGCCATCGTGCGCGCCGAGGCTGCCCGTTCCGACGAGGAGATCCGCCGGGTCCGGCAGCCGATCCAGCGGGTCGTCGAGGAGGTCGACCGGCTCACCGACGACGAGCGCGCAGAGATCCGGCAGGCCGCCGCGGTCGTCCGCAAGACCCGCCAGGGGTTCCTCCGCATGCCCCGTATCCGCCAGCACCAGCCCGACCCGAGACCGGAACTGACCCGCATGACCTCACTCGATCCGAGCGTCCAGGCCATGGTCGAGGGCCGTCGCGCCGGCACTGACCGACGCTGCCAGCGCGTGCTCACCGCCCTGGCAGCGGCCGGGAAGGACGGCTCCGACTCTGAGATGGGCCAGGTTGCGGCGCGTTATGCATACTCACGCCCACTGAGGAAGTACGTCTCACCCCTCAACATCTCCGGCTCCCCGTATTCCGGCGAGGCCAGGTGACGAAGCGCGCCGACATGCAGCTGAGCGCGATCCGCTAGTGCTGTGACCGGAAGGGTTCACCGGCTGAGTCCTGCGAGATGATCACGTCATGAGTGAGATCGTCTTGATGTCGGATCCGAAGGTTGCCGCCATACCCGTTGCGGAGTGCGGTGAACGTCTCGTAGACGTCCGCCGGGGCAACTCGTTGCTGATCGATTCACGCAAACAGGACTCGGCGAATGCCTACGCGTATCTGCGGGAAGGTGTGGTGGAGCGGCTGACGACGGCCCAGGAGCTTCTCCCTCAGGGCCTGCGACTGCTGTTTGTTGAGGGATATCGGCCACCCTCCCTCCAGCGCGCGTACTTCGAGAAGTACGCCAGCCAGCTGCAGGCCATCCATGCCGACTGGTCCGCCGAGCAGATCCACTCGGCGGCGAGTCGGTACGTATCACCTCCCGACATCGCTCCGCACAGCGCCGGCGCTGCCGTGGACCTCACCCTGGCCGATGCCGAGGGGCGCGAGCTGGACCTGGGCACCCGGATGAACGCTGACCCCGAGGAGAGTAAGGGTGCCTGCTACACCCACGCCGCCAACATCAGCACGGAAGCCCGCGCCAACCGGAAGCTGCTGGGTTCCGTGCTCACCGCCGCGGGGCTGGTGAACTACCCCACCGAGTGGTGGCACTGGTCCTTCGGTGACCGGTATTGGGCTCTGATCACTGGTGAGACCGCAGCCCTCTATGGCCCGAAGGGGATGCCCTCGTCAGCCTGACGGGCACCGGGTTGGTCCGGTGCGCCTCACCGCTCATGGATTCGAACGCATATATGATTCTTGGGTGCCCGCACCCCACGACTTCCCCCAGGACCTCATCGACCACGAGACCGGCCTTCAGCAGACCCGCACCGACTACCAGGCTCTGTGCGCGACCCTGCCCTGGTCCGTCGACCCCGCCCCCGGCTGGGACTCGGACAAGCAGCCCTACAGCAACCGCCAGGCAGACGTGCCCGACAGCCCCGGATACACAGACGAGCAGAAAAAGCGGGAAGCCGAAGCGGCTGGTGGACCTCTCGATCGCCGTCAGCACGCACCCGTACTGGGCGACGCTGGACCACGGTGACGTCGTGGAAGCGCGCATGGAGCTGAAGAAGAACGTGCGCGAGGCCTTGGGCTAGGCGGACCGCGGCTTCCGGCCGGTGGCCTTCTTCGCGGCCGACTTCTTCGCCTTCGGCTCGGGCATGACCTGCTGGCGGCGGCTGGCCGAGTGGACCGAGGCCGGTGTGTGGCCCCGACTGCACGAGGCCCTCCTCGTCAGGCTCCGCAGCGCGAACGCCCTGGACTTCTCCCGGGGGCGGTCGACGGCTCCCACATCCGGGCGTTAAAAGGGGTCCCAAGACGGGACGAAGCCCCGTCGACCGGGGCAGGGCGGGCAGCAAACATCATCTGATCATCGATGCCACCGGTATCCCGCTCGCCGCCACCTTGACCGGCGGCAACCGCAACGACGTCACCCAGCTCATCCCACTCCTGCAGGCCGTGCCGCCGGTGCGGGGCAAGCGGGGTCGGCCCCGTCGCCGCCCCGATGTGGTGCTGGGTGATCGCGGCTACGACCATGACAAGTACCGCCGTCTCGTCTGGGGCCTCGGCATGAAGCCGCTGATCGCCCGCCGCGGCACCGAACATGGCTCCGGCCTGGGCAAGCAACGCTGGGTTGTAGAGCGCGCGCATTCGCCCACCTGCACTGGTTCCGCCGACCGCGGATCCGCTGGGAGGTTCGCGACGACATCCATGAAGCCTTCCTCACCCTTGGACGCGCACTCATCTGCTGGCGGCGACTGCGCGCTCTGGTGACCGATGCCGTGGGCTAGTTAGCCGCCGCTAGCCGGTTAAGACGTCATCTCATTTGGTGAATCTGCGGTAGCAGATGAGGGTGCAGGCGATGCTGGTGAAGGCGAGGAAGTGTTCGGCTTTGCGCTCGTAG
>NZ_JBEOUD010000079.1:0-17607 GCF_040303865.1 Streptomyces sp. NPDC094034 | reverse complement strand
GCCGGCCGCGGTGCGGGTCGTGTCTCGTTTGGAGACCGGCCACCATCGGCTTCAGGCCCTGCCTGTCGTGGGTGTTGGCGGCGGAGACGCCGACACCCAGGGGCAGTCCGTTCGCGTCCGACAGGACGTGCATCCTGGAACCCGGTTTGCCCCGGTCCACGGGGCTCGGACCGGTGAGATCGCCCCTTTTCTGGCCCGTACGTGGGCGGAGTCGAGGACCACGCGGGTCACGTCGAGCAGGCCGCACTCGTCGATCCTGTCGATGACGGCCTCGTGCAGCCGGCCCCGGACACCGGCCCTGGACCAGATGACGAAGCGCCGGTGGGCGGTGGACTTCGAGACCCCGAAGCACGGCGGCAGAGCCCTCCAAGCGCACCCGCTCACCAGCACGTAGACGATCGCGGCGAACAGCGTCTCATCAGGCGTGTCCCGCGTTCCGCCGCCCTGCGGACGTACCTTCGACGGTGGGATCAACGGCTTCGCGATCTCCCACAGCCCGTCCGGAACAATCCAGCCCCACGTATCCCGCCCCATGAACAGCCCAACGAGCGATCACCACATAGGACACGGTCTTAGCCGCCGCATCGTGAACCACGTCCAGCACGGTGTCAACGGAGGAGGGGTTGTGCAGCACCACGCAGTGCTGCGAGGGAAGACCCCACAAGCCAGGATCCATGAACAAGGTGGCGAGTTCGCGGACGTTATTGCCCGCAGCAGGAAGGTCCGCCAGGTGGCGATAGCGGTCACATCCGATTAAGACCGCACGAGACCTCGTAGGATCGGGAAGAGTCATCGATCGCTCTCGGACTGCAAGAGGTCTACGATCCGCCGAATCGCTTCCTCCGAACCGTCCGTAACCGTGACTGATACCTCGCCAACCGTGATCGTGACAGGCGCTGTTGCTGCACGACCTTGTCGCCAAACGGCATAAGCAACAACGAAGTTGGCCACAGCGACACCCTGGCCTACGACCAGTTCGATGATCTCGACGGCGTTCATGAAGCCGCCTGTCTGCCGCGCTGGCAACAGCCGCACCTCGGCATGGCGGCGCAGCTCGTCGTCCTGGCGCAGCCAGCGGTACAAATCAGTGATCACCGTGCCGCTGTCGCCCGTCTCGACGCTGACCTGAATCCGCATCACACCCCCCGTATTTCAGTGATGCACACAAGATATAGGCGTACGACCAGTCCCAAGGTGCTCTGGCTGGGGGCCAAGCGGCACACGGGTGCTGCTCGTGCAACAGGGACGGGTACCGCCTGGCCGCAGAGCCGTGCGGCACCGGCTCTGCTGCAGGGCGGTCAGCTGCTGCCGGTGGCCCATTGCTCCACCGCGCTCGGCTCCTCCCGCAACAGCGTCCTGCGGCGGGACTGAGATGAGGGCGGCAGAGGCGAAGCAGTGGATCTCAGCCAATGCGTGTGGAGAATCGGGCAGTCATTTCGGAATCGCGGGCGTCGCCCGTGTCATGGGCCCGATGATCTGCGGCGGCCGTCCTGGGACTCCGTTCCCACGACGGCGGACAGTGCCTCACCCAAGGCGGAGGAACCATGAGCGACATCATCACCCTGGCCGACGACCCCGATCTCGCCCACTTGGTCGACTTGATCGACATCCTCCCCCGGCCAGAGGCAAGCAGGTTCTGGGACGAGAAGGGCCAAGGTGATCACAGCATCGGAGCCAAGATCGGACATGACCTCAAGCAGATCCTCGGCGGACAGGGCCGTCCGCGGGATGTGGACTACTTCGCGGTGCACGTCCTGAAGTACCTGGGACGAGGCAACGTCTACATCTCGGAGGAGAAGATCACTCAGAACCTGAGGGGCGTCCATGGGCTGCCTGCGGCCGGCCGCGCGTGGGTGGAGGATGCCACGCGTACCGCGTGGAGGCTGGTCACCCGTTACAGCCTCGCGCGCTGGCGTGGAGTCACCTCGACGCCTGGCTCGGCATGGATGGCGACCCGATGATCGGTCGCGGGTGCTACCGAGGAGGGCCGCACGGGATACGGGCACGATATCGTGGAGTCTTCTTATCTGCGGTTTGCTGATCTGGCAGGCGTGCCCGAGGCCCCCATCGCTCACAGCCAGCTCGCTGCCCTGACCCGGTGCTTCGAAGAGGCCTCGGCTCAGGACTCCCGCGAGTTCGGGATCATCAAGTCCCACCTCACTGCGGTGCGCCTGCAGGTCGGGAACCTGGGCCAGAAGGTCGAGAACCTCAGCGGCCACGTGACCCAGGGCCTGGACGGTCTGGAGCGGAAGATCGATGGCTTCATCGACGAGCAGCGCACGGTCAACGCGATCATGGTCGAGCTGCTGTCCTCGCTCGTGGGCAAACGCACCGACACCCAGTGACCTCACGGCCCTGCGGCTAAACAGCTGGCCAGGGTGAAATCGGGGCGCGAACCACATGAGGTCCGTGCCCCGATCCGTGTGCGGTCCGCCCACGAACCTACGCCTCGGCGCCGCGATGAGGCTGCGGCTATCGGCCGGTACGGGTACGTCGAGTGTGGACGAGGTGCTGCCAGCGGGTGCGGACGGTGTCGGGGCTGTCGATCCACTGCGTGGTGGTAGGACCGGGCAGTGGCAGGCCGCCCATGTAGTGGGCGATTTCGGCGAAGTAGGCGAAGTCGCCGGTGGCGGTTAGTTCGCGCAGGCGGCCGATGGTGGCGGCCAACTCCTGGTCCTCGCCGCGCACGGCGTGGTGGAAGGCGACGGCAAGCTCCACGAACCGGTGGAGGAAGGGCAGCCCCGCGCCCGTGATGCCGGTGTTCAGGTTCTGGGCGCGGTCGATGATGCTATCGGTTCCGGCGTCCTTGATCAGGGCGACGACTTGGGCCAAGAGGGCGTTGGACCGTTGATCGAGGCCTTCGAGGAACTGGTGGGCGACGAGTTCTTCCGGGGGCTGCGGGTACTCGCTCTGGACGGGACGCTGTTGGCCGTGCCGGACTCGGAAACGAACAACAACGCGTACTAGGCGGTCCATCCGCAGTACTCCGACTTCCTGGCGGAGGATGTGCGGACGGCCGGGGTGCGGGTGCGGCCGGAGACTTATCGGCCGCTCTGGAGCAGTCGGTCAGCGCTGCCAGGGAGTCCCGCCGCGAGGATGCCACCGTGCACGAGATGCCGAAGAAGAAGACGGCCGCGAAGAAGACCAGCAGCCGGAAGCCCCGCTCCGCCTACTAGTGCCGCATCAAGCAACGTTCGCCCTGTCGTGTGTACCGTCGTTTCATGAGCGTCAGTGGGCAGCCTGGGCTGGATGAGATTGAGGAGCGTTTCGTCGCGGTCCTGGACGGACGTCTGAGTCGCGATGAGGCGGATCGGTGGGCAGCCCGCTGGATAGCCGACGATGATCTCGTGTGGGACGACCTGGCCTGGTGGGCGCTCGGCCGCCTGCACGGCATCGATCTGGCCGCCGGAGCGGACGGGACCTTCCTCCACGATGAGGAACAGGTCCGCGATTGGCTGCACGAACTACGGCAGCGACAGTCAGGCTGATGAACGCGCGTCCCCGCCCGCCCCGAGGCGCCGCACCTGCCAGGCTGTCCCGGTGACTGATCGGGTTCGGGTCCGTGAGATCGACGAGGACGAGGGCGGGCGGTTGCTGCGGATCGTCCGCAGGGGGACGGGGCCGGTGGTGACCTGGCGGCGGGCGCAGATGGTGCTGCTATCCGCCCAGGGCCTGGACGTGGCCAGGATCGCCGACGTCGGCTTCACCAGCGCGGACCGGGTCCGCGATGTGATCCGCAACTTCAACGCCGACGGCTTCGCGTCCCTCTATCCGAAGTACGGCGGCGGCCGGCCCAAGGCATTCACCCTTTCCGAGCGGCGTAAGGTCAAGAAGATCGCGAAGTCCAAGCCGGTCGAACATGGCCTGCCGTTCTCGACCTGGAGCCTGGCCAAGCTGGCCGACTTCCTCGCCGCCGACGACATCAGCCACGAGGGCCTGCGTATCCTGCTCCGCGAGGAAGGCGTCTCCTTTCAACGCGTGAAGACCTGGAAGGCCTCCCGCGACCCCGACTACGCCGCCAAGAAGGCCCGGGTCGAGCATCTTTACGCCATCGCCGACGGCGAGGTCATACCCGAGGGGGGAGAACCCGAAGTCGTCCTCTGCATGGACGAGTTCGGACCGCTCAACCTCCAGCCCCACCCTGGCCGCCAGTGGGCCGAACGCAGCGGCAAGCACAAGGACCCCGAACGAGAACCCCGCCCCCGGCGGCAGGCGACCTATACCCGCCCGCACGGAGTACGGCACCTGATGGCCGCCTACGACCTGGCCAAGGACAAGATGTACGGCCATATCAAGAAGACCAAGACCCGCACGAAGTTCTGGAGTTCTCCCGCTACCTGCGCACCCTCTACCCCGCGGACGTGCGCATCGCGATCGTGTGGGACAACTACTCACCGCACCTGACCACCAAGCGCTGCCGCCGGGTCGCGGACTGGACCGATGCCAACAACGTCGACATCGCCTACACCCCGACCAACAGTTCCTGGCTCAACCGTATCGAAGCCCAGTGGACAGTAGCCGTCCCTACCGCGGAGAGGTTCACCCTGTTCTGGACAGTTGGTCACACGTGACTGTGCAGTTTTCTCGCCGGATGCTGCCCTTGCCGGAGAAGACGGTGCAGGACTTGCTCACCGTCCCGATCAGCGGGCGCAACGGCATGGGCGGGGTGTTTACCCGCTGGCTTGCCGACCTCAACGCGCACGCCGGCGAGTTCACCCGAGCCGGCATCCCCACCCTCAACTCGGTCACCCTGGACCTCCTGGCCTCCGTAATCGCCCGCTGCCTGGAGGCCGAGAAGGCGCTGACCCCGGAGGCCCGCAGGAGAGCCCCGCGGGCCCAGATCAGCGCCTACGTCGAACAGCATCTCGCCCACACGGACATGACTCCCCAGACAATCGCGGACGCCCACCACATTTCCCTGCGCCACCTTCAGCAGTTGCTCGCCGAGGACGACACATCGCCGGCGGCCTGGATACGCCACCGCCGTCTGGAGCGCTGCCGCCTCGACCTGGCCAATCCCCGCCTGAACTCCCACCCGATCCGGGCTATTGCCGCCCGCTGGGGCTTCACCAACCCCATGCACTTCAGCCGCCTGTTCCGGACCGCTTACGGGATACCGCCACGGGACTACAGGAACCTGTCGCCTACGGCGTGCGCGAATCGTCAACAACCCTGCGCGGACTGACAAGGCTGGCTGCCGCTGCCCTCGGCATTCTGGACGCCGAGCAGTCGAACACGGGCACTCAGGCCCGCCCAGTCGGGGGTCTCCCGAACAGTCACACAGCAGTGGACTGCCACTCTCACTACAAGGGGAAATCATGCATACTGCACGTTTGGCCGCCTCTGCCGGTGCTGCTGCAACCGGGCTGGCTCTGACTGTGCTGGCCGCAGCGCCAGCAAGTGCGGCTGCGAACATGACCGTCTACTCTCTACAGTCGGCGAAAGGCGGGTATGGCACCGCGAACGCGTTTCTGACCGCCGAGTACTTCTGGTTCCGCGTCTGCGACAAGGGGACGGCGGACGGTTTCCGAGCTGTCGGTTACTTGTCCAAAGATGGAACTTCATGGAGCCTGACGCGACATGCCGCCGGCGGCAGCGGCTCATGCGTCGGCGGTTCACAAGACGGCACGACCAGCGGTTTCCTGCCCCAGCCGTTCCGCGGCTACTACACCATGACGGTCTGTCTGCGCGACGGTGCGGACGGAAACGACTTCAACTGCAATGACGCACCGGTCTACCACGACGGTTCAGCCTGACCGGACTGCGTCGAATTGCAATGCTCGGGGACCTGTCGTCGGGGACCTGGTCCAGCCAGTGCACGGCGTCGTCGCGGAAGGGCTGGTTGACGGGGACGAGATCGTCCCCGGTGGCGTCGTCCAGGGCCGTGATCACGCCGTGCACTGGCTGGACCAGGTCCCCGACACCCAGAAGAGACACAGTCTAGTGTCGTTGTTGTACGCGTCCGAGCTCGCCCAGTTCAACTCGGCTGCTCCATCGTGTGACTGCCTCGTGCATGTGTACGGTAATGCGGCCGATCATCCCGATCGGGTGCGCCGGTATCCGTCGGACATGACGAATGCGGAGTTGGCGGCCATCCGTCCATTGCTGCCAGTGCCGGCCTGGCTTCAGGGGCGGGGGCAGCCGGAGGGCTACTGCCACCGGCAGATGCTGGGCGCGATCTGGTATCTGGTCGCGGGCGGGATCTCCTGGCGGGCGATGCCCGCTGACTACCCCGGTTGGGCCCGTGTCTACGCCTTCTTCCGCCGCTGGCGCGAGCACGGGCTGATCACCGAGTTCCACGACCGGCTGCGCGGTCGGATGCGTGAGCATGAGGGCCGTGAGGCCGAGCCCACAGCGGGGATTATCGACGCCCAGTCGGTGCGGGCCGCGACGACGGTGCCGGCCGCCTCACGCGGCTACGACGACGGGAAGAAGGTGCCGGGCCGCAAGCGGCACGTCGTGACCGACACGCTCGGTCTGCTGCTGTCCAGTCGCGGTCACCGCCGCGAACATCGGCGACCGGGACGCCGCGGCGGGCCTGCTGGAGCGGCTGCGCCGTCTGCACCGCGACTTCACCCTCATCTGGGCCCACGGCGGCTACACCGGCGACCTGGTCGACCGGTGCCGGAGCAAACTCGCCCTCACCCTTCAGATCGTCAAGCGCACCGACGACATGTGTAGGCGTTTCTCGCCGTCAAAGGCGGCGATGGACAGGGTGTTGAGTGCGCCCGGGCCGGTCCTGCCGTATCCGTACCGTCGACCGTGACGGCCACGACCCGGTCGTAGGTGCTGACGAGGGCCTTCTCATGGTCGGTGGTGTGGAGCTCGCAGGCAAAACCGCGTCCGGAGAACTGCGCGCGGCACGGCTTGCTGGACTTGGTCGGACCGCACGACGCATGCACACTTCTTCGAGCACGGTGGCTCCTCACGGGGTTGTTCGGGTAGGGATCGTGGTGGCGGATCGGGCTCCAGAGCAGGACATTGCCGTCGAGATCGATGCCTTTGCCCACGTCCTGCGAGGAGGAGGGTGTCCCCGGACAGCTTCGCAGCCCTAGAAGCGGACCCGAAGCAGCCCTTGCCGCTCTCTCTCCCCGGAGGAGGGCGCATTCTGGTCCACGTCGAATCCGCCTGTTCTGTCGAATCCGTCTGTGCCCGGGAACATCAACTCCAGGGCGTCGGACGACTGGCTCCCACGGCCGTCCGGGCCGTGCAGGGCCTGCTCGGTCCAGATGCACTTTCCTTTCGCCGTGTAACGGGTGCCCCAGCGTTGCGCGAGTATCGTGATCAGCTGTAGCCCCCGGCCGCCTTCGTCGGTGTCCGCAGCGCGGCGCATACGGGGCATCGTGAGGCTCCCGTCGAAAACCTCGCAGGTCAGCACGGCGCCGTGCAGCAGACGCAGGCTGACCGGGCCCTTGGCGTGGCGTACGACGTTGCCCACCAGTTCGCTGGCCAGCAGTTCCGTGGTGGATGTCAGGTCGTCCAGGCCCCAGGCGGAGAGTTGCTCGCGGACATGCCGGCGGGCCAGGCTCGCCGCCTTCGGGTCCTCGGCGAGCGGCCAGGAAGCCATCCTGTCCGCGTTCAGGGCGTGGAGGCGGGCGACGAGGAGCGCTGCGTCGTCGGCCGCTTGGTGCTCGGCGGGGAGCAGGCCGACCGTCAGCGTGTCGCAGAGGCGCTCCAGATCCGTGTCGGTGCCGTCCTCATGGGCGGTGCGCAGGAGCCGGACCAGTTCCGCCGTGCCCTCGTCGATGTCGCGTTTGGCCGACTCGACGAGGCCGTCGGTGTAGAGCACGAATAGGGTGCCTTCGGGCAGCGTCAACTCGACCGTTTCGAACGGCGGCTCAGCCGCACCGAGGGGCGGGTCGGCGCCCAGTTCGGGGAACCACACGGTGCCGTCGGGGTGCACCAGGGCCGGGGGCGGGTGCCCGGCGTGGGTGATGGCGCAGACCTGGGTGGTGGAGTCGTAGAGCGCGTACAGGCAGGTCACGTACGACTCCTCGCCCATGTCGCCGACGATGTCGTTGAGGTGACCCATGATTTCGTCGGGGGGCAGTTCGAGGTCGGCCAGGGTGTGGACGGCCGTGCGCAGACGGCCCATGGTGGCCGCCTCGGGCAGGCCGTGGCCCATGACGTCGCCGACGACGAGGGCGACCCGGCCGCTGGAGAGCGGGATGACGTCGTACCAGTCACCGCCTACGTCCATGCCCTGCCCGGCGGGGAGGTAACGCGCGGCGGTCACACAAGCGGGCAGGTCGGGCAGGCCGGTGGGAAGCAGGCTGCGCTGGAGTTCGCGGGACCGGTCGCGCTCGGCGTCGTAGAGCCGGGCCCGCTCCAGGGCCTGTGCGACGAGGGCGCTGATCGTGGTCAGCAGCGAACGCTCGTCGTCGGTGAGCCGACGCGGACGGTCGAAGGAGACGACACACACCCCGAACGTGTGATCGGACGCCGTCAGCGGCAGGAACGCCCACGCCTGCTTGTGGGCGATGCCGGGGAGGTCGGCGTGGTCAGGTGCGTACGCGACGTACTCCTGCGGCGAGGACAGGAATGCCGGTGCTCCGGACGAGATGACCCTCCAGGAGGGACTGGTGCCGACTGCGCCACGGTCGTTCACGAGGTCGAGGAAGTCGTCGGCGTAGCCGACGGACCCGACATTGAGGAGCCGGCTTCCCTCGATGGCCTGCACCATGAGTCCGACGGCGTCGAACGGCGGCAGCACTCGCTGCGCGACCGCGTCCACCACGTCCTGTGAGGTCGTCGCCTTGGCGAGTGCCGCGGTCAGTTCCGTGATCTGCGCCGCTCGCTCGGACGCGGCATCCTCGGCCGCCCGGCGCTCCTCCTGCATGCGCAGTTTCTCGGTGACGTCCGTCAGGTAGAGGGCGCAGCCTACGGGTCCCGGTACCAGCCGCAGCCGGTAACAACGCCCCGTGTCCGGCATGCACACATCAAAGCTGGCGTGTTTCCCCTCTGCGGCGGCCCTCTGGCAACGGCGCTCCAGGCCCTGGATCCGCCGTGCGGCGGGCAGGTCCCACAGCACACGCCCGAAAAGTTGTTCCTGGGAGAATCCCAGCACGTGTTCCGTTTCCAGGTTGGTGAAGATGATGCGCCATTCAGGGTCCACCGCCAGGAAACCGTCGCTCATCTGCCGAAGGGCCCGGCTGAGCGCGTCCCGAGCGGAAGGCGACTCGCTGCCCTCCCACCTCACGCCGACCATCCGAAGCGGCTTGCCCTGGTCGTCGTACGTCGGCATACCGCGGGCCCGCGACCAGCCGTACGTGCCGTCCAGACGCCGTACCCGGTACGCGGCCTCGTACACCGAGTGGTCACGGATCGCTCGCTGCGCCTCCGCCAGCGCCGGTGCCAGGTCGTCGGGGTGGAGAATGTGCATCCAGTCCTGGATCTCGCCGGTGAAATCGGCCGGTCTGCTGCCGTAGAACTCCATGGCCACCGCGTCCCAGATCAGCCCGTCGGTCTGGAGGTTCCAGTCCCACCAGCCGACCCTGAGGCCCGGCACGCCCTGCCAGGGCTGCTCATCATCGGGCTCCTTCGGCGCGGAGTCGGACAGCCTCGGCGCCTGGGCCATGTGCTCTTCGGTCCAGGCGACCACGGCCCGGAGGAAATCCCACTGCTCCGGGGTGGGCTCGCCCCGGTCACCTGTCAGAAGGGTGAGGGTGCCCGTGATGCGGCCCCCGCCGGACACCGGCAGGGCGGCCAGGCCCGTGCCGAGCCCTGGGACGTCGGCGGCTTCGGTGGGCAGCGGCGGCAGCCATACAGCAGTGCCCTGGCGCAGGGCACACGCCGGGGCCAGCGGGCTCTCCTGATCGATGATCTCCCAGGAGCGGGTGAGGGCGGGCGGCAGGCCAACCGCCGACACCAGGCACAACGCGGACGTGGGACCACACAGATGGATCATTCCGCCCAGAGCGCACAGCTCACCCGTGGCGTGCTGGAGCGCCAGCCCGAAGACTTCGCTTTCCGGGGCACCGGAGGCCACCGTACTGAGCAAAGTCAGTCGCGGATTCACACTGCAAATTTTACGCTCGGTGGCGGCGCCCGGACATCCCGGAGCCCCGCCCTGCGGACGGATCCGAGGGGTCGTTGCAACACGTGGTCGTGTTGATCAGGCCACGGAGTCACCCGGGCTCAGCGCAAGCGGTACGCCGCTTACCTGAGCTGCCCTGGGTTTCGCAGCGGCCGGTTTGTATGGTTCAGGCCGCGTTCGTGGCGGCCTGGGATCGGTGGTGCTGGGCTTCGTATTCCTCAGGTGGGAGGAAGTCGAGGGCGGAGTGCGGGCGTTCGGTGTTGTGCCAGCCGGCCCATTGGACGACGGCTCGTTCTACCTGGTCAGCGTCCCGCCAGGGTCCTTGGTGCTCGATCAGTTCCGCCTTGAAGGAGCCGTTGAGGGCCTCGGCCATGGCGTTGTCTTAGCTGTCCGCGACGGAGCCGACCGAGGCGGTCGCGCCGGCCTCCGGCAACCGCTCGCTGTAGCGAATGGACACGTATGGCGATCCGCGGTCGCTGTGATGGATCAGGCCTGAACCCTTCTTCCAGTGGGAGGTCGGTAGGCATATGGGTGGCGAGCTGCCATCCGACGATCACCGTGAGTACACGTCCAGGACGAAGGCGACGTAGACCCAGCCCGGCCAGGTGCGGACGTAGGTGAGGTCAGCGACCCACAACTGGTTGGGGCGGTGGGCGGTGAGGTGCCGGTTGACCAGGTCCGGCGGTCTGGGTACGGATGGTTCGGGGATGGTGGTGCGTCGCCGTTGCCCGCGGATCACGCCTTCCAGACCGTCCTGGCGCATCAGCCGCTCGATGGTGCAGCGGGTCGCGGTGAAGCCCTCGCGTTTCAGTTGGCGGTGGGATTCGGCGGGCTCCGTAGGTCGCGCCCGAGGCCGCGTGGACGCGGCGGATGTGCCCGATGAGGTGCTCGTCGCGCAGTTGCCGGGCGGACTTGGGACGACTGCGGCGGGCGTTGTATGCCGAGACCGAAAGGTCCAGTTCCCGGCATTCGGGCTCGATACCCGAAGCCGGCGAGGATCTGAGAACGGACATCTCGTGGTCATGAAGAACCATCCGTCGCAGTTCAAGGCGGACGCGGTCGCGCTGTACCAGTCGCGGCCCGAGGCGACGATCCGGCAGGTCGCTGCCGATCTGGGGATCAACCCCGAGACCTTGCGGAACTGGGTCCGGGCAGCCGGCGCGAGCCGGCCGCGGGGACGCCGGGCCGAAGTACCGGCCGAGCCACGGACACCGGTGGAGGCGGAGAACGCGGCTCTGCGCACGAAGGTCCGTGAGCTGGAGGAGGAACGCGAGATCTTGCGGAAGGCGGCGAAGTATTTCGCCGGGGAGACGCGCTGGTGAACCGCTTCCAGCTCGTTGCCGACCACCAGCGCCGCTACGGCGTGAAGCGGCTGTGCATCATCCTGGCATCGCCCGCTCCAGCTTCTCCTACGGGCGTCGCACGGCCGGGGACCGGGCGGCCCGGCAGGCGGCCGACGCCCGACTCGCCGCCCGGATACGGGCCGTGCACCGCGAGTCGGACGGCACCTACGGCGTCCCAAGGATCACCGCCGAGCTCCGCGACGACGGCGAGCGGGTCAACCACAAGCGGATCGCGCGGGTGATGCGGAGCATCGGCCTGGCAGCCGTGCGGCTGCGTCGCAGGCACCGCACCACTGTTGCGGACCCGGCCGCGGCGAAGGCCCCGGACCTGATCGGCCGCGACTTCACGGCGAGCGAGCCGAACACGAAGTGCGTCGGCGACATCACCTATCTCCCGCTGGACAGTGGGAAGTTCCTGTATCTGGCCTCCGTCATCGACCTCGCCTCAGGCCGCCTCGCCGGCTGGGCGATCGCGGACCACATGCGCGCCGACCTCGTCACCGACGCTCTGGCCGCCGCCGAACACACCCGCGGCAGCCTCGCCGGAGCGGTTATGCACACCGACGACGGGGGCCCAGTACACCAGCCGGGCCTTCGCCGACGCCTGCCGCCAGGCCGACGTCCGCCGGTCCATGAGCGCGATCGGCTCCAGCGCGGACAACGCGCTCGCCGAGTCCTTCAACGCGACGTTCAAACGCGAGACTCTCCAGGGCCGCAGAACCTGGTCCAGTGAACGCGAGGCCCGCCTCGACGCGTTCCGCCGGCTTCACCGATACAACACCCGACGCCGTCACTCCCGCCTCGGACAACGCAGTCCCATCGCCTATGAGACAGCACTCAACGCAACATCAACTACCCTGGCCCAAGCCGCATAACCCGTGTCCAAGATTCCGGGTCAAGGCCCCTCCACGAAGCGCCTCCTGACAGGTCAGATGAGGCAGGTGCCGAGCGTTACCGCGTATCGCTTGACGGTGATCGAAAACGGGCCACGATCTGGTGTGCGTACTGATCCTCCGAGCCGCTGTCCTGGACCACTCGATGGGCCTCCTGGGCCCGATTTGTCTCGCACAGCAGCCGGACAAGGACGTACAGAGCGTCACGGTCACCATCTTCGGCGCGGCTACGCAGAACCGCCTCCATCCCCTGATCGCGAAGTGATCTGTTGAGTCTCCGACGTGCGTGGACATCCGTGAGAGCAAGCTCAGTGAGTTCGGAGAACCGCTTCGCACGGGCGAGCAAATCCATGTGCCACAGATGGTTGTTGTGCAACGTGTGATCGGTGGAGTAGCACTCGGCGTGGGCGCTTACCAACGCGATGGCCGCATCCCAATCCCCGAGTTGTTCCGCTACCCGGGCCTGCTCGAACCAGTCCACAGGACGAGTATCGCGTAGCGCTGTCTCGTACAGCGTTGCGGGGGTGGTCGCCGATGACGGTCCGCGAGGCCCAAGCACCTACCGCAACCCGTCAAATGCTGTCAAAACAACCTGCCGGAAGTGCCTCGCACAAGGTGTGAGTTTCTAGAGGACTTCTGCGAGTGGCGACGTGCGGGAACGCGATCACCCAGGCGCCTCTCGCGGAACTCTCACAGATGGTCGTTTGTGAGAGCCGTTGCCTGCCGTGTTCCCGCCCAGACGGCGCAGCCGGATCTGACCGCCCGTGTGCTTGCTCATGGCGCTGCCTCCGGCGCGGGGCGAGTGCCGGTTACCGCGTTGTCAGGCATCTCGTCGGTGTATTGCCCACCAACCCGCCAAGAGCGCGGCTGCCGCCCACAGCGCAGTCACGGCGAGACCTGTCCAAGGGCCAAGGCCTCCTGCCGGGTACTGGTGCAGGATTTGTTGTCCGGCACGGTCGGGAAGATATGCGGAGGCGCCCTCGGCGATGCCTCCGACCACGAAGGACACGATCAGGATGAAGGGGATGAGCAGGCTGAGCACCGCGACGGCGCTGCGCAGGAGGAAAGTGAGTCCTGTAGCGAACAAGGCCATCAGAGCGAGGTAGATCCCGCCGCCGATGCAGGCCCGCAGGGCTCCCGGCTCACCGAGGCCGATGGCGTACTTTCCTAGGAACGCCTGGCCCGCGAAGAAGGTGGCGAACGCGGTGGCGAGTCCAACGACGAGGGCGGCGGTGGCCACGATTGCTGTCTTGGCCGCGTAGAAGAGACCCCGGCGTGGCACCGCCGACAGGGAGATCCGAAGGGCACCGCCTGTGTACTCGGAGGAGATGGCGGTGGCCCCGAAGGCGATCGCGGCGATCTGTGCGAAGTTGATCGCGTAGAAGGCTCCGAAGACGGGATCCTCGCCGCCTTCCGCCTCCGCGCGGCCTACGGTGGCGAAGACGAGCAGCGTGATGGCCAGCGTGGCGGCGAAGACCGCGAGGAGTGCTCCGAAGCTCGCCCGGACTGACCTGATTTTGATCCACTCGGAGTGGAGTACCGCGATGACGGACATGGTCAGGCCTCCTGTGGGGTGGCCGTGGACGCGGGGGCCACGGCGGTGAATTCCGCCTCGGCGGCTGTGAGAGCGAGGTAGGCCTGCTCCAGGGATGCACGTTCGTCGGTGAGTTCGAGGACGGGGATGCCCTCGCGGGCTGCGGCGGCTCCGATCTGCTCGGCCGTGGCGCCGTCGACCACCCATCGGCCGTCAGCGTCTTCCGCGACCGTGTGTCCCTGGGCCAGCAGTGCGGCCCGCAGTCGGATGGGGTCACTGGTGCGTACGCGTACGCGCGGGTGGCTGTGCTGTTCGATGAAGTCCTGTTTTGGGATGTCGGCAAGGAGTCGGCCCTTGCCGAGGATGACGAGATGGTCGGCGAAAGCTGCGGTCTCGTTCATCAGGTGGCTGGAGACCAGGACTGTGCGGCCTTCGCGGGCGAGTCGGCGCAGCAAGTGGCGGATCCAGATGATTCCTTCCGGGTCGAGGCCGTTGGTGGGCTCGTCCAGCATGAGGACGGGTGGATCCCCGAGGAGCGCGGCGGCGATGCCGAGCCGCTGGCGCATGCCGAGCGAAAAGGTTCTGATACGTCGGTGTGCGACAGCGGTGAGACCGGTGTTCTGAAGGGCCTCGTCCACGCGGCGTGCCGGGAGGCGGTTGCTGACGGCGAGGAAGCGAAGATGGTTCCGGGCGGTGCGGGAACCGTGGGCGGCCTGCGCGTCCAGGAGGGTGCCGACGGTGCGCAGGGGCTCGCGCAGCGTCGCGTAGGGGTGGCCGCCGACCGTGGCAGTGCCAGAGGTGGGGCGGTCCAGGCCGAGGACGAGGCGCATGGTGGTGGACTTGCCGGCGCCGTTGGGTCCGAGGAACCCGGTGACCCGGCCCGGTTCGATACTGCACGTCAGACGGTCGACGGCCCGGGTACCGCTGTACTCCTTGGTGAGTTCTTTGATGTCAATGCTGGTCATGGCTTCAGCGTGGTCGGGCAAGCGCGGGCAGGCATCCCCCGCCCGGGGAGAGCGTCTCCCCCGCCCGGGGGAGACGGCGGCCCCTGCTGCTCTGGCACGATGTCGGCATGCCGGGCTTCCTGCTGCCGCTGACACGTGCGGTGACCTATACCCGCTGGCTGCACGTGCTGGTGGGTGCGATCGTGCCG
Organism: Streptomyces sp. NPDC094034; assembly: GCF_040303865.1. Taxonomy (NCBI): domain Bacteria; kingdom Bacillati; phylum Actinomycetota; class Actinomycetes; order Kitasatosporales; family Streptomycetaceae; genus Streptomyces; species Streptomyces sp. NPDC094034. The sequence continues at coordinate 2,648 of NZ_JBEOUD010000079.1, read as the reverse complement.
TTCGCCTGCGCCATGGTCTATCCGGGGTTGAGCAACCCGTCACCGCGCGACTGGTTGCTGGTCGCGGTCCTTCCCATCCCCCTGGCTCTGGCCGTTGGCATGGTGCCCTCGATCCGTCATGCTGAGGGGCTGCAGGCGCGGCTGATGCTGTTTCCCGGGCCGCACGCACGCGTGAGGAATGACGAGGACCCTGGAGTCTCCACCGTTTTCTCCGCTTCGTGGACCGACCGGGCGAGAACCGGTGGCTGGCTGGTCCTGCGTCTGGAAGCAGGCCTCGCCCTCGCACTGGTGACCAACACATTGCTGACACTCGCGCTGTCGCTTGCCGGGGCGGCCGCCGGGGAGCCCGGCCTCGCCGGCCCGCTGCCGTACGTTTCGGATGCGGGCTGGATACATGCCCTGCTGGCACCGGTGCCCGTGCTGGTGCTGATCGTGGTGGCCGCTGGGGCCGGGGCTCTCATGGCGCAGGCTGCTCGCCGGCTGCTCGGGCCGTCGGTCAAGGAGCGGCTGGCGGAATTGGAGGAGCGCACCGAGCAGCTGCTGGAACGCAACGAAATTGCACGGGAGTTGCACGACACGCTCGGCCACGCGCTGACCTTGGCCGTGGTGCAAGCCGGTGCCGCCCGGGCCGCAGGCGACCCAGATTTCACCGACCGAGCGCTGGAGGCCATAGAGGAGACGGGACGGGCCGCGCTGGAGGACCTGGACCGTGTCCTGCGCGTACTGCGCGAGACAGGACAGCCGGCCGGCGCACGTCCGGCCCTCGACGAGGCGGGCCGTCTGCTGGATTCCGCGCGGTCCTCGGGTGCGCAAGTCGACGCCGAAGTGACCGGACCGTTGGAGCACCTTCCGGGGCCGATCTCCCGCGAGGCCTACCGGATGCTTCAGGAAGCCCTCACCAACGTGCTGCGGCACGCGGGCCCTGTCCGTATCGGCGTGCGCATCGCCATCGAGACAGCGCGGCTGCGGCTTGAGGTGCGCAATCCGTTGCCCGATCCGGCACCGGTGGCCGGCACGGGCGGTGGCAGGGGGCTGCGCGGCATCTGTGAGCGTGCCGCGCTGCTCGGGGGCGAGGCCAAGGCGGGACAGCACGGCGGCCACTGGCTGCTGTACGTCGATCTGCCGCTGTAGTTGATCTAGGCTGACTGGATGCCGCTCACTGTTCTCCTGGTCGACGACGAGCCGCTCGTACGGGCCGGGCTGCGCGCCGTGCTGGGGGCTCAGCCGGACATCGAAGTGGTGGGCGAGGCCTCCGACGGGGCCGCCGTGATCCCCTTGGTACGGCAACTGCGCCCCGACATCATCGTCATGGACGTACGCATGCCGCTGATGGACGGCATCGAGGCCACCCGGACGGTGCTGCGCACCATAGCGGACCCGCCGAAGATCGTGGTGGTGACGACCTTCGAGAACGACGAGTACGTGTACGGCGCGCTGCGCGCGGGCGCCGACGGCTTCCTGCTCAAGCGGGCACGGCCGGCCGAGATCGTGCACGCCGTACGGCTGGTGACCGAGGGCGACTCCCTGCTGTTCCCGGCGGCGGTACGGCATCTGGCTTCCTCCTACGGTCGGGACCACGGCAATACCGCGGCCAGGACCGCCATGGAACGTGCCGCATTGACGGAGCGCGAGGGGGAGGTGCTGCGTCTCATGGCGCAAGGCCTGTCGAATGCGGAGATCGCCGCGCGTCTGGTGGTGGGGACCGAGACCGTCAAGTCGCACGTCAGCTCCGTACTGGCGAAACTTGGCGCCCGGGACCGCACTCAGGCGGTCATCGCGGCATACGAGTCCGGCTTCGTCTCCCCTGGCTGAGGATCGGGTTGTGACCGGCGACGGTATCGTTCGTCGCCCTGCTCCTCGGGGTGGACGCCAATCGGTCTACTGACGAGGCCAGCCATGTCCGGCAGACCAGGGTGCCGTCGTCTTCCTCGCCCAGTTCGGGCGCGTCCGGGCCGCGCAGCGGGCGCAGGCCGGGGCCGCTGGCCTTGATGTTGAACAGGTAGCGGCCCAGGAGGTTCTTATCTGGACACCTTCGGGTGAGAGGCGTTCCGACTGCGTTGCATTAAGACGGTGTCTTATGCGGGGGCCGCTCGTTGAGTTCGGCCTGGGGCGGGGTAGGTGGAGTTGGATTGTTCCGGACGGGGTGTGGGAGATCGCGGAGCCGTTGATTCCGCCGTCGAGGGTGCGGCCGCAGGGTGGTGGGACACAGGACACCCCCGATGAGACGCTGTTCGCCGCGATCATCTACGTGCTGGTAAGTGGGTGTGCCTGGCGGGCGTTGCCGCCGTGCTTCGGGATCTCGAAGTCAACCGCTCACCGCCGGTTCGTGATCTGGGCCAGGGCCGGGGTGTGGGGCCGGCTGCACGTGGCCGTCATCGACCGTATAGACGAGTGCGGACTACTCGACCTGTCCCGCGTGGTCGTCGATTCCGCGCACGTCCGGGCCAAAAAAAGTGGGCGAACTCACTGGTCCGAGCTCCGTGGACCAGGGTAAGCCCAGTTCCAGGATGCATGTCCTGTCAGACGCGGCCGAACTGCCCCTGGTCGTCGGCGTCTTAGACGTCATCTCATTTGGTGAATCTGCGGTAGCAGATGAGGGTGCAGGCGATGCTGGTGAAGGCGAGGAAGTGTTCGGCTTTGCGCTCGTA